>JAXDGF010000315.1:0-8494 GCA_034665165.1 Solirubrobacteraceae bacterium | reverse complement strand
TAGTAGGGGTCGTAGGCGGCGCCGAGCGCTGTCTCGCCGCCGTCGGATTGCCCCGAGACGGCGATCTCGTGGGGGTCGACGAGCTGCGAGAGGATCCCGGTGCTGAGGGCGCTCTGGGCCAGGATCTGGGTGATGACAAAGCTCATGTCCGCGGGCTGGTTGACGATGTCGTACTCGTCGGCGCCGCCGGGCGCGTTCTCGTTGGTACGCGGGAAGACCGGCGCGGCGACGACATAGCCCGCCCGGGCCCAGGCCTGCAGCAGCTGTGAGTAGATCGCGGGCGTGACGTCGTATCCGTGCCCGAAGACGATCAGTGGGAACGGGCCCGAGGATGTCGCCGGAGCGGCTCCCTGCACATCCACTTGCGAAGGATCGCCCGCGGCCGGGTAGCGGATTATGGTCACGAGCGAACGCGGCTGGGGCGGATGCTTCTTGATCCGCACAAGCCGGCTCGTGTCGATGAAGCGCACGACGATCTCCCCGACGCCGAAGGGAGCGTGAGGGCTGTAGGTGACCTTCGCCACCGGCGCCTTCGCCACCGGCCCCGCCACCGGTCCCGCCGTGGGCGAGGCCGTGCGCGAGGCGCCGACCGTCCTCGGCGCACCAGCCGAAACGCCGAAGCCGAGGAGCACGATGGCGCCCACGAGCGGCAGTGCGAAGGCGGATATCCGGCCCGCGCGCGGCATCCTGTCGATGACGGCGGGAATCCTCAGAACACACATGATGGCGCCCGCGCCAAGCCATTTGGGGCATGGGCCCGATGTTGCGCTGCTCCGTGTTCAGAGCCGGCGCAGGCGCTCGACCGCCTCGAGCAGGCGGTCGTCGGGAGTAGTCAGCGAGATACGGAAGAAGCCCTCGCCGTTGGGGCCGTACGCCCCGCCGGGGGAGATCACGACGGCGGCCTCTTCGAGCACGTGCTCGCAGTACTCGGCGGCCGACGCGAACCCGGGCGGAATCGGCGCCCAGATATAGATCGTGCCCTTGGGCGGGGTCACGCGCACCCCGGCTTGGTCGAGGGCCTGGCACACAAGGTCCCGTCGCCGTAGGTACACGGCGTTCATCGCCCGCACCTCGGCGTCGAGGGCCGGGGCGAGCGCGGCCGCGCCCGCGAGCTGAATCGCGTCGAACAGACCCGAGTCGATGTTCGACTTCAGCCGCCAGTAGGT
The DNA here is from genome assembly GCA_034665165.1 of Solirubrobacteraceae bacterium. Taxonomy (GTDB): domain Bacteria; phylum Actinomycetota; class Thermoleophilia; order Solirubrobacterales; family Solirubrobacteraceae; genus Palsa-465. The sequence goes on along the minus strand of JAXDGF010000315.1, from coordinate 7,328 downwards.
CTCGATGGCATCGGCGTTGCCGACGATGGCAGCGCAACGCCAGCCGGTCATGTTGTAGCCCTTGGAGAGGGAGAAGACCTCGACGCCGACCTCCTTGGCGCCCGGGGTGGCGAGGAATGAGGGCGCGACGTAGCCGTCGTAGGTGGTCTCGCTGTAGGCGTTGTCGTGGACGATGAGAACTCCCGTCCGCTCGGCGAGCGCGACCACGTCCGCGAACAGGCCCTCGGGGACGACGGCGCCGGTCGGGTTGTTCGGGTAATTGAGGAACATGAGGCGCGCGCGCTCGAGGACGTCCGGAGCGATCGCCCCGAGGTCGGGAGCAAAGCCGCGCTCAGGGAGCAGTGGCATCAGCGACGCCTCGCCCCCCGCCAGCAGCGGCCCGCCCGTGTACACCGGATAGCCGGGGTCGGCGGCGAGGGCGACGTCGCCGGGATCGAGGAAGGCGAGACCCAGGTTGAAGATGCATTCCTTCGCGCCGATCGCGGGCATGACCTCGGTCTCGGGGTCGAGCGTGACCCCGAAGCGGCGCGCGTAGAAGGCCGCGACGGCCTCACGGAACTCCGCGCGGCCGCGGTTGGACGGGTAGCGGTGCGTGCCCGGATCGGCGACCGCGCGCTGCGCCGCCGCAACGATCGGCGCGTACGTCGGCATGTCGGGGTCGCCGATCCCGAGGCTGATGACGTCCACTCCGGCGGCGCGCTTGGCCCTGACCTTCCGCTCGAGCTCGGCGAACAGGTAGGGCGGGAGCTGCTCGAGGCGTCTACTGGGTCGCATCCAATTCCTCCAGGAACCCCGGAGCGAGCTCGCCCCGGAAGACAGGCACGGCCCAGCCGGCCAGGTTTATGTGCAGGGCCTCCCCCACCTCGACCTCGAGCTCGCCGCCGTCGAGCACGACCGTGACCGGGGTGTCGCCGCCGCGGAGCACGTAGGTCACGGCGGCGCCGGTCGCGCCTGTCCCACTCGAGAGCGTCTCCCCCGCCCCCCGCTCGAAGATGCGGGCGCGGATCCGTCCGGGCCCGAGGACGGTGAACCACGACACGTTGGTGCGGTTCGGGAAGAGCGCGTTGTGCTCGATCTCAGGTCCGATGGCGGGCAGATCGAGAGAGGCGAGCTCGTCTTCGGTGGCGACCTCGATCGAGCATTGTGGATTGCCCACCTGCACGTGCTGGAAGCGCAACGTCCGTCCGCCCGCCGTGAGCTCGCCGCCTCCGGTGTCGTCGCCGGTGGGGAAATCAGCCGACCGCAAGCGGGCAGTTCCCATGTCGACGGTGCACGTCGTCTCGGAGGTGATCGTGGGTTGGATGGCGCCCGCCGCGGTCTGGACCCTGAAGCTGTCCTCCTCGGTCCACCCACGCCGGCGCAGGTAGAGGATCGCCTCGCGCGCCCCGTTCCCCGACAGCTCCGCCTCCGAGCCGTCGGGGTTAAAGATCCGGAGCCGCGCGACGTAGTCGGGCTCATCGGCGGCCGAAAGCAGGAGGACGCCGTCGGCGCCGACACCGGTATGGGCAGCGCAGATCCCCCGCACGCGGGCGGGCGTCAGCTCCCCGGGGAGGTCTGCCGCCTCGACGATCACGTAGTCGTTCCCGAGCGCGTGCCACTTGTCGAACTTCACGCGCGGGCAGTCTACGAGGCCGGTGCCTGATGCCATCGCACCATCACCTCGGCCGCGAGGTCACCCGGCGACCGGTCGCTGACGTCGATCACGTGGACGTCGGCGAGCTTGCGCATCCAGGTGAGCTGGCGGCGGGCGTAGTTGCGCGTGCGCCGCTTCATCGCCTCGATGTCGCCGGCGAGGAGCTCGTTGAAGCCGAGCGCCTTGCGTGCCGTGACCGAGGCGCCCGCGGCGTTCGCCCGCTGGACCTCGGCCTCCGCGCCGGCGCCCACCATCTCTTCGACGCGCGCGTCGATGCGCTCGTAGAGCTGCGCGCGGTCCATCACGAGTCCGACGAGGAGCGTGGGACGGCGCACCGACGATGCCCACAGCTCGGACTCGCCCGCGAGCGGCTCGAGCTCGCCCGCGTCCAGCAACTCGAGCGCGCGCACGACGCGCTGCCGGTCACCGGGATCGATCTCGGCCGCGGCCCAGGGTGCGACCTCGGCGAGGTGGGCGTGGAGCGCGGGTGACCCTCGGCGCTCGACCTCGGCGTGCCATCGCTCCCGCGCGCCGGCCGCCGGCGGTGGTCGAAAGGTCATTTCCGTCAGGGCTGCGCGGAGGTAAAGGCCGGTGCCCCCGACCACGATCGGGCGCTTCCCGGCGGCCAGGAGGTCGTCAATCTCGGAGTGGGCAAGCTCGGCGTACTGGCCCGCGCTGAACGTCGCATCGACGGGGAGGAAGGAGATCAACCGGTGCTCGAGGCGAGACCGTTCGCCAGGGGCCGCCGCCCCAGTCAGAATCTCGAGGCCTGAGTAGACCTGCAGCGCATCGGCCGACACCGCGACCGGCATGTCCCCTCGCGACCTGAGCTCGTCCGCGAGCGCGATGGCGACCGCCGTCTTCCCTACGCCGGTGGGGCCGAACAGAGCGATGACCTCGGGCGGCATCGACGGGAGTATCGTGAAGCCATGTCCCGATCACCGAGCGGTACGGGGGTCATGGTGGGCGCTGGGCTTGCGACGCACGGCGACGCACGGCTCGGCGCCATCGAGGCAGCGTCGGCGGCGATGGCGAACCTCAGCGGTCCTCCCGACCTCGCGGTCGTCTTCGCCAGCGGAGCCCACGTCGCCACGCCCGAGGTCACGCTGGAGGCGATCCAAGAGATTCTCGGCGCCTCCGTCCTCATCGGCTGCGGTGCCGGCGGCGTGCTCGGCCGGGGTCGCGAGCACGAGGCCGGTACCGCCGTGGCTGTGTGGGCCGCGTCCCTCGGTGAGTCGGGTTCGGCAGTCGCGTTTCACGCGGCCGTCGATAGCGCTGGCGAGGGCATTGGCGATGAGCTCATCATCGAGGACCTGCCCGATCTGGCGGGCGCGAGTGGCGTGATCCTGCTCCCCGACCCGTACTCGTTCCCAACCGATATCGTGCTCGCAGAGCTCGCCCACATCGCTCCCGGGGTCCCCGTGCTCGGAGGTCTGTCGAGCGCCCGCACGCTCGATGGCGAGGCGGCGCTGTTCCTCGGGGAGGAGGTCTTCGAGCGCGGCGCCGTCGGTGTCCGGCTCGAGGGCGTGGACCTGCTGCCGTGCGTCTCGCAGGGGGCCGCCCCCCTCGGGCGCGAGGTGACGATTACTGGCGCCGAGCGTCACATCATCCACGAGCTCGCGGGTCAGCCCGCGCTCCAGACGATCGAGCGGATCGTCTCCGAGCTGACGCCACGCGAGCGGGCGATGGTCGACGGCGGAGTGCTGCTCGGGATCGTCGTCGGCGCCGGCAAGCCCGAATACGAGCAGGGCGACTTTCTCGTCCGCGCCATTCTCGGCGCCGACCCCGAGTCGGGCCGGATCGCCGTCGGCGCCACGGTCGAGGAGGGGCAGGTCGTCCGCCTCCACGTTCGCGACGCTCGCTCGGCCGACCGCGACCTGACCCAGGCCCTCGGTGTGCGCGTCGAGGCGATGGCCGGGCGACCCCCGGCCGGCGCGCTTGTGTTCTCATGCAACGGACGCGGTGAGAGCATGTTCGGCGTCCCCGACCACGACGCCCTCGCCCTCGAGCGCGAACTGCGCGGCGCCCCGACGGCCGGATTCTTCGCCGCCGGCGAGATCGGCCCGGTCGGCGGCCGGAGCTTCCTCCACGGCTTCACCGCCACCGTGGCAGTGTTCGGAGGGTGAACGCAGGTCATTTCGCCGGGTGAGAGCGCTGTTCGGGCGCTCCGCGGGTAGCGAGTATGCTGCGGTGCGTAGTGGGCGATTCCTCGGTACCGAGGTGCAACGGCCGCAACCGCGCGAGGAGGGCCGGTGCAGCGGCGTAGCCGGCGCGTGGCGATGCAGCTGGCCGTCGCTGTGGTCGCCGTAGCAGGGGCGTTGGTTCCCGGCACGGCGTTGGCCTCAACGAGTGCGATCACGTTCTCGAGTGGTCCGGGTGCGGGCCCGGCGCCACCTTCGCTTGGACCGTTCACTATGCAGCCGTTCAACCCGCTCGGCAGCGGCACGACCGTGTCGTCGGTGACCGGGCCGACCGGGGCGGTCGGAGTGTCGCCGTCGATGTACGACGCGTCCGGCGCCTACCCCAAGAACGGCACGAGCAACTACCTCGTCGCAAACGGCCTCGTGCAATCGGTGACGCTGACGATGCCTCCTGGCACCGGCGCCTTCTACGTCTACGCAGGCTGGGAATGCAACTGCGGTGGGGGGTCGCCTCCGACGTCGGAGTCGATCACGGCCACGGCGCAGGATGGCACCTCGGGCGGGCCCGTGTCGGTGGCGCTCGGTGCGCCCTCCTACTTCGGCATGTACGCGGCCTGCGGCAGCAGCCTCCAGACGGTCAAGCTGAGCTTCACGGGCCAGCAGTGGACGATGATCCTGGGCGCGTTCGGGATCGCGCCGGCGATCTGCACGACGACCACCAAGACCGGCGCGCAGGTCAGCTGTAACTACGTGTTCGCGACGTTCGACGACGTCTGCACGGCGCTCATCAGCTCCGGCACTGCGACGAGCCCGACGGGGAGCGTGAGCTTCACATCGAGCGCCGGCGGGGTGTTCAGCACCGGCACGTCCTGTTCGCTGGCCGCGGTCGCCGGGACACCTGGGGTCGCAAACTGCTCGGTCACCTACGTGCCACCGGCCACCGGATCGCCGACGATCACCGCGAGCTACGCCGGGGACGCAGTCAACCCCGCGGCTTCGGCGACCACGAGCGCGCTCCTCGCCCAGGGCGTGGCGTCGGTGATCGCGAACGCCTCGATCAGCCCGCCGTCGTTCACGGCCGCTCCAAACGGGCCGTCGTTCTCGATCGCGCGCGCGTTCGGCGCGACCGTCCGCTTCAAGCTCAAGACGCCGGCCAGCGTGCGGTTCACGGTGCGCCATACGGCGCCGGGCAGAAAGGGCGCTAAAGGGATCTGTCAGGCGCAATCCAAGCGCAACGCCCACCGAGCCCGGTGCACGCGCCTCCTGACCCTCCCGGGCCAGTTCACACTGAAACCCCACGTCGGCGTCAACAGCTTCCGGTTCCTCGGGCGGATCGGCGGCCGAACGTTGGCCCCGGGGCGTTACCAGCTCGTCGGCACGCCCTCGATCGCCGGCGTGGCCGAGAAGCCCGTCGCGATCGCCTTCAGCGTCAAGTAGCGCATCCTGGAGCAGGCCACGCCGTTGGGCTCGGCTCGCCACCACGATGTACGCGGCGCATTGTGGCGGGAGCCAACTGAATACTCTAGAATCCGGACTCTGGCGGGCGCAGGGGCCAGTGCGAGCAGGTGAGGATCGAGACACGGCTCCTCCGCGTCGGCGAACCACAAAGGTCGACGCCATGGGGCGTCCACACAACAAGGGCCAGGATGCGGAAGATGTTCACGGCTGCGATCTGCGTAGCCGCTGTCGGAGGTCTGGGTGGCGCGAGCGCCGCTCTCGCCGGCGAGGTACAGGGAGCTCCGGGCACTCCCGGCGTCGCGTTTTCGGGTTCGGGACAACGCACAGGTGCGCCCGCACACTCCCAGTCGATCTGCGCCTGTAACGGATTGAATGACATGAATCCGAAACAAGGCCCCATCGACAGCATCGTTCAAACTCCGCATACGCAGGGGCTTCCCGGCGATCCGGGCCACGGAACCTGCGCGGGCGGAACGAACCCTGAGAACCCGCCGACTTTGTAACGGCGCACGAGTCCGTAACCAGGCAGGGTTGGCCTCGACCGTGACGCTCGAGGCCAACCCTTGTCCCGGGTGAGCGGGCGCAAGCGGGCAACCTGGATCGCGTCGGCGCTGGTGAAGGGCTCGGACCGCCCTCCCCGGCTGCCGGGCTAGACTCGCGCGCCGTGAGTCTCGTGAGCGGGAAGGTGCTGGTGACGGGTGCGACGGGCGGTATCGGCCGCGCGATCGCGCGCGCGTTCGCATCGCGCGGCGCCAGCCTGGTCCTCACCGGACGCCGAGCCGAGGTTCTTGCGGGCGTGGCCGAGGAGACTCGCGGCCGGGCCCTCGAATGCGATCTCGCGAACCGCTCCGACGTCGAGCGCCTGATCGCGGAGGCCGGCTCGACCGACGTGCTCGTGGCCAACGCCGCGCTGCCGGCCTCGGGGTCCCTGCTCGAGTACGACCAGTCCGGCATCGACCGCGCCCTCGACGTCAACCTCCGCTCCCCCATCGCCCTCGCCCGAGCCCTCGCCCCCGGCATGGTCGAGCGCGGACGCGGGCACGTCGTCTTCATCTCCTCGCTCCAGGGCAGAGCGGCCACGCCGAACTCATCCCTCTACGTCGCGACGAAGTTCGGCCTGCGCGGCTTCGCCCTGGCCCTGCGCGAGGATCTTCGTGGCGCCGGGGTGGGCGTGTCGGTGGTGATGCCCGGTTTCATCCGCGACGCCGGCATGTTCGCCGATTCGGGTGTTCGCCTACCGTTCGGCGTCGGTACCCGAACGCCAGACCAGGTCGCCGCCGCCGTCATCTCGGCGATCGAGCGGAACCGCGCCGAGGTTGTGGTCGCCCCGCCCGCGCTGCGGGTCGGAGCCGTTCTCGCCGGGATCGCGCCCGAGCTCTCGGCGGCGGTGTCTAGACGCCTCGGCAGCCACGAGATCGCCACCGCGGTTGCGGAGACTCAGGTCGACAAGCGCTGAGAGGCCGCCCCGGGGGGCGTCAGCGCGTCGCGGGCTGGACGTTGTGCTCGCCGGTCACCGTTGCGATCGCGCCGATGATCTCGTCCGCGAGCTTGGCACCGTCGGCCGCGCGCTCGGGCGTGGCCTGGATGCGCACAACAACGTTGTCTCCGTCGATCTCCTCGAGCTGCACCCGCGGCTCCCGGCGCGTGGCGGTCCGGATGTTCTCGTCGAGAATCGCCTGGATCGCGGTGGCGCTGATCCCGGTATGGAGCCGGACGCGCACGTCGACCGGATCGGGTTCGCGGACCGGTACCACGACGGAGCTTAAGACGACATTGTTCGGGATCAGGACCACGTCCTGGCCTCGCGCCAGCTGCGTGTAGAGCAGGCCGAGCGAGCTCACGACACCGTCGATCGAGCCGCCGAGCTGGCCGGCCTGCAGGCGCACGCGCATCCCGACGCGGAACGGGCGAGCGCTCAGGAGGACCATCCCGGCGAACAAGTTGCCGAGCGTCTGCTGAGCCGCGAGGCCGAGCACGATCGCCGTGATCGAGCCGCCGAAGGCAAGCGTCGTCAGCGGCACGCCGAGGATCTTGAGGGCTCCTATTACTGTGATGGCGACGGTCGCCAGGCGCAAGATGAAGCCGACGGTGCCGCC
>JAXDGF010000314.1:0-5941 GCA_034665165.1 Solirubrobacteraceae bacterium | reverse complement strand
CGATCCGTTCGCGCATCGCCGCCATCCACTTCTCCTGCTTGGGCACGCCGATCCCGACCCAGACGACATCGGCGCCCGAGCGATTGATGTCCGCGGCCACCGCCGCGCTCTCGTCCTCTCGGAGGGCCCGGTGCGGAGGCGAGTATCCGCCCACGATCCTCACCCCCGGATAGCGCCGGCGCAGGTTCAGCGCGAGCTCGACGAGCGCCCCCTGGTTGTGGCCGCCGTAGAGGAACATGCGCTGGCCCGTTCTCGCCGCGCGGGCGCAGGCGCGGAGCATGAGCTCGGGGCCGTATACACGGCTGCCGAGCTCGTACCCGAGCGCGTTCACGGCCCACACCAGCGGCTGCCCGTCGGGAAGATTCAGCGAGGAGCCGAGAACGGCGTCGCGCAGAGCCGGGTCCTCGGAGAACGCCATCACGGTGTGGACGTTGGCGACGCACACGTATCCCCGCTCGCGCCGGGCCACCATCTCGTCGATCCAGCCGAGCACGCTTGCGTAATCGGTCAGGGCCAGCGGCACGCCGAGAATGGGCACCGTCTCGGGTTGCGGAATGGGCTCCAGAGCGGAGTAAAGGGCAGGATGGGCAGTCATGGTGCAGCTCCTCCGGGCGCTTCCGCAGGATCCGAGAATGAGAAACGTTACGCCTTAGAACGTGGCAGGGAGTCCCGGAGTTGCGGTCTTGCAACGAGCATTGCGTTAGGGATTTCTATGGAGAACGTCGATCCCTGCACCGTCACCGTCCCCCCGTGACGCTCGACGATGGCCGCCACGATGGCGAGACCGAGCCCCGATCCGGGCTGTTCGGCCGCCGTCGATCCCCGCCAGAAGCGCTCGAACAGGTGATCGTGATCGGCGGGCGCGGGCCCGCTCCCCTCGTCGCTCACGCGGAGTACCGCCCGTCCGGCGTTCTCCTGCACGCTAACGGTGACCGCTCCGGCCGCCGGCCCGTGCACGAGGCCGTTCTCGATCAGGTTGGCGATCGCCCGGCGGAGTGACTGCTCGTCGCCGCGGACGGACACCGCCTCCACGGGCCCGAGCTCGACGCGGTCAGACGCCGCGGACGCGTCCCGGGCGAGTGCGTCGAGCTCCACCAGCTGCGAGCCGAGGTCCTCGCGCGGTGACGCCTCCCCCACCCGCTCGAGCACGAGCAGGTCGTCGACGAGGCGGGCGAGCCTGGTCGCGTCGCGCTCGAGCTCGGCCAGGATCTCGGGATCGGCGCCGTGGCGAACGGCGTACTCGACGTTGCCGCGCAGGGTGGTGACGGGCGTGCGCAGCTCGTGCGAGGCGTCGGCCAGGAAGCGGCGCTCGCTCGCGCGTGAACGCTCGAGCCCGGCGAGCATCCGGTTGAGGACGCCGGTGAGCCCTCCGATCTCGTCGCGCGCGCTCGACTCGGGCAGGCGCCGCGCGGGATCGCCCGTGCGCTCGATCTCCTCGGCCGCCTCGGCCAGCCCGCGCAGAGGCCGCAGCCCCCGCCGGGTCAGTCCCGCGGCGGCCAGGGCTGCAAGCGCGGCCGCCCCGAGGCCGCTCAGGATGAGGACGAGGATCAGGTGGTGGGTCGTATTCGCGATGTCGGAATCGTCGGAGGCGACGAGCACCGCGCCCCCGGCCGCCGGGCCCCCCGCGCGGGCGATGGGAGCGGCGTAGAGGCGGAGGGGTCGGTCGCCGAGATTGATGTCCGCAAACCCGGTGCGCCCGTCCTGGATCGCGTCGCGGGCCAGGCGGCCGTGCGGGAGGAGCTTGGCCCCGAGCGCCGGCGAGCGGGCGATGATGCGCGCGCGGGCGTCCAGCACCTCGACGACAATCTGACGGCCGGACACCGCGCTGTCGAGTGCCCCGGGCGCCGTCAGCAACGCAGGGGCGGACACGCTCAACAGCGCGACCTCCTGCGCGCGCTGGCGCAGGGCGGCGTCGAGCGAGCTGTGGAGCTGGCGGTTGACGAACACAACCGCCGCCGTGCCGAGAAGAGCGACGGCGATGATGATCGCGCCGGTGGCGGCCCCGATCACGCGCGCCCGGAGCGAGCCCGTGAGGTGGCGCAGGCCGCGGCGCGCCATCAGCTTCGAAGCATGAACCCGGACCCGCGCACGGTGTGGATGAGCGGTGGCGCCCCGAGCTTGCGTCGCAGGCGGGTGACGTATCGATCGACAACATTAGGCTCGGCCCCGCCCCCCCAGATCTCCTCGATCGCGCGCTCGCGCGTGACCGTCCGCCGGGGCTCGCGCGCGAGGAGCTCGAGCACCTCGAGCTCGCGCCCGGTCAGGTCGATCCTGCGCCCCGAGCGGGTCGCGGTGCGCGCGACCGGGTCGATGGTGAGATCGCCGTAGCTCACGACCGCGGATGCGTCCTGCCCGCGCCGGATCAGCGCCCGCAGGCGGGCGATGAGCTCCTCGACGGCGAAGGGCTTGACCAGGTAGTCGTCGGCGCCCGACTCGAGACCGTTGACCCGGTCGGCGACAGCGTCGCGCGCGGTGAGCATCAAGACGGGGACGGCGACGCCCTTGGCGCGCAGGCGGCGGCACACGGCGAGGCCGTCGAGACCGGGCATGGTCACGTCGAGGACGACGAGGTCGGGCGGGGCGGCGCTCGCGATCTGGGCCAGGGCGGCGCCGCCGTCCGGGGCGGTGGTGACGGCGTAGCCCTCGGCCGTCAGCGTGCGCGCGAGCATCCGCCGCAGCGGCGGGTCGTCGTCGACGACCAGGACCCGGGTCGGGTCGGGGACCTCGGCCACCCGTCACCCACCGGCGACGTCGCGGCGCAGGAAGACGACATACGCTGCCGCAAGGGCCGGCAGCCCGTACAGGGAGCACACCCAGGCGGCGCGGATGATCGGCGCCCAGTCGGTGGGCGTGCGCAGGAGTCCCTGCCAGGCGTTGAATTGGGTGCTCAGCAGGTAGGGCTGGAGCGAGCCCGCCCCCGGGAGGATCCCGATGAGCTGGATGATGAGCGAGAACCCCAGCGTGCCCACGATCGAGGCGGCGCTGTTGTGGGTCACGGTCGACAGGAGCAGGCCGATGCAGACGATCGCGAGGATGGGGATCAGGTACACGAGCAGGCTCACGATCACGAGCTCAAGCGCCTTGGGTGCCGAGACGATCGTGCCCGACAGGCTCTGCAGTGGGTTGAAGCCCGACTTGAGCGTCCCCGCGACGATCGCCACCGCCCCGTCGAGGAGGATGGCGACGATGGCGTAGGTGGTGGCGGCGAGGGCCTTGCCGGTGAAGATCTGCCCGCGGTCGAGGGAGCGCGTGAGGATCGTCTTCAGTGTCCCGTTGTGGTCCTCGGAGGCAACGATGTCGCCGGCCACGAGCGCGGTGATGAGCGGGAACATCCAGATCGCCCCGAACAGCAGGATCACGAGCGGGATCGCGAGCCCGCTCCGGTCGATGTAGTCGCCGAAGGCGACGTCGTGGGGCCCGCCGTTGCGGAAGCTCACGGCGGCGACGAAGATGATCGGCACGATCACGCTGAGCCCGAGGCCGAGATAGGTCCGCTTCTGGTAGCGGAGCTTGCGCAGCTCCCAGCGGTAGACGGTGGCGACGCCCGGGTTCACGTGGGCACCGCCGCCTTGGCTTGCGCGGGGCCGTCGGGGCTGGCGGGCGCGTCGCCTTCGGTGAGCGAGAAGAACAGGTCCTCGAGGGTGACGGTCTCGGGCGCGAGGAGCTTGATCAGGGCGCCGGCCTCGATCAGCGCCTGCGAGAGCTCGGCGGCCGCGGCGGCGTCGGCCGAGAAGGAGATGTAGCCGTGACTGTCGACCTTGACGTCGGTCAGGCCGGCCTGAGCGCGGGCGACGGCCAGCGCTCGCTCGTCGTCGGTTGTCGAGAGGCGGTAGGTGGCGCCCGCGCCGCGCTTGAGGTCGGCGATCGCGCCCTCGTAGACGATCTTTCCCGAGCGCACGATCGCGACCCGGTTGCAGAGCTCCTCGACTTCGGGCAGGAGGTGGCTCGAGAGGAGCACCGTCATCCCCTCGTCGGCGAGGCGGCGGATGAGGAGGCGCATATCGCGCATCCCCGCCGGGTCGAGCCCCGTGGCGGGCTCGTCCAGGAGCATGAGCTTGGGCGCGCGCAGGAGCGCCGCGGCGATCCCGAGGCGCTGGCGCATGCCGTGCGAGTAGCCGCCGACGCGGTCGCCGGCCCGACCGGAGAGCTCGACGGTGGCCAGGGCCTGGTCGACGCGGTCGCGCGCCCCGCCCCCGTCGTAGGCGGCCAGGAGCTCGAGGTTTCGCCGCCCATTCAGGTACGGATAGAACTGCGGCGCCTCGACGAAGCCGGCCACGCCCTCGAGCGCCTTCGCGCCCTGGAGCGGGTCACGTCCGAACAGGCGGACGTGCCCGGCCGTCGGGCGGATGAGGCCGAGCATCATCCGCAGCGACGTCGTCTTGCCCGCGCCGTTGGGTCCTAGATAACCGTAGACGTCGCCCGCTTCGACGGTGAGATCGACGTTGTCGACGGCGACGATCTCGCCGTAGCGCTTGACGAGGCCGCGAACCTCGATCGGCGGGGCGCCGTCCACGAAGGTCAGCTTAGAGACCTCGGGCAGCCGCCTCGGCGGCGACGGGCGGCACCGAGCCGAGGACCGTATAGGCGACGCCCGCGCGCGTGAAGCGGATCATCGTCCCGAGCGCGGTGTCGAGCTCGGTGCCCGTGGCGCCGTTGATCGACACGGTCGGGAGGGCCAGCTCCGAGTGACGGCCGCTGTGGCTGCTCGTCGCGGTGCCGCTCGCGGCGGTGCCCGCTGTGCTCGCGGCCGCGGCCGGGTCGGCCTTCTGCTCGATGACGACGATCCCGCCCAGGTTCTGACCGTAGGTGAGGAGCGCGGCCGGGCTTCCGCCCCAGTCGAGCAGGCGCACGGAGCGGCGTGGGAGCCCGACGAGCTTGCTCGGGGAGACGAGCGAGAAGTGGACCTTGCTCGCGACGGCCGCCGCGCCCGTGACCGCGGTCTTGAGGTCGCGCTCGCGCTTGGCGTGGCTCCCCTTCGCGCTCGCCGCCGAGCCGCTTGGGACGCTTACGTTGACGACCTTCGCCCCCGCCGGCTGCTGGACCGCGAACGCGGACGGGTCGACCGGACCGTAGGTGATGTCGGTCGCCGTGAGCTGGAGCACGGGCGCGCTCGCGCCGGTGGCGTAGACCGAGAACTGGAGTGGGACGCCGTGGACGGCGTCGAAGGCGATCGCCGCAGCGCCGAGCAGGCCGCCGCTGTGGGGCGGCGTGACCTTGACGGTATAGGTCGGCTGGCCGGCAACGTCACCGGGGATGGCGCCCGACAGGTTGAGGTCCTTGCCCAGCGAGGAGATCTCGGTCTGGATCTTGGCCAGCGAGGGGATCACGTCGGGCTTGCTCGCCTTCGTGGAGTTCGCCGTCTTCGTCGCGCTGGCGGGAAGGTCGCCCTGGTAGATCGTGTTCGACGAGGGGTCGTAGACCCAGAAGCTCTTGCCGTTGACGACGAGTTGGGCGTCGCCATTATTGCCCTGAAGCTCGAGCCGCAACATGTTGTGGTCGGTCGAGAGCCAGAGGCGCCCGGTTGAGCCGGTCAGGAGCGGGCTCGCGAGCTCCCCGAGGTTCGAGGAGGAGATGAGCTGGTTGGTGAAGGTGATGGACGCGGTGATGCCCGTGACCTGCTTCGCGCCCAGCGCGCCATGGATCGCCTTGGCCAGGGACTCCTTGGGCGGCACCGGACCACCCGAGGTCGCGGCAACGGCGATCGCAGTCCCGCCCGCACCCACGGCCACGGTGGCGGCGACGAGGACGAGCAGACGACGGGTCGAGATGGTGCGCAGGAATGCCATAGGTCAATCCACCTTTCTTGTGACGCTGGTCCACGATAGGCGATGACCTTGAAAACACTCTGACAGTCGGGGTGGGGTGGTTGGGGGCTCAGTGCTTCGATCGCCTCGAGGTCCGCCTCGCGATCACCAGAGAAGCGTGCGCGGGTTGCTGTGGT
>JAXDGF010000313.1:0-2907 GCA_034665165.1 Solirubrobacteraceae bacterium | reverse complement strand
CGAGGGCGAGTCGGTCGTCATGCGTCTGCTGGACAAGTCGAAGAAGCCGCCGACGCTTGAAGAGCTCGGCCTGTCGAAGCCGATGCAAGAGCGGATCGCCGACCTGGTGAGCCGTCCGACCGGCGCGCTGCTCGTGACGGGCCCAACCGGTTCCGGTAAGTCGACGACGCTGTTCGCGTGCCTTGCGCAGATCAACCGGCCCGAGATCAACATCATCACGGTCGAGGATCCGGTCGAGTACCGGCTACCCGGCATCAACCAGGTGCAGATCAACCAGCGTGCAGGGCTCACCTTCGCGGCTGCGCTGCGCTCGATCCTGCGTTCCGACCCGGACGTGGTGATGGTCGGCGAGGTTCGCGACGGCGAGACGGCAAAGATCTCCATCGAGGCGGCACTCACCGGTCACCTCGTGCTCTCGACGCTGCACACGAACGACGCGCCGAGCGCGCTGACGCGCCTCAACGAGATGGGGGTCGAGCCGTTCCTCACCGGGGCGGCGGTCACCGGCGTGCTCGCGCAGCGGCTTGCGCGCAAGCTCTGCTCGAGCTGTTGTGAGATGTACCAGCCGTCGGCGGACGAGCTGATCGCCGCGCGCGTCTCGCCCGACGTCGCCGCCGCGAGCGACGGCATGTCGTTCTACCGCAAGCGCGGCTGCCCTCGGTGCAACCAGACCGGCTACAAGGGGCGGGTCGGCATCTTCCAGCTCCTCGAGATGACCGAGGACCTCGCCACGCTCGCGGCCAAGCACGCCTCGCGCGAAGAGATCGAGCGCGCCGCGCTCGCCGGCGGCACGCGCACGTTGTGGGACGACGGCATCGCCAAGGTGGCGGCCGGTCTCACGTCGATCGAAGAGCTCGCCCGCGTCACCATCTAGAAGCGTTACTCCGTTGCGCCGGCCTTGCCGTCGAGCGGGACCTCGATCAGCAGCGTGGTGCCGTTGCCCGCGGGGCTCGAGACCTGGAGCGTGCCGCCGAGCGCCTCGATGCGATCGCTGAGCCCGACCAGTCCCGATCCCTGGCTGAGGTCGGCTCCCCCGACCCCGTCGTCGCGAATCGTCAACTGCAAGACCGCGTCGTGTGTATCGAGCTCGACGTGCACGACCGAAGCGTGCGCGTGCTTGGCGGCGTTGGTCAATGCTTCTGACACCACGTAGTACGCCGCGACCTCGACGGGCTCAGGCAGCCGCCGCCCGGCGTGGAGATCGAGCTCGACCGGTACCGCCGAACGGCGGCGGAGCGCTCTGAGCGCCGGCTCCAGGCCCCCCTTGGACAGGATTGCGGGGTGAATCCCGTGGGAGAGCTGCCGCAGCTCGTCGAACACGCTCGCGAGCCCCTCCGCGACGCGCGACAACTTGCGCTCGAGCTCGCCGAGCTGCGGCGGCACCGCCGCCCGCGCCGCACGCAGCTCCAGCCCGAGTGACACGAGCCGCTGCTGCGTGCCGTCGTGCAGATCGCGCTCGATCCGCCTCCGCATCTCATCGGCGGCGCCGACGATCCGCGCGCGCGAGGCCATCAGCTCGGCGCGGCTCTCGGCGTTCGCGACCGCCGTCGCCACAAGCTCCGTGAACGAGGCGAGGCGCGCCTCGGCGTCCGCCGGCAGCGGCTGCTCCACGGACGAACCGGCGACCACGATGCCCCACAGGCGACCCTCGACGATGATCGGCGTCCCAACCGCCGAGCGGAAGCCCGTCTCGCGGGCGGCGACCCCGACCGGGCCGGAGGCCTCGGCATAGTTGTCGATCCGCGCCGGACGGCCCGCCTCGAACACGATTGTCACGAGGTTCTTCCCCTCGGGGATCCACCGGCCGCCGACGGGAAAGCGGGTCACCGCCGTGCCCCAGGCGGCGACGGAGATGACCGTACCGGCGGGCTCGTAGCGGCCCATTGCCACGCTCGCGACCGCAAGCAGTCGCCCGACCTCCTCGACAACCGCCGCGAACACCTCGTCGGGCGGCGCCCCACTCGCCACCAGCGTCGCGACCCGCCGCAACGCCGCCTGCTCCTCGGCCAGCCGGGCGAGACCGGCGCTGCTCTCGGCGTTGGCGATCGCCGTCGCCAATAGCTCCGTGAAGTTGGCGAGGCGCGCCTCGGCGTCTGCCGGCAGCGGCTGGTCCAGGGCCGCGTAGGTGGCCATCACGCCCCAGAGGTGGCCCTCGACGATCACCGGCGTCCCGACGCCTGAGCCGATCCCGTACTCGCGGGCTGCTACACCGAGCGGTCCGGAGGCATTGGCGTAGCCGTCGATCCGGGCGGGACGGCCGGTCTCGAAGACGAGCGTGTTGATGTTCTTTCCGCCAAGGCTCCACCGGCGGCCGACGGGAACCTCGTCGCCTCTCCTGCCCGAGCCGGCGACGATGGTCATCGTACCGTCCGATTCGTAGCGGCCCAGGCCCGCATAATCGGCGGAAAGCAGTCGCCCGGCCTCCTCGGTGACCGCCGCGAAAATCTCATTCGGCGGCACCCCGCGCGCCACCAGCGTCGCGACCCGCCGCAACGCCGCTTGCTCCTCGGCCAGCACACGCAACTCCTCACGCTCAACGACGCTCCGCATCCTCTCACGACCGTGCGCCACACGCAAAAGCGCCCCCGCCGAGGGCCGCTTCCGTACCATGACGATGACGCTCGACCGCTACCGCAAAGACATCGCCGTCACGCCGGGGTAGTAACTGGAACGCTTTGACCTCAGCTTTGGTCGGTCGCGTGCGCCGACTCGGCGGAGTCGGCGGTGGCCGCCCAGCTGCCGAGGAGCTTGAGCGCCTCTTCGGAGCGCGAACCGGGCTCGGCGGCGTAGGTGAAGATCGTGAGCCCGTGGTCGGCCGGGAGGTCGAACCGGTTGAGGCTCAGGCTGAGCTCGCCAACGACGGGATGGTGGAAGTGCTTGACGCCGGTGTTGTGGAAGCGCACGTCG
>JAXDGF010000312.1:0-2641 GCA_034665165.1 Solirubrobacteraceae bacterium | reverse complement strand
CCCTAACAGGGGACGAGCCCGGTCGCCTACCTCCGCGTCGACGAATCCAGTCCCTCGGATGAAGGGCGGTTCGTGCGCCGCCGGCGCAAGGGCTCCTTCGTCCTCCTAACGCGTGGAGGATGAGATGGCAACCAAGATCACGGGCATGAGATCGTCCTGGCGATCGCTGACCCGCGCCGAGCGCCGGCGCGTCGCGAGCATGCTCTCGGTGATCGTCGCGGTGAACGTGCTCGGATGGGGCACGTTCGTGTTGGAGATCCTGCCGCGGCACTTCCAATACAACGAGCTCGGCGTCGGGATCGGCGTCGCCGTGACGGCGTGGACGCTCGGGCTTCGGCACGCCTTCGACGCCGATCACATCGCGGCGATCGACAACGCGACCCGCAAGCTGATGGCCGACGGACAGCGTCCGCTGGGGTCGGGATTCTTCTTCGCGCTCGGTCACGCGAGCGTGGTCATGGTCGTCGGGGTCGGTATCACCGTCGCGGCCAAGGCGGTGTTCGGCGCCGTGGTCACGCCGCATTCGACGGTCGCCTCCGCGGGCGGCGTCGCCGGCACCGCCCTCTCGGCGAGCTTCCTATGGCTGATCGCGGGGCTCAACCTCGTCGTCCTCGTGGGGATCGCGAGGGTGTTCCGCGACATGCGCCGCGGCGTCTACGACGAGCAGGAGCTCGAGGCCCAACTCCTCTCGCGTGGGCTCATGATGCGCTTCTTCGGGCGCCTGATGAACGCCGTCACGAGCACACGGCAGCTCTTCTTCGTCGGGTTCGTCTTCGGGATCGGGTTCGACACCGCCACCGAGGTCCTCCTCCTCGGAGGGACGGCGGCCGCCGTCGTCCAGGGACTGCCGTGGTTCGCCGTCCTCACCCTGCCCCTGCTCTTCGCGGGCGGGATGATGCTGTGCGACAGCATCGACGGGCTGTTCATGAACTTCGCCTACGGATGGGCGTTCGCGCGGCCCATACGCAAGGTCTATTACAACCTCACGATCACCGGCCTGTCGGTCGCGGTCGCCTTTCTCGTCGGCGGGATCGAGATTGTCGGACTGCTCTCGACCGAGCTCCACGTCCACGGCTGGTTCGGCGACTACCTGGCGAGCTTCGACCTCAACACTGCCGGCTTCGTGATCGTGGGATTGTTCGTCGTCGTGTGGACGCTCGCATTGCTGATCTGGCGCTTCGCGCGCGTCGAAGCCCGCTGGGAGGCAGCGGCGGCGCGGAGCCGGACGGCGCTGGCGGCGGAGGAGGCACCGTGATCAGCGACGCGTGCCCCGGCGTGGTGCGCCTCCACGAGGCGGCCGACGGGCACCTCGCGCGCGTGCGCCTGCCGGGCGGGATGATCGACGCGGCCGGCCTGCGCGCCGTGGCCGCGGCGGCCTCGCGCGGAAACGGGATCGTCGAGCTCACCTCCCGCGCCGGGCTTCAGGTCCGAGGACTGCGGGCCGACGGCGCCGGACACGTCGCCTGCGTGCTCGCTTCCGGGGGCCTGCTCCCGTCGGTGGCCCACGAACGCGTCCGCAATATCGTCGCGCCCCCGCTCGGCGGGCGGGCCCGGGGCGCGCTCGCCGACACCGATGCCGTCGTCGAGCGCCTCGACCACGATCTCTGCGCTGACCGCGATCTCGTCACGCTCCCCGGCCGCTTCCTCTTCGCCGTCGACGACGGGACCCGGGCCCTAACGCCGCTCGCCGCCGACGTCGAGCTCGCGGCCGAGCGCGACGGGTTCCGGCTGGCGCTGGCGGGGAGGGCGACGGAGCTGATGCTGTCAGCTGAGAGTGCGCCGGGGGCGGCGATCGCGGCCGCGCGGGCGTTCGTCGCGCTCCTCGCCACCGAGGCCCCGAACGCATGGCGGGTCGGGGACATCCCCCGGGCCGGGCGCCGGCTGGCGGAGCGGATGGGCCTCCCGCTCCAGGAGCAGTCTCAGGGGGCACCGGCGCCGGCGAGCGCAGGTGCGGCGGGCCGGCGCCCCGGCGTCATCGACCAGCGCGACGGGCGCGCCGCCGTGTCGGCGCTGCCCCCGCTCGGACGGCTCGAGCCGGACCAGCTGCTTGCGCTCGCCGAGCTCACTGCGCCCGGAGCGGCGGTCCGCGTATCGCCCTGGCGCACCGTCACTTTCGTCGACGTTCCTGCGCCCGACGCGCCCGGCCTCGCCGACGCGCTCGCCGCGATCGGGCTCGTCGTCGAGGGCGGCTCGGGCTGGGCCGGCCTCTCGGCGTGCGCCGGGCTCGGTGCCTGCTCGCGGGCCCGGGCCGACGTCAGGGCGGCGGCGGCGCTGCGGGCGCCGCGGCGGGGGGACGACGCGCCGCGCGAGCACTGGTCGGGCTGCGAGCGGCGCTGCGGCGAGCCGCGCGATGCCGGCGTGACCGTGGTCGCCACGGCGGCGGGGCTGCTCGTGGACCGGCGAGGCGGCGAGACAGACACGGTCGCCACCGCCCGCGAGGCGGACACGGTCGCGACCGCCGCCGAGGCCGTCGAGCTCCTGGCTACGCCCGGGGTGTCCGCGTGAACGAATACCTCCGCGACGGAGCGGAGATCTACCGGCGCTCGTTCGCGACCATCCGGCGCGAATCCGATCTGCGCGGCCTCGATCCCATCCTCGAGCTGGTCGTCGTGCGCATGATCCACGCCTGCGGGATGGTCGA
>JAXDGF010000311.1:0-2942 GCA_034665165.1 Solirubrobacteraceae bacterium | reverse complement strand
GACCCCGCGGCACGCGAGCCGGATCGCGCATGAGCTCGGCGCCGCCGTCGTCGCCGTCCACCACTCGTCGGCCGCGCTCCACGCCGCCGGACTGCCCGGACCGCACGGAGTCTATGCCCATGCGCTGCGACGGTGGTACCGGCGCGCGTACACGGAGGTGGACGCGGTGATGTCGGTCGTCGACACCGATTTTGACGCGCACCGCCCCGCCACCCTCCGGCTCCGGCTGGGGCTCGATCCCGCCTTCCATCCCCGCCCCGAGATCGAGCGCGGCGACCACGTTCTCTACGTCGGCCGGCTGAGTCGCGAGAAGGGCCTGCGCGAGCTGCTCGAGGCGGCCGCCGCCTCGCGCGAGTCATGGCCGCTCGTGCTGCTCGGCACCGGTCCGGCCGGCGACACGCTGCGCGAGCGCGCCCGGCAGCTTGGGCTCGGCACTCGCGTGCGCTTCGACGCCTACATCAACGACCGCGACGAACTGGCCCGCGCCTACGCCGCCGCCCGTTGCGTCGTGCTCCCAGGCGCGCACGAGACGTTCGGCCTGGCCGCGCTCGAGGCCGCGGCCTGCGGCGCGCTCGTGGTCACCGCCACCACCACGCCCAGCGCCCATCTTCTCGGCGACTTCGTCGAGACGTTCAGCGCCGGGGATGCCTCGGACCTGCTGCGCGCGCTAGAGGCGGCGCGACGGCGCCGTCCGGATCTCCTCGCGGCCGAGGAGCTCGTCGAGCGTCACGACTGGGACACGCTGCTCAGGGCAGAGCTCGAAGATCTGCGGAGGTTGGTGAGGCGCTAATGACCGATTTGCTTGCGGTCGCGGTGCACGACGTCGAGCCCCGCTCCTTCGCGCGCGCGCGCGAGATACGCAGCTGGCTCAGCGACCGCGACGTCGAGCGGGTGTCGCTGCTCGTGATCCCCGCCGCCGACCTGCACCCGATCGGGGCGCGGGCGCCCGAGCTCGCGGCGTGGCTGCGCGCGCGCGTCGCCGCCGGCGACATCGTCGCCCAGCACGGGCTGGTCCACCGGGCCAGCGGGACGCCGCCGTGGCCGCGGAGCGCGCTCGCGACCTGGCAGGGGGGCGCGGCCGCCGAGTTCCCCGGCCTCTCGCGCGACGACGCCGCGCGCAGGGTCGCCACCGGCCGCCGCCTCCTGTGCGAGATCGAGCTCGATCCCCGCGGCTTCGTCGCGCCTGGCTACGCCTACACGCGCGCGTTGAGGGCCGTCCTCGCCGAGTCTCACGAGTGGTTCGCGGACATCCGGGCCGTTCGCTCACGTGAGGGCGACGTCTACGCGCGGGCCCTCTGCCTCGGCAGCTCGACCATGATCAAGCGCACTCTCTCGCCGCCCCTCATCCGCGCCGCCGCCCGCACCACGGGCGAGGTCATGCGCGTCGACATCCATCCGGCTGATTTCGACCAGCCCAGCCATGTGGCTACGCTGGAGCGGGTGTTAGCCCAGGCTAGAGAAGAAGGCCGAACTGCAGTCACCTATGACGATCTCAGCTCGAAGTACGTCGACGGCATGACGCACGGCGCGCGGCGGGCTCTTAGCGAGACCGACCAAGGCCAGGGGGCCGCCGCCGGTGCGAGTTCGATGCCAATTGCCTAACCGGGGCGCTTCGCGCGCTCGGGAGTTCGCCTGGCGGCGAACGTCCCTGGCGGCGAACGGGACCGAAGACCTCCGCGCGGCCGCGCACGCGGTCCTCGAAGCCAACTGGCGCGAGGGCCAGCGCCGCGACGGCGTCCCGTACGCCTTCACCTGTCCCGCCACGCCGCGCTACCGCCACCAGTGGTACTGGGACTCGTGCTTTCACGCGATCGCGTGGCGCCACTTCGAGCCCGCCCGGGCTCGCGCCGAGCTGCGCACGCTGATCCGCGCTGGCCGGCTCGACGGGTTCATCCCTCACACCGCCTTCTGGGACTGGCCCGCGAACTGGCGCCGAGCGCCCTTCTACGGCACCCACAGCATGTTCGGCTGCTCCGCGACGGCGACGATCCAGACGCCGCTGCTCGCCCTGGCCTGGGAGCTCGTGGCCGAGATGTCGGGCGACGACCCGGGCTTCGCCACCGAGGCGCTGCCGGCGCTGCGCCTCCACTACGACTGGCTCGAGCGCGAGCGTGACCCGGACGGGGACGGGCTGCTCACCATCCTCCTCCCGGACGAGTCCGGTCTCGACGACTCACCCAAGTACGACGACATCTTCCGCTGGATGCGTCACGACCGGCCCGGGCACGTCTGGCTCGTCGACCGCTACCGGCGCCTGGGCTACGAGGCGAGCAGGATCGTCGAGCGCTACGACGAGCACGTCGAGGACGTGGTCGTGAACGTGTTCTACGCCCTCGCCCTGCGCGCCCTCTCGCGGCTCGACGCCGAGCATGGGGCCGTGTACGCCGAGCGGGCCGCGCGGACGGAGGCGGCGCTGCTCGAACGCTGCCTTGACGAGCGGACCGGGCTCTTCTTCGACCTGGCCGGACGCAGCGAGGAGCGCGTCGAGGTCTCGACCTGGTCGTCGCTGGCGCCCCTCGCCCTGACCGAGCTTCCGCTCGACGTGCGCCGCCGGCTCGTCGAGGAGCACCTGCTGGACGAGCGCCGCTACCTGGCGCCCGTCGGGATCCCCTCCGTCTCCCAGGAGGAGCCCTCGTTCGAGCCGGGATTCTCGCTCTGGCGCTGCTGGCGCGGACCCTCGTGGGTCAACACGGCGTGGCTGCTCGTGCCCGCCATGCGCGAGCTCGGGTACGACGAGGAGGCCGACAGGATCGTCGCTTCGCTTGCCTGTGCTGCCGCTCGCCACGGGTTTCGCGAGTACTACAACCCCCTCACCGGACGGGGTCTCGCCGCCAGCGGCTTCGGCTTCTCGACCCTGCTCGTCGACCTGCTCGTGCAGGCCCAGAGCGAGCCGTCCGTCCCACCGCCGATGATGCATCCGTGAGCTGGAGGGAGACCACCGC
>JAXDGF010000310.1:0-5288 GCA_034665165.1 Solirubrobacteraceae bacterium | reverse complement strand
GCGGGGGGCGGCCACGCGGCCGTGGGCGGTCCGGCCGCGTCCTCGACCTCGTCGGGGTTGAAGCGCCCCCCGCCTCGCCTGGCCTCGCGCTCGCGACGCGCCGCCTCGCGCTCCTCGGGCGACCGGTCACTCATCGCCGCGCTCCGCGGACGCCGCCAGCCAGCTCTCGAGCAGGTGCGCCGCGGCCCGGGAATCCTCGCTCGCCTCTCCCCCGGTCCGCTCGGCCAGCCGCGTCGTGAAGCGCTCGTCGTAGAGCTCGACCGGGATCTCGAGCTCGCGTTCGAGAGTGGCGGCGAACGCCCGCGTCTCCGCCGTCTGCGCCGAGTCCCCGCCCGAGAGTGAGACCGGCAGCCCGACGACCACCCGCTCGACGCCGCGCTCGCGCGCGAGCACGCGCAGGCGAGTGAGGCCGCGGCGCGTGCTCGGCCGCAGCACCGGCTCGATGGGAGTGGCGAGCACGCCGGTCGGATCGCTCAGCGCGCAGCCACACCGCGCGCTGCCATAGTCGAGCGCAAGCACCCGCACCCTGCCGAGCCTACCCGTCCAGGGCTGCCTCGATCGCCGCCTGGGCAGCGGCGATCGCCTCGGGGAGCTTGTCTGGGTCGCGCCCGCCGGCCCGGGCGACCGTGTCGCGCCCGCCGCCGCCTCCCCCTACGAGCTTGGCGGCGTTGGTGAGGATCTCGTTCGCGCGGACGCCGCGCGCCACGAGGGCGGGAGCGACGTTGGCAACGAGGTCGACGTGGTCGGCATCCGAGCGGCCGAGGACGACGGCGGCGTCACCGAGGCGGGCGCGAAGCTTGTCCGCCGCCTCGAGCAGAGCCTTCGCTTCTTTCACCTCGACGACGGCGGCGACCCAGTGGGCGCCCCCGCGATCGTGGGCCTGGGCGGCGAGCGCCTCGACGTCGATCGCTCCGTTCGCCCCTCCCTTCCGGGCCGCCTTCTCGAGCTCCTTGACGCGCCCGCGCAGCTCGGAGACGCCGTCGGGAACTGCTTCGGGCGGCACACGCAAGAGCTGACCGGCGCGCGTGAGGGCGCGGTCGTGCTTGCGCATGAGCTTGACTCCCTCGGGTCCGGTGAGCGCCTCGATGCGGCGCACGTTGGCCGCGCTCGAGGTCTCGCTCAGCACGTTGAAGACGCCGATCTGGGAGGTGAAGCGCACGTGCGTGCCGCCGCACAGCTCGCGCGAGAAGGAACCATCGCCGACTTCCACCATGCGCACGACGTCGCCGTACTTCTCGCCGAAGAGCGCCATGGCGCCGAGGCGCTTGGCCTCCTCGAGCGTCGTGGTGAGGGCACGCACGGGCTGATCCTCGAGGATCCAGTGATTGACCATGTCCTCGACGTCGGTCAGCTCCTCGGGACTCAAGGCCTGTCCGTGGGTGAAGTCGAACCGGAGCTTGTCGGGCCCCACGTAGGAGCCGGCCTGATGGACGTGGGAGCCGAGCCGGGCGCGGAGCGCGGCGTGAAGGAGGTGGGTGGCGGTGTGGTTGCACTCGGTGGCGTGCCTGGCCTCGCGGTCCACCTGGGCGTGCACACGCTCTCCCGGCTGGGGCTCGCCGCGCTCGGGGACGACGGCGAGAATCTGATCGTCGCCGACTCGCACGACGTCCTCGACGCGCGCCAGGCAGTCCCTGTCCGCGCACTCGATCCAGCCTGAATCGGCGACCTGGCCGCCGCCGGTGGCGTAGAAGGGCGACTCCACGAGCTTGACGAGCACGCGTCCGTCGCTGCGTTCGAGGGTGCCCACGGTCGTTTCCTGGTCGGTCGTCTCGTAGCCGACGAACTCGGTCGCGAATCCTGCCGAGCGGGCGAGCTCGACGGCACGCTCGCGCACCGACTCGTCGACCTTCCCACGGCCGGCGCCGAAGCGCGCGCGGCTGCGCTGCTCTTCCATGAGCCGCTCGAAGCCGTCCTCGTCGACGCCGACACCGCGCTCGCCCGCGATCTCGAGGGTGAGGTCGATCGGGAAGCCCTGCTCGTCGTGGAGGCGGAAGGCATCCTTGGCCGCGATGCCCTCAGCGCCGGTCGCGATGGCCCGCTCGATCAGCTCCTCGAGGCGCTTCAGGCCCTGTTCGAGCGTGCGGCCGAAGCCGACCTCCTCGTCGCCGAGCCATTTGTGGATCGAGTCACGCTGCTCGTCGAGCTCGTGGTACTCGCCGCCCATGACCTCGGTGACGACGCCGGCGTAGCGTCCGAGGAAGCCCGTCTCGAGCCCCAGCTTGCGACCCTGGAGGATGGCGCGGCGCATGATGCGCCTGAGCACGTAGCCCCGCTCCTCGTTGCTGGGGACGACGCCGTCGGCGATGAGGAAGGTCATCGCGCGCGAATGGTCGGCGAGGATGCGCATGGCCCGGTCGGTGCTGAACTCGTGCCCGTAGCGCTGGCCGGAGAGCTCCTCACCGAGTGAGATCAGCGGCGCGAACTGGTCGGTCTCGAACACCGACTTCTTTCCCTGGAGGACGGCGGCCAGGCGGTTGAGGCCAAGGCCCGTGTCGATGTTCTTGGCCGGGAGCGGCGTGAGCTCGTTACCGGGCGCGAGGTCGAACTGCATGAACACGAGGTTCCAGTACTCGAGAAAGCGCTCGTTGTCCCCGCCGGGCAGGTCATCGGGCTTGCCGAGCTCGAGGCCGCGATCGAGGTAGAGCTCGGAGCACGGACCGCACGGTCCCGTCGGGCCCACCTGCCAGAAGTTCTCAGAGCGCGGGCACTCGACGATCTTCTCGCGCGGCACGCCGACTTCGAGCCAGGCCTCGATCGCCTCCTCGTCGGGCCCGAGGCCGAGCTCGTCGTCGCCCGCGAAGACCGTGATCCAGATGTCCTCGGGGCGGAACCCGAAGCCTTGGGTCGAGAGGTCCCAGGCGTAACGGGCCGCCTCGCGCTTGAAGTAGTCGCCGAACGAGAAGTTGCCGAGCATCTCGAAGAACGTGAGGTGGCGTGTGGTCGTCCCGATGATCTCGATGTCCGCCGTGCGGAAGGTCTTCTGACACGTGGTCGCGCGCAAGTGAGGCGGTCGCTCCCGGCCCAGGAAGTACGGCTTGAGCGGGTGCATGCCCGCGACCGTAAACAGGGCCGAGGGATCGTGCTCGGCCGGGACGAGCGGCGCCGAGGGCAGCCGCAGGTGGTCCCGCTCCTGGAAGAACTCGAGGAACGTGCGCCGGATCTCGTCGGAGGTCATCGCTGGAGCGGAGTGTAGGCGGGTCCAGGTCCCGGATGACCACTCGCGACCAGGCCCGAGGGAGGGTTCAAGACGGATTCGCCTGCAACCGATAAACCACGTGGTGATCGAATCCAAGGATGCAACGGTCGCGATCCGTCGCCTCCGGTTCCGATCGCTCCGCGATCGAGCCAGCGTCCGATCCTCGCCGGGCGATCGCTCGCTCGAAGTCGCGCTGCGGACGGCGCTCGCCTCGCGGCTGATCGTTTGGGTCGTCGGGCTCGCGGTGATCGCGATCTTCAGCGCGAACTTCAACGCCATCGCCTCCACCGATCCCGGCTTCGTGACCCAGCCGTTCCATGCGGTCCCCCTCGACAAGTTCCTCGCCCCGGGGGCGCGCTGGGACTCGACGTGGTACATCGCCATCGCCCAGCACGGCTACTACAGCCCCCAGTCGAGCAACTTCTTCCCGCTATATCCCCTGCTTGTGAGCGCCGTCGCCGTCGTCGTCGGCTCGCCGCTCATCGCCGGGCTCGTCGTCTCGCTCGCGGCCATGCTCGTGGGTCTCACCGTTCTTTATCGCCTCGCCCTCCTCGATCTCGACGAGCCCGCCGCGCGGCTCACCGTCCTGCTCCTCGCCCTCTTCCCGGCCTCGCTCTTCCTCTCGGCCGTCTACACCGAGTCGCTCTTCTTGATGCTCTCAGTCAGCGCCGTCTACGCCGCCCGCCGGGAGCGCTGGGCCCTCGCGGGGCTGTGCGGCGGCCTCGCCGCGGCCACGCGCTCCAGCGGCGTTGTGGTTCTCCTCCCGCTCGCGCTCCTCTACCTCTACGGCCCGCGTGGGGCGGATCCGAACCGCGCCACCGGCAGGTGGTGGCAGCCGAAGTTCCGAGTCGCGCCGTCGGCTGCGTGGCTCGTGCTCGTGCCCGCCGGCCTGCTTGCCTACATGGGATATCTGGCGGCCGCGCACGGGGCCCCGTTCGCGCCCTTCCAGGCCGCGCAGACCGACTGGGGCCACTGGTTCGCCGGACCCTTCGGGGCGGTAGCAGTCGCACTCGGGAAGCTTCCCGGCGACGTCCATGCGCTCGTGAGCGGCTCTGTCCGCAGCGTGGGGCCCGGCGACCCCCTGAACTGGCAAAGCCATGATCTCATCGATCTCGGCTTCGTCGCCGTGGCCGTCGCCGCCGTGGCCGTGAGCTGGCGGCGCCTGCCCTTCGCGTACTCCTCGTACGCGGCGGCGATGCTCGCCTTCGCCCTGAGCTTCCCGGTGCCGCGTGAGCCGCTGCAGTCCATCTCCCGCTATGAGCTCGTGATCTTCCCGCTCTTCATGGGCGTCGCCGCATGGCTCTCCGCACGGCGCCGGCTCACCTTCGGCGTCCTCGGCATCTCCAGCGCCCTGCTCGCCGTGTTCAGCGGCCTGTGGGCGTACTGGGCCTGGCTCGCCTAGCGCGGCCCGCGTTCGCACGTAAGTGTCGATTCGTTGACCGGGCAACGGCTAGGTCAAGCCCTGGCAGTGCCGGACCGAAGCCCAGATTGATGCGTTCACTCCGGCACCTGATTGCACTGGCCGCCCTCGCGCTCGTGGCGCTGGTCGCCCCCGCCGCCGCGTCCGCTGATCTCCCGGACCTGACCGGCTACCACATCTCCTCCCCGCTGCTCTTCGTCAACGAGAACGGCGGCGCTGCGGTGGTCGAGATCGACCGACTCAACGCGACCGCCGCGGGTCAGATCCACTACATCGCTCTTCCCCTCACGGCCGAGAAGAACATCGACTTCGTGCCCGTGAAGGGCGTACTCGACTTCGCGGCCGGGCAGGCAAGCGCGACGTTCCAGATCCCCATCGTCGACCACGGCGTGCCGACCTTGCCGAAGACGATCAACGTCGGCCTGTTCGGCGGTTGGCCCATGGGCATCGGAGTTCCGGCCAACGCGGTCCTGACCATCCTGGGCAACGATCCGGCGCCGACGCTGATCAAGGACGCCTTCAATCCCCTCGCGCTGCCCACGCCGCCCCCGCCGACCGATCCCCTCACCGGCGCCACCGCCTTCGTCGAGCCGAAGTCCCTCGCCTCCAACGCGGCCCGCCATTACCGGAACCGGAAGCCGGCGTGGTCGCACGCGCTCGACGTCATCGCCC
>JAXDGF010000309.1:0-6063 GCA_034665165.1 Solirubrobacteraceae bacterium | reverse complement strand
TCAGCAAGCTGGCCGACGAGCTCGGCCTCGACCTCATCGCCTGCGCCGAGGGGATCATCCGCGTCACCAACGCGGAGATGATCCGCGCCCTGCGCGTGATCACCGTCGAGCGCGGGGTCGATCCGCGTCGTTACGCGCTCCTCGCCTTCGGAGGCGCCGGACCACTCCATGCCGCCGCCATCGCGGAGGAGCTGGGGATCACGGCCGTCGTCTGCCCAAGAGCGTCAGGCGTGCTCGCCGCGCTCGGGCTCATCGTCGCGCCCCGCCGGCGCGACGCCCAGCGCACCGTCCTGCTGTCCGGCGACGCCCTGACCCAGCAAGGCATCCGCGAGACCGTTCGCGACCTTGGCGACCAAGCGCGGCACGCGCTCACCGAGCCCGACGCCGAGCTCAGCGCCGTCTACGAGCTGCGCTACCGCGGCCAGGCCTTCGAGTTGGCCGTCGCCGCCGGAACAACCCCCACTCCCGAAGACCTGCGCGAGGCGTTCGAAGCCGAGCACGAGGACCGCTACGGCTACCGCGACCCCGATCAGGAGCTCGAGCTCGTGACGATCCGCGTCGCCGCCACGCTCGCCGGCGCGGAGCCGTCGCTCGCGGTCGAGGAAAGCGAACCCCGCGGACCCGAGGCCACGAGAAAGGGAATCTTCCGCGGAAACACGATCGACCTCCACGTCCTCAAATCCCCACCCCCCGCCACCCGCATCCAAGGTCCGACCGTGGTCGAGCTCCCGGAGTCAACCCTGCTCGTTCCACCGCACTGGTCCGGCACCGTCGACGGCACGGGCACGATCAGGATCGAGCGAGAAATCGACCCCAAGCGATGATCGATCCCGTCGAGCTCCAGGTCCTGACGGGCGCGCTGCGCTCCATCTGCGAGGAGATGGGCGCCGTGCTCATCCGCTCCGCCCACTCGGCGAACATCAAGGAGCGCCGCGACGCCTCGACCGCCCTCTTCGACCCGTCGGGCGAGATGGTGATGCAGGCCGAGCACATCCCCGTCCACCTCGGCGCCATGCCCGCCGCGGTCGCCGCGGTCCTACACGAGGACCATGCCCCCGGCCGCGCCTGGATCCTCAACGACCCCTACGCCGGCGGCACCCACCTCCCCGACATCACCGTCATCCTCCCCGTCTTCGCCCGCGACTCCGGCACCGAGCGGGACGAGCTCATCGCCTTCGCCGCCAGCCGCGCCCACCACGCCGATGTCGGCGGCCCCACGCCCGGCTCGATGCCGGCCGACAGTCGCACCCTCGCCGACGAAGGGGTCGTCATCTCTCCCCGCGTCCTCGACGAGCGCGCGATCGAGGAGCTCTCGGGCCGCATGCGCCAGCCGGCCCAGCGCCGCGCCGACCTCCGCGCCCAGCTCGCCGCCGGCCGCGCCGGCGCGCGTCGCTTGAAAGAGCTCCACGACCGCACCGGCGGCGAGACCCTGAAACAGGCCTTCGACGCCGTCCTCGACTACGCCGAGCGCCGCACCCGGGCGTGTCTAAAGGACCTTGGCGACGGGGCCCGCACCGCCAGAGACGTCCTCGAGACCGCCGGCGGCGACCTCGAGCTCGTCCTCACGGCCACCATAAACCGCGACGAGATAACCCTCGACTTCTCCGGCAGCGCCCCCCAGCACGAGGGCAACCTCAACTGCCCCCTCGCGGTCACGCGGTCGGCGTGCTACTTCGCCCTGCGCGTGCTCACCGACCCCGACATCCCCCCGAGCGCGGGCGCCTACCGCCCCGTCCACGTCACAGCCCCCGAGGGCTCGCTCCTCAACGCCCGCCCCCCCGCCGCCGTCGCCGCCGGCAACGTCGAGACATCATCGCGCGTGGCCGATGTCGTCCTGCGCGCCTTCGGCCGCGCCCTCGGTCAGGGGACGATGAACAACCTCACGCTCGGCTCCGAGGAGATCGCCTACTACGAGACGATCGGTGGTGGCCAGGGCGCCTGCCCCGACGCCGACGGGCCGAGCGGCGTGCACGTGGCCATGAGCAACACGCTCAACACGCCCGTCGAGGCGCTCGAGCTCGAGTTCCCGCTGCGCGTCACGCGCTACGAGCTCAGGCGCGGCTCGGGCGGCGCCGGGCGCTACCACGGCGGCGACGGCGTCGTCCGCGAGCTCGAGGCGCTCGCGCCCTTGCGGTACTCGCTCATCACCGAGCGTCGCCGCCACGCCCCGCCGGGCGCCGCCGGCGGCGCCCCCGGCCAGCCGGGGCGCAACCTGCTCGACGGCGAGGAGCTCCCGGCCAAGGCGGTCGGCGACCTCGCCCCCGGCCAGCGCCTGCGCATCGAGACCCCGGGCGGCGGCGGCCACGGCACACCCGACCCCGGCGGCGCGCCCGACCCACGGACCGCCAAACCGCAATGATGTCCGCCATGCCCGAACGGATCGCGTTCCTCGGCCTGGGAATCATGGGCTCGCGCATGGCCGCCAACCTGCGCCGCGCCGGCTACGAGCTCACCGTGTGGAACCGGACCCAAGAAAAGGCCGACGCCTTCGCCGGGGAGCACGGCGGCACGGTCGCCGAGACGCCGGCGCAGGCGGCCGCGGGCAGCGACATCGTGGTGACCATGGTTGTCGACGGGCCCCAGGTCGAGCACATCCTGCTCGGCCCGGACGGCGTCGCCGAAACGGCCCGGCCGGGCACGCTGTGCATCGATTGCTCGACGATCGGCCCGACCGCGACCCGCACGATCGCCGGCCGGCTCGACGCACACGACATTCACCTCGTCGACGCACCCGTGACCGGCTCCTCCCCGCGCGCCGAGGACGGCACCCTGACGATCATGGCCGGAGGGACGAGCGAGGACTTCGACCGTGCCCGACCCGTGCTCGAGGCGATGGGGAAGCTGATCGTCTACGCCGGCCCGCTCGGCCAGGGCCAGATGGTGAAGCTCATCAACAACTCCGTCGCGGCCATCAACGCCGCCGTCGTCGGCGAAGCCCTCCTCGTCGGCAAGCGCGCGGACGTCGACCTCGACGCGCTCACGCAAGTCATGGCCGCGGGTTCGGGGTCCTCGACCATGCTCGAGCTCAAGGCCGGACCCATGCGCAATCACGATTACACAACCCTGTTCAAACTCGAGCACATGCTCAAGGACGTCCGCCTCTGCCTCGAGGAGGGCCAGTCCGCCGGCGCCCCCTTCCCCGCCGCGGCCTACGTCCGCGAGATCCTCACCGCCGCCAACGGTCGCGGTTACGGCGACGCCGACTTCGCGGCGCTGATCGAGGTCCTCGAGGGCATGGCAGGATTCGAACTCTGACTGCGATCCACGGCACTACGATCTGACACGTGGTGAAGCTCGCAGGTGCAACCGCGGTGTGCGCCGCCGTAGCCTTCGCGGTGGCTTTCTTCGCCGCGGGCGCCGGCAAGAGCACGACGACGCGCGTCCAGCGGCACGCTGCCACCGTGGCCCCCTTCGCCGTCGGAGTTGCGGATGGGCCGTCGGCCCCCGTGTCCGGAAGCGTCTGATCGCCTCCTATCTGGTTGCGTCGTATGTGGCGTCGGCGCCTCAGAAGCGATGTCGGGTGTGGCTGAAGCCGCCCTTGGTGAAGGCAAGGACTTTCGCTGGGCGGACAGCGAACACGAGGGCGGTCCCGACATCGTGTCGAAAGCCATCCTGACTGACCTCGTATTGCCATCGCCCGTCCCACTTTTGTGTCCAGGCTGCGGCGAGCCGGTCCAGTTGCTGTGCGTCGGTGACGCGGGCCGCGTCGCCCTCGACGACCACGTCGAGGCCGCTCTGCCAGTCGTTGGCGCCAGTGGTCAGCGCGACGCGCGGGTTGCTGGTGAGGTTGCGGGCCTTCTGCTCGTCCGGGCCTGTGGAGAAGTGCAGTGCGTCGTCGAGCCAGACGGCGACGAGCGGGGTGACGTGTGGCCGGCCGTCTGCGCGGACGGTCGAGATCCAGAAGATCTCGGCCTGCTTGATCGCCTCGAGCGTGTCCTCCCAACTGGTGGGCTGTGCTGCTGGTTCGCTGAATCGGGTGTCGAGCTCTGTGCGGGGTGTGGTCATCACGGGTTCTGTCCTCGGGGTTGGCGAGTGGCGGCTTCTTGATCGGTTCTCAGGACATAGACAGGCTCGCACCGAGGAACTCATCGGTTCGGGTTAGGCGATCTCCCCGCTCGCGGTCGGCCTGCTCGGTAGCACTGGGTAGATATCCGCGCCCGCCAGCGACGAGGATGCCCGGTCAGCTCCAGGAAAAGCCGCGGCTCCCGGAAGCTTGCCGAAGTCTCACAGGGCACGCACGCGGCGGCGGGCCACCTGAACCCGGTTCCGTGTTGACCATTTGCAATCATCGCAGCGTGGACGAAGCCGCCAAGCGCGAGCGCATCAACGAGGGCTTGGAGCTGGAAACCTGCCCAAATTGCGGCAAGCCGCTCGGCCAGGATCGCGTCGGCTCCGGACGGCACGCCGATGGCCTGTTTTGCAGCCTAGGATCCCAGGCCACCTTCCATGCCGACTCCTACGACGAACGACGAGACTGGGGTTCCCCTGGCAGCAGCTGACCGCGATTCCTCGGATCGCGCCGGAATCTTTCCCTCGCAACTGCTGCGTGACGCCGTGGCGCGCGGGTGGATAAGTTCGGGCGAGTACAGGATTGCTGATGAAGAGATTCAGCCGGCCAGTCTCGACCTGAGGCTCGGCGATACGGCGCTCGCGTTGCGCTGCAGTTTCCTCCCGGGCGTGGGCACAGCTGTCTCGGAGCGTGCCGACGACCTCGCCTTCGATGAAGTCGACATCAGGAAAGGCGGGACGCTTGAACGAGATCGACCGTACCTGGTCCAGCTGCGCGAGGAACTCCGGTTGCCCCCAAGACTCAGAGCCAGGACGAACCCCAAGAGTTCGACCGGCCGACTCGACGTCTTCACGCGCGTCATCACCGACAGGAACGACCGCTTCGACGAAATCGCGCCGGGTTACCACGGCAAGCTCTATCTCGAAATCGTGCCGCGCACCTTCGCGATTCGTGTTCGGTCCGGTATGGCGCTTAACCAGTTGCGCCTGATCGCCGGTGACGCCCGCGTGAGCGATCAGGAGCTTAGAGAGATCCACTCCCATTCACCCTTGCTGTACATCGGGCGGAAGGCACTCTCAGAGCGTCAGCTAAACACCTCAGACGGACTATTCCTACGTCTGGCGCTAGACGGCGGTCCTGACCAACTCGTGGGGTACAGGGCCAAGAAGCATAGCCTCCCGATTGACCTCTCCCAGATCCACCGCTACGACTGGCGGGAGTTTTGGGACCCAGTGTTTCCCGAGCGTGGTGGTCGAATCGTGCTCGAACCGGAGATCTTCTATCTGCTCCTGTCCCAGGAAGGTGTACGCATTCCTCCCAACTACGCGGCGGAAATGACAGCCTATGATCCAACTGCTGGCGAGCTCAGAACCCATTACGCGGGCTTCTTCGATCCAGGGTTTGGCTACGACCCGAGGGGGCGTCGGCATGGTAGTCGCGCAGCGCTAGAGGTTCGCGCCCGCGATGTCGCGTTCATGGTCGAACATCTGCAGCCAGTCTGCAAGCTTGCCTTTGAACGGATGGTTGACACCCCCGACGTGCTCTATGGCGAGGCTCTCGGTTCGAACTACCAGGGTCAAGAGTCGATGCTGAGCAAGCATTTCACTGAGCAAACGGCGGGCATCGTTCAGATGAGTCTTCGGGACTCAAGCCCCTACCTCGGTGTACCGCCGCACCGGGCGGCCGCATCATAGATCTGTCGGCGCGTTGGGCGATGTGGATTGCGCGGTTCTGTTGGTCACCGCCCCCGCTGGTCATGACGCGGTGCGCCGCAGCATCTCAACGACCAGGAACGCGAGCTCAAGCGCCTGCTGGGGGTTCAACCGGGGGTCGCACACCGTGTCATACCGCGAGGCGAGCTGGCTGTGGGAGATCATCTGCGCGCCACCGAGGCACTCGGTGACCGCCTCGCCGGTGTGCTCGACGTGAATTCCGCCGGGATGCGTACCCAGCCGTTGATGGACCTCGAAGAACCCTTCGACCTCGTCCATGATGCGGTCGAAGTGCCGGGTCTTATGACCGCTCGGCGACTCCTCGGTGTTGCCGTGCATCGG
>JAXDGF010000308.1:0-8284 GCA_034665165.1 Solirubrobacteraceae bacterium | reverse complement strand
CACCTCCGCCGCCTCCGCCCCGTCCGGCTCGAGTAACAGCAGCACGCTCCCCTCCGAGACGCGGTCGCCGATGGCGACGCGAAGCTGTGTTATCACCCCCGCGGCCGGGGCGGGGATCTCCATCGTCGCCTTGTCGGACTCGAGGGTGACGAGGGGATCCTCGACGGCGACGGTGTCACCGGGCGCGACGAGGATCTCGATCACGGGGACATCGGTGAAGTCCCCGATATCGGGGACCCGAACCTCGGTGGCGGCGCTCACAGGAGCGCGCGCCTGAGATCGCTGAGAACGCTCGCCAGGTGGACGGTGAAGCGCGCCGCCGCGGCGCCGTCGATCACCCGATGGTCGTAGGAGAGCGAGAGCGGGAGCATCAGCCGGGGACCGAACTCGGTGCCGTTCCAGACCGGCTTCATCGCCGCTCGGGAGACGCCGAGGATGGCGAGCTCGGGAGCGTTGATGATCGGAGTGAAGCTCGTCCCGCCGATGCCGCCGAGGCTCGAGATGGTGAAGGTGGCGCCCGTCATCTCCGCCGGACCGAGCTTGCCCTCGCGGGCTTTGCCCGAGAGCTCGGTGAGCTCGCGGGCGATCCCGAGGATCCCCTTCTGATCGGCGTCCTTGATTACGGGCACGACGAGTCCTTGGGGCGTGTCGGCTGCGAAGCCGATGTTCCAGTAGTGCTTCAGGATGAGCTCGTCGCCGTCAAGGGAGGCGTTGAAGTCCGGGAATGCCTTCAGCGTGGCGACCGAAGCAGCGACGAGGAAGCCGACCATTGTGAGCTTCACCCCGTCGCGGGCGTGCTCCTCGTTCAGCTGCTTTCGGAAGGCCTCGAGCTCGGTCACGTCCGCCTCGTCGTTCTGGGTGACGTGGGGGATCATCACCCAGTTGCGGGCGAGGTTGCGTGCTGAGATCTTCTGGATGCGCGAGAGCGGACGGCGCTCGATGGGTCCGTGCTTGGAGAAGTCGATCGTGGGCCAGGGGGCGAGGTCGAGGCCGGGGGCGCTCGACGGAGCCGCGGGCGAACGCGGCGAAGCTAGGAAGCGCTCGACGTCCTCCTTGGTGATCCGCCCCTTGCGGCCCGTGCCTGAGACGCTGGCTACGTCGACACCGAGCTCTCGGGCGATCCGGCGCACGGACGGGCTGGCGTAGACCGGGCCGTTGGCCGCCACGGCGGGCTCTCGCGCCGCCGCGGGCTCGGGCTCGAGCGCCGCCGCGGGCTCGGGCTCGAGCGCCGCCGAGGGCTCCGCTAAAGGCGCGGCGGGCGCCTCAACCGCCTCCGTTGCCTCCGCCGGCGCGCTCACGACCGGCACCGAATCCCCCGCCACCGGCTCGAGCGTCAACACCACCGCTCCTTCGCTCACCCGATCCCCGATCGCGACGCGAACCTCGCGTACCACCCCCGCCACCGGCGCCGGCACGTCCATCGTCGCCTTGTCGGATTCCAAGGTGACAAGGGGGTCATCCACCGCCACGGAGTCCCCGACGCCGACGAGGATCTCGATCACCGGGATGTCGGTGAAGTCTCCGATGTCCGGCACGGCGACGTCGATCACGCCTGTCGCGGTCATGATGACCAGGGCGTGGGAGCGTCGGCGGCGATCTCGTAGCGCTCGATCGCCTCCTGGACGCGCGCCACGTCAACCTCCCCGGCGTCGGCGAGCGCCTTGAGCGCGGCGACGGCGACGTAGCGGCGGTCGACCTCGAAGAAGCTCCGGAGGTTGCGCCGGTAGTCGCTGCGGCCGTAGCCGTCGGTGCCGAGCACGCGGTAGTCGCCGGGGACCCACTGGCGGATCTGGTCGGCGAAGGTGCGGACGTAGTCGGTGGCGGCGATCACCGGCCCGCCGCCGCCACCGTCGCCGAGGCACTCACAAACGTAGCTCCGCCGCGGCGCCTCCAGCGGATGGAGCGTGTTCCAGCGCTCGACCTCGAGCCCATCCCGGCGCAGCTCGGTAAACGAGGTCACGCTCCAAACGTCGGCAAAAACCCCAAAGTCCTCCTCGAGCAGCGCCGCCGCGGCGACCACCTCGCGCAGGATTGTCCCGGACCCCAGCAGCCGCACGCGCGGCCCCGAGCCGGAGACGGCGCCCGGCCGCAGCAGGTACATCCCGCGCAGGATCCCCTCCTCGGCCCCGGGCGCCATGGCGGGATGCTGATAGTTCTCATTCATCAGGGTCAGGTAGTAGAAGACGTCCTGCTGCTCGGTGACCATCTCGCGCAGGCCGGCCTGGATGATCACCGCGACTTCGTAGCCGAAGGTCGGGTCGTAGGAGCGGCAATTTGGTACGACGGAGATGAGGGCGTGGCTATGGCCGTCGGCGTGCTGGAGCCCCTCGCCGTTCAGGGTGGTGCGCCCGGCCGTGCCGCCGAGCAAGAACCCGCGTGTGCGGCTGTCACCGCCGGCCCAGATGAGGTCGCCGACGCGCTGATAGCCGAACATCGAGTAGTAGATGTAGAACGGGATCATCTGCTCGCCGTGAGCGCTGTAGGAGGTCCCGGCAGCAATCCACGACGACACCGACCCGGCTTCCGTGATCCCCTCTTCGAGGATCTGGCCGTGCGCGTCCTCCTTGTAGAAGGAGAGCTGCTCTGAGTCCTGGGGCTGGTAGAGCTGACCGCCGGGAGCGTAGATGCCGATCTGGCGGAACATGCCCTCCATCCCGAAGGTGCGCGACTCGTCGGGGATGATCGGGACGATCCGCCGCGCGATCGATTTCTCGCGTAACAAAGCGGCGAGGATGCGGACGAAGGCCATCGTGGTCGAGATCTCGCGCTCGCCGGTGCCCTCGAGCTGGCTCTTGAAGATCCCCAACCCCGGGACCTCGAGCGGTTGCGAGACGCGCCGTCGCCGCGCCGGCAGAAATCCGCCGAGAGCGGCCCGGCGCTCCCGCAGGTACTCCATCTCCGGCGACCCAGCCGGGGGCTTGTAGAACTCCGCCGCTCGCACCTGCGCGTCGGTCAAGGGCAGCTCGAAGCGGTCGCGGAAGGCCAGCAACGCGTCCTCGGTCATCTTCTTGGCCTGGTGGGTGATCATCTGGCCCTCGCCCGAGACGCCCATGCCGTAGCCCTTGACCGTCTTGGCGAGGATGACGGTGGGCTGGCCCGTGGTCTCGACCGCGGCCCGGTAGGCGGCGTAGACCTTCTGCTGGTCGTGGCCGCCCCGGTTCAGGAGCCAGATGTCCTCGTCGCTCATGTCCTTGACGAGGTCCAGGAGCCGCGGGTCGCGGCCGAAGAAGTGCTCGCGGACGTAGGCGCCGTCGCGGGATTTGAAGGTCTGGTAGTCGCCGTCGACGCACTCGTCCATAACTCGCACGAGCGCGCCGCCGGTGTCGGCGGCGAGGAGCGGGTCCCAGCGCCCGCCCCAGATGACCTTGATCACGTTCCAGCCCGCGCCCCGGAAATCGGACTCGAGCTCCTGGATGATCTTGCCGTTGCCGCGCACGGGGCCGTCGAGGCGTTGGAGGTTGGCGTTGATGACGAAGATGAGGTTGTCGAGGTGCTCGCGGCCGGCGAGGCCGATCGATCCCATCGACTCGGGCTCGTCCATCTCGCCGTCGCCGAGGAAGGCCCACACCTTGCGCCCGGAGGTGTCGACGATCCCACGCGCGTGGAGATACTTCATGAACCGCGCCTGGTACAGAGAGGTAATCGCTCCGATCCCCAGCGACACGGTCGGGAACTGCCAGTAGTCGGGCATGAGCCAGGGGTGGGGGTAGCTCGAGAGCCCGCCCCCGCCGACCTCCGAGCGGAAGCGCAGGAGCTCCGCCTCGCTCAGGCGGCCCTCCAGATACGAGCGCGCGTAGATGCCCGGGGACGAGTGACCTTGGAAGTAGACGAGATCACCTCCGTGATCCGCCCCGGCCGCGCGCCAGAAGTGGTTGAAGCCGACCTCGTACAGCGTGGCGGCGGACTGGTAGCTGGCGATGTGGCCGCCGAGCTCGGAGGAGACCTTGTTGGCTCGGACGACGATCGCGATCGCGTTCCAGCGGACCAAGGAGCGCAGCCGGCGCTCCACTAAAGGGTCGCCGGGCAGCACGGGCTCCCGCTCGACCGGGATCGTGTTCACGTACGGGGTGTTGAGGTCGGCGGTCGGCCCCGCTCCGGCGCCGTGGGCGCGCTCGACCACTTGGCTGAGCAGATGGCGTGCGCGTGCGGGCCCGTCGTGGGCGAGAACGGCGTCGAGCGCCTCGATCCATTCGCGCGTCTCGACGGCGTCGATGTCGCTTCCGGCGCCGTTGGTGGTGATGCTATGAGTCCGGTCGCTCACTACTTATCCATAGGTGAAATCACTGGCCCGGTCCCAATCCACTATACGTACTCGGCCGAGGGTGTACGGTGGCGAGGAGCGCTTGCACCGGGACCGGCTCGGTGGTTAGATCGCTCTTCCTACACCCGGCCCTGAGGAGAGGGAATGCCTGTCACGATTCGGGTAACGGTCAACGGCGACGAGCGCGTGGCTGAGGTAGCGCCGCGCGATCTACTCGTGCACACGCTGCGCGACGAGCTGGGCCTTACCGGCACTCACATTGGTTGCGATACGTCGAGCTGCGGCGCCTGCACCGTCCACCTCGACGGCGAGGCCGTGAAGAGTTGCACGGTGCTCAGCGTCCAGGCCGACGGCCACGAGGTCACGACGATCGAGGGCCTCGCGGGCGCGGACGGCGAGCTTCATCCGCTCCAGCAGGGCTTCTGGGAGCAGCACGGAGTCCAGTGCGGCTTCTGCACGCCGGGCATGATCATGGCCGCCGCCGATCTGCTCGCGCGTAACCCGAATCCCACCGAGGAGGAGATCCGCCACGGCCTCGAGGGGAACCTGTGCCGGTGCACGGGCTACCACAACATCGTCAAGGCCGTGCAGCACGCCGCCGCCGTGCAGGCGCCCGCCGAGGTGACGGCATGACTTCGGTCGGCACGCCGCTCAAGCGCAAGGAAGACCCGCGCCTCATCACGGGCCGGGGGAACTACACCGATGACATGGCGCTGCCGGGGATGCTCCACGCCGCGTTCGTGCGCTCCGATGAGGCGCACGCCCGGATCACGGTCGACGCCACGGGCGCCCGCGAGCATGAGGGGATCCTGGCCGTGTTCACCGGCGAGGACATCGACGTCGCCGCGCCCATGCCGATGGCGTGGGTGCCGCCGGGGATCGAGGTGAACACGCCGGAGCGATGGCCGCTGGCCCGCGGCGAGGTCAATCACGTAGGCGACCCGATCGCGCTCGTGTTAGGCCGCAGCCGCGCCGAGGTCGCGGACGCCGTCGGCGACGTGATCGTCGCGTACGACGTGCTCCCGGTCGTCACCGACCCCGAGGTCGCGCTCGAGTCCGGCAGCCCGCTCGTGCACGAGGCCCTCGGCACCAACCGCTCACACGAGTGGTCGCTGGGGGGAGGCGACATCGATGCGGGCTTCGCCGCCGCCGACGTCGTCATCGAGCGGCGGATCGTCAACCCCCGGATCGCCGGCGCGCCGATCGAGCCGCGGAGTGCGATCGCCGACTTCCGTGCCGGCGAGCTCACGCTGTGGTCGTCGACCCAGGTGCCGCACTTCGTGCGCCTGTTCATGGCCATCGTCCTCGGTACGAGCGAGGACAAGGTGCGTGTGATCGCCCCCGACGTGGGTGGCGGCTTCGGGGCCAAGCTCCAGTTCTGCGCCGAGGAGGTCGCGGTGAGCTGGGCCTCGCGCAAGCTCGGGCGCCCGGTGAAGTGGACCGAGACCCGGGCCGACCACATGGCCACCTGCCACCACGGTCGCGACCAGATCGCCTACGTCCGCATGGGCGCGACGCGCGACGGCAAGATCACCGCCCTGCACGTGAAGATCATCGCCGACTTCGGCGCCTACTTCGGCATGCTCACGCCAACCATCCCGTCGCTTGGGGCGTTCGTGATGACGGGCGTGTACGACATCCCCGCGGTCAAGACCGACATCGTCGGGGCGTTCACCAACAAATGCATGACCGACGCCGTCCGCGGAGCAGGCCGCCCGGAGGCGACGCACCTGATCGAGGTGTGCATTGACCAGCTCGCGGCCGAGCTCGACATCGACCGGCTCGAGCTGCGCCGTCGCAACTTCATCGCCGCCGACTCCTTCCCCCACGAGGTCGCCTACGGGGTCGTCTACGACAGCGGCAACTACCAGGGAACCCTCGATCGCCTGCTCGAGCACTTCGATCACGGAGCGTTCATTGAAGAGCAGGCGCGACTGCGCGAGCACGGCGTGTACCGCGGGGTCGGCTTCTCGACCTACACCGAGATCTGCGGACTCGCGCCGTCGCGGGTGACCGGCCCCGAGGGCTTCGGTCTCCAGACCGGGCTGTGGGAGTCGGCTGTCGTGCGCGTGCATCCGACCGGCGCGGTGACCGTCTTCACCGGGACCTCGGGACACGGGCAGGGCCACGACACCGTCTTCGCGCAGATCGCCGCCGACCGGCTCGGCGTCTCGCCTGAGGTCGTCGAGGTCGTCCATGGCGACACGGGCACCGGACCGATGGGCCTTGGCACCTACGGCTCCCGGTCGATGGCTGTGGGCGGAGAGTCGATCGCGCGGGCCGCAGAGCGCGTGGCGGAGAAGGCCAAGCGGATCGTCGCTCACCAGCTCGAGGCGGCGCCCGAGGACATCGAGGTGGCCGAGGGCACGTTCCGCGTGCGGGGCACGGACAAGGGGATGGCGCTGGCCGAGATCTCAGGGATCGCCCACGTACGGCCCGAGCTCCTGCCCGACGGAATGGAGCCCGCGCTCGAGGAGCACGCGTTCTACGACCCGGAGAACTTCGTGTTCCCCTTCGGCGCCCACGCGTGCGAGGTCGAGGTGGACGTCGAGACGGGTAAGGTCACGGTCAGAAGCTACGCCGCCGTCGACGACTGCGGGAACCCGATCAACCCCATGCTCATCGACGGCCAGGTTCACGGCGGGATCACCCACGGGATCGGACAGGCCCTGTACGAGCACATCGCATACAACGACGCCGGGCAGCTGGTGACCGGGACCCTGGTCGACTACGCGCTCGCCACGGCGGCGGAGGTGCCGTCGTTCGTGACCGATCGGACGGTGACACCGTCGCCGGTCAACTCGCTCGGCGTCAAAGGGATTGGCGAGGCCGGCACCATCGCCAGCTCCGCGGCCGTCGTCAACGCCGTGATCGACGCCCTGCGGCCGCTCGGCGTCAGCTACATCGACATGCCGTGCACACCGCTCAGAGTGTGGACGGCGATCCAGGAGGCGCGGCCATGATCCCCGCGGGATTTGACTACGTCCGACCGCAGTCGCTCGAGGATGCGATCAGCGCGCTCGCCGAGGGCGGCGAGGACGCGAGGCCGCTCGCCGGCGGACACTCGCTGCTGCCGCTGATGAAGCTCAGGTTCGCGGCGCCCTCGCTCCTCGTCGACCTCCAGAGCCTGCCCGGGCTCTCGGGGGTACAGCGGGAGAACGGAACGCTGCGGGTGGGAGCGCTCACCCGGCACGCCGAGCTGCAGGAAGCCGGGCTCGGGGTGATCAGCGAGACCGCCCACAAGATCGCCGACCAGCAGGTGCGCAACCGGGGCACGATCGGCGGGTCGCTGGCCCACGGTGATCCGGCCTCGGACTGGCCGACGCTGCTCCTGACCTACGAGGGAAGCGTCACCGTGCAGGGCCCGGACGGGCAGCGGGTGATCGCCGCCGCCGACCTGTTCGAGGATTACCTCACCACATCGGTCAGGCACGGCGAGATCGTCACCGAGGCGCGTCTTCCCACCCTGGACGGGTTCGGCGGCGCCTACGAGAAGTTCGCCCGGCGCGCCGAGGATTGGGCCATGGTGGGCGTACTGGCCGTGGTCAAGGAGAGCGACGGCGTGGTAGAGGATGTGCGCATCGGTTTGACGCACATGGCCTCGACTCCCCTACGGGCGCGCGCGGCCGAGCAGGCGCTGAAGGGAAAGCCGCTCGACGCCGAGTCCATCGCCGCCGCCGCCGAGCACGCCGCCGAGGGCACCGACCCACCCGCGGACCTCAACGCCACCGGCGAGTACAAACGCCACCTCGCGCGCGTGCTCACCCGGCGAGCACTCATGCGGGCGGCCGGGATCGAGGGGTGAGAACGGCGCCGAGCGGGGAAGAGCCAGAAGCGGTAGCGGGCGGCCGGCACAGCGACGACGTCAACGGCGTCGCCACCGCGCTCGCCGGCCAGGGATATCTCGCCGGCCGCGAGGTGGCGACCGTCTTGTACCTCGCCACCGCCCTCGAGCAGCCGCTCCTGCTCGAAGGCGAGGCGGGCGTGGGCAAGACGGAGCTGGCGCGCGCGTGGGCGTCAGCG
>JAXDGF010000307.1:0-10721 GCA_034665165.1 Solirubrobacteraceae bacterium | reverse complement strand
GTGGTCGTCGCCCTCGGTCACGGTCTTGGCGGGCCAGTGCTTGTAGACCGCGCCCACCTCGAACTCTTCGAGATAACGGCCGTACGGATGCGCTCCGCTCGCCTCGCGAGCTGCCTGATCGGTGTCGACGTGCGTCATTGGTTCTCCTGGGCTGTTCAAAGGACGGGAAGAATGACAGCCGTCGATGGCTCGCGGCACCCCGAGACCGGAGGCCACTCGCGGGCGCACCCGTCTTTAGGCCAGGGTTCCGAGCACGAGCGGCACGACGCGCTCGGCCCCGGCGCGGCGGAGCTGGCCGCCAACCATCGCCACCGTCCATCCCGAGTGGCGGCGGTCGTCGAGGAGCACCCCGGTCCCGGGCGGTGGCGGCGCGGTGACCGCGAACGCGCCCCGGACGTTGGTGACCCGCTGCACGGCATTGGCCATCTCCCGCTGCGGCGGCCGAGGCTCGGTGCGGGTGATGAGGTCGAGGAGCGGCACTCCGAGCTCCTCGGCCAGGCGTTCGGCGAGCCGGCGGAGGACCGCGGCGGAGCGCGAGGAGGGAACGGTGGTGAGCCAGGAGACGCGCGCGCCGGGGCCGCCCGGGGCCGCGGGGCCG
This sequence comes from Solirubrobacteraceae bacterium, assembly GCA_034665165.1. Taxonomy (GTDB): domain Bacteria; phylum Actinomycetota; class Thermoleophilia; order Solirubrobacterales; family Solirubrobacteraceae; genus Palsa-465. The sequence continues at coordinate 10,123 of JAXDGF010000307.1, read as the reverse complement.
CCCGCACCGCCGGGGCCGCCCGGCGCCGCGGGGCCACCCGCACCGCCGGGGCCGCCGCGCATGATGTCGGCGAGCGCGACCACGACCTCGTCGTCGAATTCCCCGGCGCGCAGCCCGCGCTCGATCGCCGGCCACCACCCCCCGTCGCCGAACCGGGCGAGGGCCCAGCCTGGCTCGGTGCGCACGTCCTCGGAGATCTTGCGCATCGTGCCGGTGGCGTCGGGCGCCATCTTCTTGACCTCGAGCTCGATCGGCCGGGAGCGCAGGTGGCGCCCCGCGAGCTCGACGAGCGCCGGGGCGGGCGCCCGCGCGAAGCGGGGCGCGGTGCACACCGAGCAGCGACCGCAGTCCTGCGGATCGGGATCGTCGAGCTCCTCTTGGAGCACGCGCATGAGGCAGCGCCCGTCGGCCCCGAAGGCGGCCATCGCCGCCTGCTCGGCGCGCCGGAGGGCCGTGACCTGGGCGTAGCGCTCGCCGTCGTAGGTCCAGGCCGAGCCGGGGACGAGCTGCCAGCTCCTACCCGCGCGGCGGACGGCGCCCTCGACGTCGAGGATCTTCAGCATCGCCTCGATCCGGCCCATCCCGAGGTTTACGGCGGCCATGAGCTCACGGGTGGTGCGACCGTCGTCGCCGGCGATGCGAAGCTCCTCGAGCACCGCGTCGACTCGGTCACGAGCCGGAAACGCCTGCTCGATAAAGAAGTCCTGGATGCTGCGGTCTTCGCCACCGCGCAAGAGGATGACGTCGGCGTGGTCGACGCCGCGCCCGGCGCGGCCGACCTGCTGGTAGTAGGAAACCACCGATCCGGGCGCCTGGTAATGCACGACGAAGGTCAGGTCGGCCTTGTCGTAGCCCATCCCGAGCGCGCTGGTGGCGACGACCGCCTTGACCTCGTTGCGCAACAGGCGCTCCTCGGTGGCGATCCGAGCCTCGGTCTCCTGCTCGCCGCTGTAGGCCAGCGCCGTGACCCCGTTGGCGGTCAAGAACGCGGCGACCTGCTCGGCGTCTCGCTTGGTCAGGGTGTAGACGATCCCCGAGCCCTCGAGCGCGGGCAGGTGCTCGACGAGCCACGCGAGCCGCTCGGCCGGGCGCGTCAGCTCGATTACCTCGAGGCGCAGGCTCGTCCGCGCGAGGGGGCCTCGATACGAGCGCAGCGGCTCAGCACCCGGCGCCGCGAGCTGCTCGACGACGTCGCCGACGACGCGGTCGTTCGCGGTTGCCGTCGTGCCGAGTACGGCGACCTCCGGCCCGAGCGAGCCGAGCATATCCTTGACCCGGCGGTAGTCAGGGCGGAAATCGTGCCCCCAGTCCGAGATGCAATGGGCCTCATCGATCACGAGCAGGCCGACGGACGCGGCGAACAAGGGCAACATCTGCTCGCGGAACTGCGGATTGTTGAGCCGCTCCGGGCTGATCAGGAGCAGGTCGAGCGCGTTCGCCGCGAGTCGGCTCCGAACCTCGTCCCACTCATCGCGGTTCGTGCTGTTCACCGTGTGCGCGCGCAGCCCGAGCCGCCGCGCCGCGGCGAGCTGATTTCGCATCAGCGCGAGCAGCGGGCTGACGATGAGCGTCGGCCCGGCACCGGCCTCACGGAGCAGGGCGGTGGCCACGAAGTACACCGCCGACTTCCCCCACCCGGTCCGCTGCACGCACAGGACCCGAGCGCGGTCGACGACAACATCCTCGATCGCCTCGAGCTGGCCCGGGCGGAAGTGCGAGCCCGGGTCGGCGGTGAGCGTGCGCAGGCGCTCGAGCGCGGTCGCGGCGAAGGTCACGGAGGTCGTGGTGCTCATCCGCTCCATCGTGACACGCGGCGCGGAGGACTCGTGCGCTTGGAGCAGAGTTGTTACAGAACCGGCGTCAGGAGCCGCGCGGCCTGGCCGCCGCGAGGCCGTACACGCGCGCGACGCGAAGCCGGACGACGAGGCGCTTGGCCTCGATCATCTGCTGGTAGAACGGCTCGTCTTCCTCCAGGCCGGTGGAGAAAGCCGAGTGGACCTGGAAAAGCTCACGCGTGGCCTCGTCGCCGGGTGTGGCGGCGACCTCGGAGGTCTCGGCGTCGCCCTGGGCCACGGCGTAGGACCAGAAGTCCGGCCCCGAGACGTGGAGGGCGGCGTGGGGGTTGTGCCGCAGGATCCGCCCCTTGAGCCGAACGGCGGTGGTGGAGACGCGCGCGATCCGTTCCTCAGCGTCCCAGACATACCAGACGTTGGTGAGGTGGGGATATCCGCCCCGCGTCACCGCCGCCAGCACGCCCTCCCGCTTGCTGGCGATCAGCTCGTAGAGCTGCTGCTCGTCCGCCATGCCCCGGCACACTACTCGCGCGGGGTGGGCGCGCGCGGGCGACTACCCGACGGCGAGGTGCAGGCGGCGGAGCCGGCGCGGGCGCGAGCCGCGGAGGCTCGCGGCCGCGTGCGCGCGCAGGAGCCTGACGATGTCGGCGCTGGCGAAGAAGGGATCGGCGATCGCGGAACCGTCCTCGAGCGAGACCGCGGCGCGAAGCTCGCCGTCGACCTCGGCCACGACGCGGGGCGCGGGCGGCGGACCCTCGGCGCTGTCGAGGGCCGCGAGGCGGACCAGGGCGAGGTCGTCGTCGGCGTAGGCGGGGCGGATGGTGATGGAGGCGGTGAGGGTGCTCATCTCGTGCTTTCTTCGCGTCGGGGTATCGAACAGGTTGGCCCCGTCAGGCCATAAATGCAAATAGGGGTTTGCTTGATGGGGTATAACTTTAGGTCATGATTGATGTGCGCCGCCTCCGTGTGCTTTGCGAGGTCGCGCGGCACGGGTCGTTCTCCGGAGCCGCGGCGTCGCTCGGCTACACCCAGCCCGCGATCTCGCGTCAGATCTCGACCCTCGAGGCCGAGGTCGGGGCGATGCTCGTGCGACGCGTCCCCAAGGGCGCGGTGCTCACCGACGCCGGGCGGCTGCTCGTCGATCGCGGCGAGGCCATCCTCTCCCGCCTCGACGACGCCGAGGCCGAGTTGCGCGCACTCGCCGGCGTCGACGGTGGCCGACTCCGGCTCGCCTCGTTCGCCTCGGCGGCGGTCTCCATCATTCCCGTCGCCATCACCCGCTTTCGCGAGTGCCACCCCGGCGTCGAGCTCAGCATCGTCATGCTCGATCCGACCTATTCGCTCCCGCAACTCACGGCCGGCGAGCTCGACATGGCGCTCTCCCACGACTCCGACCTGAAAGCCGGGGCCGCTGTCAGCGACCTCGATGTCGTCCACCTGTTCGACGACCCCATGTACGTCGCCATGCCCACCGGGCATCCGCTCGCCGACGCTCCCGAGCTCGACCTCGCGAGCTTCGCGGCCGAGCCGTGGATGCTCGCGACGACCAAGACGTGCCCCGACTCCCGGCTCTTCCTCCGCGCCTGTCACACGGCCGGTTTCGAGCCGCAGATCGCCTTCCAGCACGACGACTACCCGGCCATCCTCGGCTTCGTGGCCGCCGGCGTCGGCGTGGCGCTCATCCCCGACATGGTCGCGCGCCGGCTCCGCGACGACGTCGTCGTGCGAAGGCTCGATCCACCGCCACCCCCCCGCCCCATCTCCGTCGTCCTCCCCGCCGGCTACCGCTCGCCGGCTGCGGCCGCCATGCTCGACATCCTCCGGGACGTCAGCGACGCGTGGGTGGCCGAGCGCCCCGCGCTCGCCGCCGCCTGAGCACGAGCACGTCGCGCTCGCGCGGGTACGATTGGCGCGTGGGGACCACTAGACACCTCTGATCCAGGAGACATTCCTTGCGCAATCCCCGCGATTTCGGAAAGCCCCTCGCTCTGGGCGCCCCCGCGCCGATGATGGAGATCCCCTTCAAGCCGTCGCGGATGATCCACTTCTTCGATCCGAGCAACGAGAAGATGGTGGCCAAGGTGCCCGACCTGGCGGCCAAGTCAGACATCCTGCTTGGCAACCTCGAGGACGGCGTCTCGGTCGACAACAAGGAGGCCGCGCGCGCAGGCCTCGTCCGCGTCGCCCGCGAGATGGATCTGGGTGACACCACGCTGTGGACCCGGGTCAACAGCCTCGAGTCCCCCTGGGTCCTCGATGACCTGACCACGCTGGTGACCGAGATCGGCGACCGGCTCGAGGTGGTGATGGTCCCCAAGGTCGAGGGTCCGTGGGACATCCATTACGTCGACCGCCTGCTCGCCCAGCTCGAGGCCAAGGCTCGGCTCGAGCGGCCCATCCTCGTGCACGCGATCCTCGAGACCGGGCTCGGCGTGGTCAACCTCGAGGAGATCGCCACGGCGAGCCCGCGCATGCAGGGCATGAGCTTCGGCCCCGCCGACCTCGCGGCCTCCCGGCGCATGAAGACGACGCGCGTCGGCGGCGGGCATCCGGGCTACCGCGTGATCAGCGACCCCGACCCCGACAACCCGGACGCGCCCCGCGCGACCGCGCAGCAGGACCCGTGGCACTACTCGATCGCGCGCATGGTCGACGCCTGTACGTCGGCCGGGATCCTTCCCTTCTACGGCCCGTACGGGGACATCCGGGACGTCGAGGGGTGCGAGACCCAGTTCCGGGCCGCCTTCCTCCTCGGCTGCGTCGGGGCGTGGTCCCTGCACCCGGTGCAGATCGACATCGCCAAGAAGGTGTTCAGCCCGGATCCGGACGAGGTCAAGTTCGCCAAGAAGGTGATCGAGGCGATCCCCGACGGACGCGGCGTCCACATGATCGACGGCAAGATGCAAGACGACGCCACCTACAAGCAGTGCCAGGTCATGCTCTCCCTCGCCGAGATGCTGGCCCGCAAGGACCCCGAGCTCGCCGAGGCCTACGGGCTGAGCCCGGCGGCGGTCGGGTAGCCGCGCCGGATGCGGATCTCGGCCAAGGCGGAGTACGCGGTGCGGGCGGCGGTCGAGCTCGCGGCCGCCGACGGGGATAAGCCGGTCAAGGCCGAGCGCCTCGCCACGGCCCAGGACATCCCTCTCAACTTCCTCGAGAACATCCTCGGCGAGCTCCGCCACGCCGGCGTCGTCCGCAGCCAGCGGGGGGCCGAAGGCGGCTTCCGGCTTGCACGACCCGCGGATCAGGTGACGATCGCCGACGTGATCCGGGCCGTGGATGGGCCGCTGGCGAGCATCCGGGGCGGGCCGCCCGAGGGCGTGACCTACAACGGCGCGGCCGAGTCACTCCCCAACGTGTGGATCGCCGTGCGGGCGAGCCTCAGGGGCGTGCTCGAGCGCGTCACCCTCGCCGATGTCGCGGCCGACAAGCTCCCGGCTCACGTGGTCAAGCTCGCGCAGGACCCCGAGGCCTGGGTCACGCGCTGACCGCGACCGCCGCCGGCGCGTGCTTCAGATACACGATGTCGCCCCGCTCGAGCTCGAGCTCGTCGGCCTGCGCCGGGGTGAGCTGGGCATGCGCCCCTCCCCCACCGGCCAGCTCGAGCTCGACCCGGACCTGGGAACCGAGATGGACCACGCGCGAGACCATCGACTCGACCGCGTCCCCCTCGGGCTCGAGCGAGAGCGAGACCTCGTGCGGGCGCACGAGGCTCTCCCCGATCCGGCTCACCGGCCCGAGGAAGCCCATGACCCAATCGTTCGCGGGGCGCTTGTAGACCTCGCTCGGCGCGCCGGCCTGCTCGACGCGTCCCGAGCGCAGGATCACGACCTGGTCGGCGACCTCCATGGCCTCCTCCTGATCGTGGGTCACGATCAGCGTGGTCACGCCGAGGTCGTCGTGCAGGCCTCGCAGCCAGGTCCGGAGCTCGGCGCGCACGTTTGCGTCCAGGGCGCCGAAGGGCTCGTCGAGGAGGAGCACCCGCGGCTTCACGGCCAAGGCGCGCGCGAGCGCCATGCGCTGGCGCTGCCCGCCTGAGAGCTGCGCCGGATACCGATCGGCATAGCCCGAGAGCCCGACGATGCCCAGGAGCTCGTCGACGCGCTCGCGGATCTCCGCCTTCGGCCGGCGCCGGACGGTGAGTCCGAAGGCAACGTTGCTCCGCACCGTCATGTGCTTGAAGGCGGCGTAGTGCTGAAAGACGAAGCCGATCCCGCGCCGCTGGGGCGGGATGCCGAGGGCGGGGTCGCCGCCGATGACGATCTCGCCCTGGTCGGGCTGCTCGAGGCCGGCGATCAGGCGCAGAAGCGTCGATTTGCCCGATCCGCTCGGGCCGAGCAGGGCGCTGAGCGAGCCTTCCGGCACCTCGAGCGAGACACCGTCGACGGCCTGGAAGTCGCCGAAGCGCTTATGTACGTTGTGAAGCGAGATCGCCATCAGATCCTCCGCTTGCTCGGCGCCGTCATGGTCATGATGAGGAGGACGCAGATCGAGATCGCGGCCAGGAGCGCGCCCGACGTGTAGGCGCCCGCGCTGTTGAAGGCGTAGAACCGGGTGTCGACGAGGAGGGGCAGGGTCTGCGTCCGGCCCGCGATGCTCCCGGAGACGATGAGAACGGCGCCAAACTCCCCGAGCGCCCGTGCCGTGGTCAGCACGACCCCGTAGGCCAGACCCCAGCGGATCGACGGCAGGGTGATGCGCATGAAGGTCTGGAGGCGAGAGGCTCCGAGGGTCGCGGCCGCCTGCTCCTGCTCGGTTCCGATCTCGCGGAGCACGGGCGCGACCTCCCGCACGACGAAGGGCAACGAGACGAAGACGGTGGCGAGGATCATCCCCAGCGGGTTGAAGATGACCGAGACCCCGTGCCCAACGAGCCACTTGCCGAACCATCCCGTGGTCCCGTATACGAGGATGAGCGAGAGGCCGACGATGACCGGTGAGATCACGAACGGGATCTCGATGGCGACGTCGAGGAGCCAGCGCCCCCGGCCCCGGCCCCGCACGAGCGCGAGGGCGCAGATGACTCCGAAGATGGTGTTGGCGACGACCGCGATCACGGTGATCTCGAGCGTCAGCCACAGCGCGCTGACGGCGGACGGCGTCGTGAGCGAGGCCCACACCGAGGACAGTCCCTGGGAGAACGTCTTCTCGAACACAAGCCCGACGGGGAGCAGGAGCAGGAGCGCCAGATAGCCGAGCGCGGCGGCGCGGAGGCCGAAACGGGCGGGGCGGGTCACCGTCATCGATTGCCCCCGAGGCGCGCAACCCCACGAATGGCGAGCAGCACGGCGAGCGAGATCGCGAGCAGGAGCACGGAAGCCGCGGCGGCGGCGTGCGGCGATCCGTTCTCGACCTCGCTGAAGATGAAGACGCTCATGACCTGGCTCTTGAAGGGGATGTTGCTCGCGAGCAGGACGACCGAGCCGTACTCGCCGACGGCGCGGGCGAAGGCGAGCGCGACCCCGCCGAGGATCGACGGCATCAGGTTCGGAAGCACGATGCGGCGGAAGGTGGTCACCGCGCCCGCTCCCAGCGATGCCGCGGCCTCCTCCATCTCGGTGTCGAGGGCGTGGAGCACCGGCTGCACGGAGCGGACCACGAAGGGCAGGGTTACGAAGAGCAGGGCGACGAACACGGCCGCGCTCGTGTACGCGAGATTGATGCCGAACGGGCTGTTCGGTCCGTACAGGGCGACGAGCGTCAGCCCGGCCACGATCGTCGGGAGCGCGAAGGGCAGGTCGACGACGGCGTCGACGATCCGCTTGCCGGGGAAGCTGTCGCGTACCAGCACCCACGCGATCAACGTCCCCATCACGGCGTTGATCACCGTCACCAGGGCGGCCGAGATCAGGGTCAGCTTCAGGGCCGAGAGCGCGACCGGACTCGTGGCCGCGTCCCACGACGCGCCCACGCCGCCGTTAAACGCGCTCGCGACAACGGCCGCGATGGGCAGGAGCACGATCAGACTGAGGTACCCCGTGGCCACGCCGAGTCCGAGTCCCGGACGTACGCGGCCGGACGCGCGCCGCCCGTGCGGCGCGGCGGGGCGGCCCGGACGCAGTCCGAGCCGCCGAGCCGGCGGCCGCAGGTCGGTTGCGATGCTCTCAGCCGGTGGCAGTGCTGACTCCTTGCTTCTGCTCGAGCTTGGTCACGATGCCGTTGGCGGGATCGAAGAACTTGTTGTTGACCGCGGTCCAGCCTCCGAGGAGGGAGACGGTGAAGAGCTTGGCCGGCTGGGCGAAGCTCGACTTGAACTTGGCCGCCACCGAAGGCAGGACGGGGCGGTACCCCTGCTGGGCCCAGAGCGTCTGGCCCGCGGGCGACTCGAGCCAGTCCACGAACGCCTGCGCCTGCGCCGAGTGCGCGCTCTTGGCCGCGACCGCGATCGGGTTCTGGATCAGGACCGTCTGGGCCGGGATCACGTAGTCGAGCGCGATCCCCTTCTTCTTGGCGTGGATGAGGTCATCCTCGTAGTCGAGGACGACGTCACCCTCGCCCGAGGCGAACGTCTGCAGGGCGGCGCTGGCCGCCGCCGGCTGAGCGACGACGTTCTTGAGAAGCGCTTGCAGGTACGCCTGCGCCTGCGCCGGGGTCTTGCTCTGCTCGAGCTGAGCGCCGTAGGCGGCGACGATGTTCCAGCGCGAGGCGCCCGAGGTGAACGGGTTCGGCGTGATGACCTTGACCCCGGGCTTGATCAGGTCGGCCCAGCTCGTGATGTGCTTGGGGTTCCCGGGGCGGACGCCGAGCGCCACCACCGAGTCGGTGACGATGCCCTTTGTCGGGCCCGAGTCCCAGCCCGCGGCGACGATGCCGGCTTTGACCAGCCGCGTGACGTCGGGAGCGAGCGAGAAGTTGACGACGTCGGCGGGCTGTCCCGCCGCCACGGCACGGCTCTGGGTACCCGAGGGCCCGAACGAGGTCGTGAAGGAGACGCCCTTGCCCCCGGAGGTCTGCGCGTAGTCGGAGATCAGCTTGGCGTAGGCGGACGACGGGGTCGAGTAGGCCACAAGCGAGAGCTGGGCGCCGCCGGAGTTGGCCGCGCCCGCCGGGGTCGTCGCGCTCTTGCTCGTCGTGTCGGCCGAGCCGCCGCAGCCGGCGAGGAGGGCGGCCGCGGCCGCGGGTGCGAGCACCGCGAGAGCGCGGCCACGAGTGCGCTTCCGACTTCCTCTGATCATCAAATCCGGTCTCATCTGTCGGCTCCTTGGGTAAATACTACTTAGTTCATCCGGATTACCCATATTATGCGGATTGAGGGTGCCGGGTGCCCTGACCTGCCTCCGTCCACAGGCTCTTGTTAGGGTTGCCCGCCGCATGCGCTTCTTCGAGTACGAATCGCGGGCGATCGTCGCCAAGGCCGGAATTCCCGTGACCAAGCACGGCTTCGCGACGACCGCGCTCGAGGCTGGGGAGATCGCCGAGCAGATCGCGGGCCCGGTCGTGATCAAGTCCCAGGTCCTGACCGGCGGGCGGATGAAGGCGGGCGGGATCCAGTTCGCCGACACGCCCGAGGAGGCGACCCGCCATGCCGAGCGCGTACTCGAACTCGAGATCGGCGGCCACATACCGCGGGGCGTGCTCGTCGACTCGCGCGCGGCGGTCAAGCACGAGTACTACGCCGGCGTGGTGTGGGACGGCATCCGCAAGCAGCCGGTGATGCTGTTCTCCGACATGGGCGGGATCGACATCGAGGAGGTGGCCGAGCAGCACCCCGACCACGTCGCCCGCGGTCACTTCTCGACCCTGCGCCCATTCTCGGACTGGCAGGCCAAGCAGGTCATCGCCTCGCTCGGGATCACAGGGTCGACGCTCAACCGGCTCACGCCGATCCTGGCCAAGCTCGCGCGCCTGTTTCAGCGCTACGACATGACCCTGGCCGAGATCAACCCCCTGAGCGAGCTCGAGGACGGCGCCTTCGTCGCCCTCGACGCCCACATGGACATGGAGAACGAGGCGCGCCCCCGCCAGCACGAGCTCCTGCGCGAGCTCGGCGTCGGCGACGAGGAGACGCGGCAGGCGCGGGAGGCGACCCCGTTCGAGCTCGCGGGCGAGGAGGTCGACGCCCAGGATCACCGCGGCGTGGCCGGCAACGTCACCGAGTTCGACGGCAACCTCGGGCTCGTGATCGGCGCCGGCGGCGGCTCGCTCACCCTCTTCGACGCCGTCCGCGCCCACGGCGGCCGCCCCGCCAACTACTGCGAGATCGGCGGCAATCCCTCCGTGCGGAAGGCCTGCGGCCTGGCCAAGCTCGTGCTCCAGAAGCCGGGCGTCGACCGGATCGCGGTGATGATGTCGATCGTCTCCAACACCCGCGTCGACATCGTCGCCCGCGG
>JAXDGF010000306.1:0-5412 GCA_034665165.1 Solirubrobacteraceae bacterium | reverse complement strand
ATCGAAGCGATGGCCGCGGGCTGATCGGCGGTCGGACTGTACGCGGCTTCGAGCTCGAATTTGGGCATCGCTAGGACCTTCTAGCGTAGCGGGGGTCCCGGACTCAAGTCAGCGGTAGCCCAGCTGGTTCGGGTACGTCTGGCGGTATCGCCGCTGCGCGCTCAGAACCTTCGTCACGTACGCGCGCGTCTGAGGGAAGGGGATCCCGTTCACGGTCAGCCCGTGCCCCCGGGCGCGGGCCTTCGCGATCCACTCGTTGACGTTGGTCTGGCCGCCGTTGTAGGCGGCAAGCGCGAGCATCTTGTTGCCTCCGTAAATGTCCAGGAGGTAGCGCAGGTAGTAGCTGCCGTAGGTGATGTTGACCTGGGGATCGGAGAGGTCGGCGACGGTGAAGCTCGTGGCGCCGGAGCGGTGAGCGAGGAACCTGGCCGTCGCGGGGAGGATCTGCATCAGTCCCTCCGCGCCCGCTGAGGACGTCCGGGAGTCGAACTTTGTCTCGGCATAGATCACGGCGGCGACGAAGGCCGGATCGAGGTCCTTCTGCGCCGCCTGCTGGACGATGATGTCCTGGTATGCGAGCGGGAGCGTGAGACGCTCATACGCGGTCTTGAACAGCGGCAGCAGGACGATGAGCAGCACGGCCGCCGCCGCCAAGCCGCCGAGGGCGAACAGGCCGCGGCGAACGCGACGGCGCCGGCGGGCGACCATGCTGCGCTGCCGCTGGGCCGCGGCACGGCGAGCGGTCGCGCTCGCGGAGCTCGTGCTCATCCCCCTAGCATGTCAAGAACGCCCGACAGCGTGGTCTCAAGCTCGGCCGGCGTCCCGTCGTTGACCACCACGTAGTCCGCTCGAGCGGCTTTCTCCTCCTGGCTGAGCTGACGCGCGGTGCGCTCGGTTACGGCCGCGTGACCCCGTCCCCCGGCTCGCTCGGCTCGCACCGCCTCAGCGGCGACGACGGCGATCGTCGCGTCAAAGGCCCCTTCCAGCCCCGATTCGAAGAGGAGAGGAACCTCGACGGCCGCCGCTCGCGGACGGGGGCGGCGGCGGTCGACGTCGTCCCGCCACTCCTTCATCCGCTCCCGGACCCGCGGCCAGAGAAGGCTTTCGATCCAGGCGCGGTCAGCATCGCTCGCGAACACGTGAGCCGCCAGCGCCCGTCGATCGACGACCCCGCCGGGCGCCACCTCGGCGCCGAAACGCGAGACAACCGCATCCCGCACCTCGGCGGTCCCGTAGAGCTCGTGCACGACCCTGTCACTCGACAGCACCGCGGCCCCCAGCCGCTCGAGCGCGTCGAGTGCAGTCGATTTGCCGGCGCCGAGGCCACCGGTCAGTGCGACGAACGGAACCCGGTCGGCGCTCAGACCGCCGGCTCGCCGGGACCGGAGGCGCTCACCCCTGCCGGGGCGTCGGCAGCGTCGAGCTCGGTTTCGGCTTCGGGCGCGTCGTCCTCGGGCGCCGCCTCGTCCTCGGCCTCCGCCTCGTCCTCGGGCGCCACCTCGGCCTCGGCCTCCGCCTCGTCCTCGGGCGCCACCTCGGCCTCGAGCTCCGCGGCCGGTTCCGCCTCGGCCTCGGGCTCCGCGGCCGGTTCCGCCTCGACAGCAGCCGCGAGTTCGGCGCCGAGGTCGCCGCGAGCCGCCGACGTCTCGACCGAACTCGCAACGGAATCGGCGCCAGCCGATTCCGCGAGTTCGGCGCCGAGGTCGCCGCGAGCCTCCGCGGCCTCGACCGAACTCGCAACCGAGTCGGCCCCTGGCGCTTCCGCCTCTCCAGCCCGGTCCATACGGGCCGACTCGGCGAAGACATCCTCGGACAGTCCCAGCTCGGGGACGTCGTCGAGGTCGCCGGTCGTCGGCTCGATGGGCCTGACGGGCAGGATCTGGTCCTCGACGCGCTTGACGGACAGGGAGAGCCGCCGGCGCTCGGAGTCGATCTCGAGGATCTTCACGCGGACCTCGTCGCCCGGCTGGATGATCTCGCGCGGGTTCTCGACGTGCTGCTGGGCCAGCTCCGAGATGTGGACGAGGCCTTCGACCCCGTCGAGGATCTCGACGAAGGCGCCGAAGGTCACGACCTTGGTCACCGTGCCCTCGAGCTCGTCACCGATGTTGTAGGTGTCGATCACGCGCTGCCACGGATCCTCTTGCGTCTGCTTGAGGCCGAGCGAGATGCGCTGGCGCTGGCGATCGATGTCGAGGACCTTGACGCTCACGGTGTCGCCGATGCTGAGGATCTCGCTCGGATGGTTCACGTGCGACCACGACAGCTCCGAGATGTGGATCAGACCGTCGATCCCGTCGAGATCGACGAAGGCGCCGAAGTCGACGATGTTCGAGATCGTGCCCTCGACGACCTGCCCCGGCTGGAGCCGGTCGAGGATGCGCTCACGGTCCTCCTTGCGCTGCTCTTCGAGCACGGCGCGGCGTGAGAGGACGACGTTGTTGCGCGAGCGGTTGAGCTCGATCACCTTGCACTCGATGGTCTGGTCGAGATACTCGTCGAGGTTGGGCACGCGGCGGATGTCGACAAGCGATGCGGGCAGGAAGCCACGAACCCCGAGGTCGATGATGAGGCCACCCTTGACGACCTCGATCACGCGTCCGTCGACGGGCTCGCCGGACTCGGCCGCCGCTTCGATCTTGCGCCAAGCGCGCTCGAAGCGGGCACGCTTCTTGGAAAGGATGAGCCGGCCGTCCTGGTCCTCCTTGGTGAGGACGAGCGCGTCGACCTCCTCACCGAGCTCGACCTCGTCGTGCGGGTCGACGGACTTGCGGATCGAAAGCTCGCCGGCGGGGATGACCCCCTCGGACTTGTAGCCGATATCGACCAGGACCTCGTCGTTGTCGATCCGGACGACATTGCCGGTGACGACGTCGCCCTCCTGGAAGGGATGTAGGGTCGCGTCGTAGTTGGGGACTATCTGCCCGTTGATCTCGAGCAGGAGCCCGTCCGAGTCAGGGACGATCTTGGCGTCGGGCAGCTCGGAGAGGGGTAGCATTGCAGTTGTAGGCATGAGCTGAGAGAGGTTACAACCCCTCGGCCGTCTAGTGGTTCCCGGCGCGCGTACCGCCCTATGATCACCGCATGCCGACACGGGCGACGAAGCGAGGCAGCGAGCGCACGCCGCTGGGGCGCGACTGCGATGTCCTGATCTGCGGGGCGAGCTTTGCCGGCCTCGCCGTCGCTCGGGAGCTCGCGGGTACTGGCGCCGACGTGCTCGTCGTCGACCGCTACGAGATCGGAGAGCGACAGACCTCCGCCTGCGGCATCCCGACCGGCTGGCTGCGCGCGCTCGCCCTCGACGAGGCGCTCCAGCAGACCTTCGGGGAGCTCCTCATCCACACCCCGCACGCGACCGTCCGCTACGACCTCCCCTGGACCTTCTCCACCTTCGACTACCGAACGCTCTGCGGGCTGCTGGCCGCGATGGGATCGTTCGAGTTCGAGACGGCCAAGGTCGACGGGCGGACGGGCAACACCGTCCACACCGATCGCGGCGACATCAGCGCGCCGCTCATCGTCGACGCGCTCGGCTGGCGGCGGGTGCTGGGAGCGGGAGAGAACATCCAGCCTCCCGACGCCCTCCTCTCGCGCGGGCTCGAAGTGCATCCCTTCGGGTCGGGCGAGGACCTCGAGGTGTGGATCGATCGCTCCTACGTACCCGCCGGCTACGGCTGGAGCTTCCCCGCCGACGGCGAAATCCGCATCGGGGTCGGATCATTCGATCCCCGCCATCACGTCCGCGAGCCGACCGAGCGCCTGGCCACCGATCTGCGTGCCGACCGGGTCCGCTACCAGGGCAACTGGATTCCTCACGCGCTCCGCGAGGCGACCGAGGACGGAGTCTTCTTCGTCGGCGACTCGGCCGGCCACTGCCTGCCGCTGACCGCGGAGGGGATCCGGACCGCCCTATATTTCGGGCTTGCCTGCGGACGTGAGCTGAGCGCCGTGCTCGCGGGACGCCAGAGCCGCGAGACGGCGCTGACGAATTATCACCGCTTCTCCGCCGCTCACGCTGGCCCTTTCCGCTGGATGCTCCGGGTCCAGCGCCTGGTGCCCCGTGTCGCTCCGCGCCTGCTCGCCCCCTCGCTCAGCGCGATGGGGACCAAGCGCTTCGTCGACTGGTCCTTCAACCACTACCTCGAGATCGCCCATCCGCGCTTCGTGAGCGCGGGGAGCGCGCCGGCGAGCGCCGCGGTCGCAGCGCGCAGCTAAGTGTTCGTCTTCTCAAGTTCGGTGACGGATTTGAGGGTCACGCGGCGGAGTTGAACGTGTGGAGTGGGTGGCTCGAGCGTGTCGATCGTCGCGACGATCCCGCGCTTGACCGGCCGGGCACGCCGTCGCTGCCGCCGCGCGCGGGGGCGAGGGTCCGGCACCCACGCTGGCGTGTGCGGGGGCCGAGGGCTCGGCCGCCAGCTCAGCGCTCGACCAACGCGAGCGCGGAACGCCCTTCTCCGCGACCAGCTTGCACGCCGGCGCCTTGACCTCCGCCACCTCCGCAGGCGGGAGAAACGCCCCGGGCCGCCCTGGCCGTGATCTCTCCTGAAGCCCTCGCAGCGCGCGCCGGCTCCCGCTCGCACCGCTGCGCGCCATCCAGGACCACGCTCAGGGCGGCCTGCGCCAATGACGACTGTCGCGAAACCCCGCCCGCGGGCGACCACGGGCCGGCCGCGCGCCGGGACCGGCGGACTAGCCGACCGCCGGAACGGCTCGCGGCACCCGGACCGGCTGACCGCCCGGACGCCAGGACCGCCGCCGCCCTGTGGAGGGTCGGGGGCCGGAGGGGCCGGTTTGTGCGGGGTGTGCTGCGAATGCCTCGACATACGATGAAAACGCAGCACGGGTCGCCGCCAACAGCGCCGGTCGCCGCCGGCAGCACCGGTCACCGCCGGGGAGGGTGTGCGAATTCCCGTACCAGAGCGACCGTTACTCGCACACCCTCCGCGGGCCATGCGCCGGAACCAACCGGACCGCCGCCCCCCGGGGGAGGGTTTTTCCGAACCAGCCAGACAAACAAGCCGCCACGCAACCAGCCGATCAAACCGCAACCCCAGCCCAAGCAGCAAACCCGATCACCGACACCCGAGTCTTGCAACACCCTCCGTCGCCGCCAAAACCTCGGCACCAGAGCTGATAACTGTTCAAACGCGCCGCATATTTTGCAAAACGACCACTAAGGCGCGGGGCTAGGGTCCAACGCTAGGCGCCCGGCGCTAGGGCCGGGCGCAACTCTGCTGGTAGGCGCAGTCGTTGAACGACTGCCCATCGGAGGCCAGCGGCGACGGCGTGGCGAAGTTGATCAGCCCGGGCGAGAGGTTGATCTGCGTCGGGTTGCCCTGGGCGATCGTGTGCGTCACCCCGCCCACGGTGTAGAGGGAGGTCGTGCCGAAGCGCACCGTCCCCACCGGCGCC
>JAXDGF010000305.1:0-5652 GCA_034665165.1 Solirubrobacteraceae bacterium | reverse complement strand
CGCTCGCCTCGGCGGCCTCGGTGCGCGCCGGCCTCGAGCGCGCCGGCCACGCTGCCATCCTGATCGAGATCGGGCGCGACGGCGTGTGGCGCGAGGACGGGCACGAGATTGCGCTCGAGCCGGGGGGCGGCTTCGACGCCTTCGAGGTTGTGTTTCCGGCCCTCCATGGGCCCTTCGGGGAGGACGGAACCGTCCAGGGTCTGCTCGAGTGCGTCGACGTGCCCTACGTGGGCGCCGGCGTCCTCGCCTCGGCCTTGTCCATGGACAAGGTGATGTTCAAGGATCTGATGGCGCAGGCGGATGTGGCGCAGGTGGCCTACCAGGGCGTCGCCGAGGGCCGCTACCGGTCAGACCCGGACGCCGTCCTGGGCGAGCTCGCCGCGCTCGGGCTGCCCGTGTTCGTCAAGCCGGCGCGGCTCGGATCCTCGGTGGGGATCGTGCGCGCGGCGGCGAGCGATGAGCTCTCGTCCGCCCTCGAGACGGCCTTCGGGCACGATCCGGTCGCCATCGTCGAAGCCGCCTCGACCGGACTCGAGGTCGAGTGCTCGGTCCTCGGTAACGCCGATCCGATCGCCTCGCAGCCCGGCGAGGTCCTGCTCGCGGCGGGCGAATCGGGCTGGTACGACTACGAGGCCAAGTACACGCCGGGCGCAATGGAGCTCGTCGTCCCCGCGCGCCTTCCCGAGCATCTCCGGGAGCGGGTGCGCGAGCTGGCGGTTCAAACCTTCGAGCGCGTCGGATGCGCGGGCCTCGCTCGTGTCGACTTCTTCGTCGAGGGCGAGGACGTGCTCGTGAACGAGCTCAACACGATGCCTGGTTTCACCGAGACGAGCGTCTTCGCGCGCCTGTTCGAGGCGAGCGGGATCCCCTATCCCGAGCTCCTGGACCGCCTCGTCTCGCTCGCGCTCGCCCGCCACGGCGAGCTCGGGCGCTACCGGCGCTGAGCTACTTGTAGAGCGCCAGCTTGAGGCCGACGTACTCGCCGCCCGGGGGGAGCTTGGTGATCCACACGAGCCAGTAGCGGTGTGGGGTTCCGCTGGTGTTAAGAGGAATCGTCTGGTTGTTCTGGACGTTGTTCTGACTCCCGACCTGGACCCAGCTGCCCGGCCAGGCGGTCGGCGAGGGCGTTGCGTCGCTGGCGTAGAACTGGGCGTTGAACCCCGGCGTCGTCGTGAGCATGCGGATATCGCTCACCGGCGTGCGCGGGGCCGCGTCGACATAGATCCCGATCCCCTTCTCGAGCAGGACGTGGTCGTAGTAGTTGACCGTGGGCCACTCGTCGACGGGGTTGTTATCGATCGCGTAGCCGGCCATGTTGGGGTTCTGGGGCGTGGTGCCGAGCGGACTGAAGGCGTGGGCGCACGTATCGCAGAGCAGGATCTGGTGCGGGGCGGCCTTGGGCGGGGGCTGCGCGAGCTGGCCCGTCCCGTGGTGGGCGCGGGTTGCGAGCCAGGTCGCGAGGCCCGCGGCCACGGCCACGGTCGAGAGCAGGAGCACGAGCGCGAGCGCGGGCCTGCGCAGGCGCAGCGGCAAGCGCCGCTTGGCTTTGGTCGGCAGCGTCCTCAGCACGGCGGTCACCTCGCCGGTGGCGCTCCCCGCCCGCGCCGTCTCGATCCCGAGCACATCCTCGAGGTCGGCGATGAGCTCGGCGTCGTCGGCATAGCGGTCCTCGGCGCGCTTGGCCGTGGCGCGGTCGAGTACGGCTGCGAGCGCGGCCGAGACCTCCGGGCGCTTGGCCTGAATGTCGGGGAGCGCGTCGCGCACGTGCTTCATCGCCACCGCGACCTGGTTCTCACCCTTGAAGGGGACCTCGCCGGTGAGCATCTCGTAGAGGACGATGCCGAGCGAGTAGAGGTCGGACTGGCCCGTGACCTCGTGCCCGAGGGCCTGCTCAGGGGCGACGTAGTCGGTCGTTCCCAGCACGCGCCCGTCGGCCGTGAGCCCGTCTTCCTCGAGCGTCCGCGCGATCCCGAAGTCGGTGACCTTGGCCGAGCCTTCCTCGTCGATCAAGACGTTCTGGGGCTTCACGTCGCGGTGGACGATGTGGCGCGCGTGAGCGCCGCCGAGGGCGCGCGCGATCTCGATGGCATACGCGATCGCCTCGGAGATCTCGAGACGGCCGTGCCGGCGAATCCGCTCCTTGAGCGTCTCGCCCTCGACGTACTCGAACACGATGTAGGGGCGGCCCGCGTCCTCGCCGGCGTCGATGACCCCGACGACGTGGGGATGGTTGAGCTGGGCGACGGCGCGCGCCTCGCGGCGGAAGCGCTCGAGCTGATCCGAGTCCGCGCTCACCTCGCGGTTCATGAGCTTGATCGCGACCTGGCGCTCGAGCGTCTCGTCGGTCGCGCGGTAGACCGTCGACATTCCCCCGGCCGCGATCCGCGCATCGAGCCGATACCGGCCGTTGAGGCGGGTGCCGAGGAGCGTCGATGTCATTTGATCGCTTCTATTTTCCCCGGAAACGTGTTCGACCATTCGTTGTACTACACCGGGCTGCTCTCCTCGCACGCATTGTCTCCGATCGGCCCGACCGGTTGCGTCGCCGCGCGCCTGGACGGCCGGCGCCGGCGCGCCAGGCGGGCGAGGACGGCGATCGCCAGCGCCGTCCGGTAGGCCGCATAGGGCGCCAGCGAGCGGTCGCGCTCGACCTGGCGGATGAGCCAGGTGAAGCCGAGGGTGGAGGCGAACGAGGCCGCGGCGCCGGCCGCGAAGGCCGCCCGGGCACCCGGCGCCAGCCCGTCCCGGCGCAGCCGGATCCCCTTGAGCACCGTCGCTCCGGCGATCACGGGCAGGGCGGCATGGCGCGAGAGCCGATTCGCATCCTCGCGCGTGAAGCCTCGCCGGCGCGCGGCGGCGAGCGTGGCCCCGTTGCGGGAGACGCCGGGTAAGAGCGCGCACGCCTGCGCGACCCCAAGCCAGAGCGCGTCGGCGACGCCGGCCTCCTCGTGCCTGCGAACCTGCGGCGATCGGTCCGCCCACGCCATCGCCGCCGACCCCACGAGCAGGCCGGCCGCGACGGTCGCGGGCGTCCCCAGCCGCCGCTCGATGGGGCCTTCGAGCGTGAAGCCGACCACCGCCGGAGGGGCGAAGGAGAGCGCGACAAGCGCGAGGCGACGCGGGTTCAGCTCCCGCACCGCCTCGTCGACTTCGCCACGGAGGGTGATCAGGAGGGCGGCCGCGGTCCCGGCGTGGAGGGCGATCTCGAACGACTTGCGCAGCTCGGGCGCCAGTTCGCTGTAGCGCCAGCCGAGGAGCCAGGGCACGAGCGTGATGTGGCCCGAGGAGGAGATGGGCAGGAGCTCGGCCGGCCCGTGCAGGGCGCCGAGCGCCAGCGCCTCCCCGAGCGCCGGCGCCTCGCTGGCGGGGGCGAGCGCGAGGGGCATGCCGAAGCTAGGGTAGCGAGGCTCGGTGGGCACGATCTTGGGTCTGGATACTGTTCGCACCGCCATGGCCGTGCCCCTGTTCGACACCGAGACGCCGCTCGCGCCGCTGAAGCCGGCGATCCTCGCCCGCTTCGCCGAGGTCGTCGAACGCGGCGTCTTCATCCTCGGGCCTGAGGTCGCGGCCTTCGAGCGCGAGTTCGCCGACTACCTCGGCGTGCGCCACGTCGTCGGGGTCGCCAACGGGACCGACGCCATCACTATCGCCCTGCGCGCGCTCGATGTGCGCCGGGGAGACGAGGTCGTCGTCCCGTCCTTCACCTTCTACGCCAGCGTCGAGGCGATCGTCACCGCGGGCGCGCGCCCGATCTTCTGCGACGTCGACCCGGCCACTCGCAACCTCACCTACGACACCGTGAAGGCGGCCCTGACGCGCCGCACGCGGGCGATTTTGGCCGTCGACCTGTTCGGCTTGCCCGCGCCGGTGCCCGAGCTCCGGGCGTTCGGCTTGCCGATCCTCGAGGACGCGGCCCAGGCCGCCGGGGCGAGTCTCGAGGGCAGGCGCGCCGGCGCGCTCGGCGACGCCGCCACCTTCTCCTTCTACCCCTCGAAGAACCTCGGCTGCTTCGGCGACGGAGGCGCGATCGCCACCGACGACGACCACGTCGCCGACCTGGCGCGGACGCTCCGCTTCCACGGTTCCCGGGACAAGCAGACGTTCGAGCACGTCGGCTACAACTCTCGCCTCGACGAGCTCCAGGCCGCCCTCCTGCGCATCCTCCTCCCCGAGCTCGACGCGTGGGCCGCCGGCCGCCGCGCCGCGGGCCGCGCGTACGAGCAGGCGGGCCTGGGCGAGCACGTGACCCTGCCTTCGGTGCCGGAGGCGGTTGCACCGGCGTGGCACCTCTACGTCGTCGCCCACCCGCGACCCGAGCTCCTCGCGGGGGCGCTCGGCGAGCGCGGCGTCCAGAGCCGGAGCTACTACCAGGTCCCCGTCCACCGCCAGCCCGCGATGCGGCGCTTCGCGCTCGACACACCGGCGCTCCCAGGGACCGACGAGCTCGCGGCGACCAACCTCGCGCTTCCGATCAGTCCCGTGCTGGGCGAGGCGGAAGCGCAGGCGGTGGTCAGCGCGGTCGCGGTCGCGACCGCCGCCGCGCGGTGAACGTCTGGATCGACCTCACGAACTCGCCGCACGTGCTCGTCATGCGGCCGGTGATCGACGATCTGCGCCGCCGCGGCCACGACGTGCAGGTCACCGCCCGCGACTTCGCCCAGACCCTCGACCTGTGCCGGCGCTTCGGAATCGACCACACCGCGATCGGCCGCCACCGCGGCGGCAGCGTCGCCGCCAAGGCCCGCGGCCTCGCCGCCCGTTCGCTCGATCTCGCGCGCTGGGCGCGCCCCCGCCACTTCGACCTCGCCCTGGGCCACGGCTCGAACGACGTCACCGTCGCCGCCGCCCTCCTGCGCATCCCGTCCGCGACCACCTTCGACTACGAGTGGGCGACGGTCCAGCACAACGTCAACTGCCGCCTCGCCCAAGCCGTCGTCGTCCCCGACGCGATCCCCCCCGAGCGCCTTTTCCGCTACGGCGCCCGCCGAAAGCTCCACCGCTACCCCGGCCTCAAGGAGGAGTACTACCTCTCCGACTTCGAGCCCGACCCGGCGGTCCTCGCCGAGCTCGGCCTCGACCAAACCATCCCCATAGCCATCGTCCGCACCCCCCCCGAGGTCTCCCTCTACCACCGCTTCCACAACGACCTCTTCACCCAAGTCCTCGCGACCCTGACCACCCAAGCCCAAGTCATAGCCCTCCCCCGCACACCCAAACAGAGCGACGAAATGGACCGCTTCGGCGGCCTCATCGTCCCGAAGCGGGCCATCGACGCCCAATCCCTGATCGCCTACGCCGACCTGGTCGTCTCCGCCGGAGGCACCATGAACCGCGAAGCCGTAGCCCTAGGAACCCCCGTCTACACCATCTTCGAAGGCCGCCCCGGAGCCGTAGACGAAAACCTCATAGCCCAAGGCCGCCTAAAACGGCTCACGAGCGCGGACGACATCGTCGTCCAGCGCCGCGAGCGCGGAGCGAAAGCGCCCGAAAGAATCCGTCGCGATCCAGCGCTCCTGACCGACCTCCTATGCACCCCAATCGCCCGAGCCCTCAACCACCAGGCTCATTAGCGGGCTGAACCCCAGCGCAACGAGCAAGGCCAGGCGGCGGCGCCCAACGGCCGGAGGGACGGGCAGGCGGAGGGACGGGCAG
>JAXDGF010000304.1:0-3065 GCA_034665165.1 Solirubrobacteraceae bacterium | reverse complement strand
GCGTTCGGGCCCGTCACCGACAACGCCGGCGGCATCGCCGAGATGGCGGACCTCCCCGAAGAGGTACGCAACGTCACCGACAAGCTCGACGCCGTCGGCAACACGACCAAGGCGGTGACCAAGGGTTACGCGATCGGCTCGGCCGCCCTCGCCGCCCTCGTGCTCTTCAACGCCTTCGAGCAGGAGCTCCTGGGCAAGCACAAGGTCGAGAACTTCGCGATCGGCAATCCACCCGTCCTCATCGGCCTGCTCATCGGCGGCATGATGGTCTATCTGTTCGCCGCCCTGTCGATGGAGGCGGTCGGACGTGCGGGCGCCGCCGTGGTCGAGGAGGTGCGCCGTCAGTTCCGCGAGCACCCGGGGATCATGGATTACACCGAGAAGCCCGAGTACGGCACGTGCGTCGATCTCGTGACCAAGGCCGCGCAGCGCGAGATGATCATTCCCGCTCTGATCCCGATCGTCTTCACGGTCATCGTCGGTCTCATCAGCATCGAGGCCCTCGGCGGCCTGCTCATCGGGGTCATCGTCGTCGGCGTGTTCGTCGCCATCTCGATGACCGCCGGCGGTGGCGCCTGGGACAACGCCAAGAAGCTGATCGAAGACGGCGCCTTCGGCGGCAAGGGCTCCGAGGCTCACGCCGCGGCGGTGACGGGCGACACCGTGGGTGACCCGTTCAAGGACACCTCAGGCCCTGCCATCAACCCCATGATCAAGGTCGCCAATATCGTGGCGCTCCTCATCATCCCTCTCATTACGTAGCGTTTTTGGGCTTCGGCGCCGGAGGTTCGGGGCCGTCATTCGGGAGGCGGGCTTGGGCGTGGGTGGTTGACCTTGGTTGGTGGTGGGCGTAGCCTCGCTTGGCGCAGGGTTTCTCGGGCCTTGGGGGATTTTGATTGCGGGTGAAGATGCGGTGGGGCGATTTGGTGCTGGTGGTTGGCGTGCTGGCGCTGCTGGCGTTTCCCGTGGCCTCGCGGTTGGCGGCGGATGCGGAGCCGATTTCTCCGCGGGCGGGGGTTTTGTTGCCGCCGCTTCGGGGGCGGGGGGTGGATCCGGGGGTGCGAGCGCTGCCCGTGTTTATCTCGGCGGCGGCGCAACGGGATGCTTTGGTCGTCGTCGGTGGGGGCCGGGCTGGATTGGGCCCGATCGAGGCGCGGATGCTGGCGATGTTCGGATCGCGACGGACGCGCGAAATCAAACGCAGCGTGGCGGCTATCAGTCAGGGCGGCTCGGTGCACCTGCCGTCCCTTCCTCCGGCTCCCGCGGCGCAGGAGAATGACCTCGCTGGGTTGCTCATCGTCGCCGGCGCGACGAGCACGACGGGGGAGGGGAAAGGCAACGCCGCGTTCGCTGGTGGCGGCGCACTCGCCCTCGATCTGCTGCGGCATGCGGTCGCCCGTGGCGGCTGCGCCGCGCAGTTGAACCTCGCCTTCCTGTGGGCCGCCGATACCTTCCTGGCCGACGTCGCCGCGCGGGCCGAGTACGCCAAGGCCGTGACGGCGTGTCCGGGGGATCCGACGCCGTTGTGGGCGCTCGGCGAGTATCAGCTTCAGCTCGATGGCCTCGGAGGCAACGCCGACGCCGACCACGCCCTGTTCGACACTTTTCGGCGCCTCGAGCGGACCTTCCCGGGGGTGGCCGCCTCCTGGGCGGGTGAGGGTGACGCTCACATGGTCGCCGGTTACCAGCTCCAGGTCAGCGAGCCGTTCACGGCGCGCGCGCACTTTGCGCGGGCTCGGGCGCTCTATGAGCGGGCCGTCCAGCTCGATCCGAGCGCGGAGAACCGCGCCGGACTCGCGCGCTCGCTGGCCGCGCTCGGCGACGTCGGCGCGGCGATCGCCACGCAACGCCAGGCGGTGGCCGCGGAACCGGCGCCGGCCGAGCTCGAGGTGCGGCTGCTCGACTACCTACAGCGAGGACACCGCTTCCTCGACGCCGCCGCCGTCGCGGCGAAGCTCACGTCCGGTCACACGTTTCCCAGCGGCGTCGAGCTGTTCGCTTCACCGCCCACTGACAATCAAGTCGGGACGGAGGTCCAGAACGGGGACGAGGACGTCGCCGGCCCGCTCTCGACCGGGGTCGGGCGGATGGAGCCCGCTGAGATCGAGGTCATCCCGCACACCGTGGTGGCGGCTGCCGCCACCGTAGAAAATCTCTCGTTCCTACCCGTCTTTACGCCCATGGCAGGAATCGGAGGGACGGCGCGGTGGTGTCCGGGATGGTCGCGCCTCGTCAACCTGCTCCTCGGCGGTTACCCGCGTCAAGTCGTGAGCGGCTTCCCTCGCCACCTGGTGGACCTGCGCGCGGGCGAGCAGGACTGCGACTCGGTGCTCGATAACGGCCCTCGGGATCTCGCCGGCGTGGCCGAGCTCGAACTCCACGACGTGAACGCGGCCGCTCGATTAGCGCCACACACCTCCGTCGCGCAGCTGGAGGACCTGCGGCAGAACCTGTGGCGCTACGCGGGCAAGCTCGTGGACGCCGCTACGGCGGCACAGCAGTGGGCCGCCATCCAGCACCACAATCCCCTCGCGACCCAGCGCCAGGGCGAGATCGCCTTCCTGCGCAAGCGCTACAGCGAGGCGGCCAATTACTTTGCCATCGCGGCGAACCGGGCGCGGCTGCGCTACCGACAGCCGAGCCTGGCCGAGGCAACGGCGCTGCTCGATCAGGGCACGGCCCTCGCATACGCCAGTCGCCGCGCCGAAGCGCTCGCCACGCTCGGTGCTGCCGGCGTAGAAGCAGCGGACGCGGGAAGCGCGGAGCTGTCGGGCTTGGCCTCCGAGCAGGCAGGGGACACCCTGCTCGCGAGTGGAGACGCACTCCGAGCGACCGAGTACTACGGCGTCGCCACCGACGCCGGGTCGTCGAGCAACACGGTGCCGGCCCAGGCTGTCCCGCTGCTCCCGGACGCCCTCCTGAACAACGAGGCGATCGCCTACATGCTCACGGGCGATCCAGCCATGGCGGTGACACGGGCGGCCGAGGCGGTGAAGATCGACCCAGGCGACCCCATCTTCCGGTGGACGGAAGCTGAGGCCGAGCAGCACCTCGGTCATCGGGCG
>JAXDGF010000303.1:0-25008 GCA_034665165.1 Solirubrobacteraceae bacterium | reverse complement strand
CTGGTCCCCGACCGGCCCTTCTCGATCGAGTGGTGGGACGGCGTCGTGACGCCGTCGACGAGCGGCGGCGGCCCGGTGGTCGCGGTGCGCTCGCCGCGGGCGCTCGGGCATGCGCTGCGCGCGCCGGGACAGCTCGGGATCGGGCGCGCCTACGTCAGCGGCGAGATCGACGTCTCCGATCTCGACGAGGCGATCCGGATCCTCCGCTCATGGTCCGCGCCCAACTTCGATGGCGCCGCGCGTCGCCGTCTGCTCCTGGCGGCGGTCAAGGCACACGGTGTCGGCCTCCTCCCGCGGCCGCCGGCGATGGAGCACAAGCCCCAGGGGGAACGGCACTCCGTCGATCGCGACGCCCGGGCCGTGCGGCACCACTACGACGTCTCGAACGAGTTCTTCGCTCTCTTCCTCGATCGCTCCATGACCTACAGCTGCGCCATCTTCTCGCGCGGGGCGACGACGCTCGAGGAGGCTCAGGAGACGAAGCTCGAGCTTGTGTGCCGGAAGCTCGCGCTGCGTGAGGGTGAGCATGTGCTCGACGTCGGCTGCGGCTGGGGATCGTTTGCGATCCACGCCGCCGCCCGCTACGGCGTCCACGTCAAAGCGGTGACGCTGTCCGAGCCTCAGGCCGTCCTCGCGCGCGAGCGCGTGGCGGCGGCTGGGCTCTCCGACCGTGTCGACGTCCAGGTCATGGACTGGCGTGAGCTCTCGGCCGGGTCCTTCGATGCCATCGCCTCGATCGGCATGGTCGAGCACGTCGGGAGCCGGCAGATCGACGCCTACGCGTCGCGCCTCGCCACCCTTCTGGCTCCCGGCGGGCGGCTGCTCAACCACGGCATCGCCCGGCTCCGCCACGGGGATCCGGAGGCGGGCCCGTTCTCAGAGCGCTACGTTTTCCCCGACGCGGCGCCGCTGCACCTCTCGCGGATCCAGACGGCGCTCGAGCGCGCGGGTCTCGAGACGGACACCGTCGAAGGGTTCCGCGAGGACTACGCGACGACCCTCGGACACTGGATCGAGCGGCTCGACGCCAACGCCGCCGAGGCGGAGCGGCTCGCCGGCGCCGAGCGCATGCGGGTCTGGCGCCTGTACCTGCGCGCCGCGCGCGAGGGCTTTCGGATCAGCTTCACGGGCATCTATCAGGTGCTCGCCCACCGGCCGGCATAGGGCGCTCGGGGTTGCGCGCGCGGCGGCCATCCCCTACTGTTACGTTATGCGATCTATCGGAGAGCGATCTACGGACCCGGCTCTGCTCGTCCTCACGAGCCTGGCGGAAGGCCCCAAGCACGGTTACGCCATCACCATCGACGTCGAGCAGCTCTCGGGCGTTAGGCTGGGACCGGGGACGCTCTACGGAGCGCTCGCCCGTCTCGAGGAGAGGGGCCTCATCGAGGCGCTCCCATCCGATGATCGCCGGCGCCCGTACCGCTTGACCAGCAGCGGCAGCGCCGCGCTCACCGAGCATCTGAAGACCCTCGAGCGCGTGGCGCGTAGCGGCCTTGACCGCCTGCGCGTCGCGGCGGTGCCGGGATGATCCGCCTCGCCCGCCTCGTGCTCGGGCTCTACCCGCTCGCCTTCCGGCGCCGGTACGGACAGGAGATGCGCACGCTGCTCGAACAGTCGCCGGTGCGCGCGTCGACTCTGATCGATCTCCTGCGTGGGGCGGTCGTCGCTCACCTGCGTCCCACCGGCGCCGCGGCGCGCCTGGTCGGGCCGGCCGATCGCGTGCGGGCCAGCGCGAGTGGCGTGCTCGGGTGCTGGGTCGTGTTCGCGGCCGCGGGATTCGGGTTCTACAAGACGACCGAGGACCAGTCCTTCTCCGCCGCCGGGTATGCGCATCCGCTGCTCGGTGACGTCCACGGCACCGTTCAGGGCCTGGCCGCGCTCGGCTCCGTCGCGGTCCTCCTGGGCGCGCTGCCGCTCATCCGCACGGCGCTGAAGGCGGCCCGCGACGAGCCGCGTCTCCGGCGCTGGGTGAGCGTTCCCTTCGTGGCCGTGCTCGTCTTCGCCGTCCTCACCGGCGCGCTGGTCGTGGCCGCGCATGCCGGGCCCTCGCATCGACCCGCCACCATCGGCGGGATCGCCTTTCTGGCCTGGGGGTTGGCCGGGCTGGTGTGCGGCGCCGCGTGCGTGGTCGCGGCGCGAAAGGTCCTGTTCGCGGTACGGGTGCCGCGCTGGCAGCTGATCACCGCTTCGGCGGGCGCGGCTCTGGCTACCGGCGCCATGGTCGCGATGACACTGGCCACGGCCCTCTACGCCGGCGCGCTCCCGATCGACGCGGGCCACCTCGCGGGCACCCCCAACGGGCCATTTCAATCGCTGAGCGCGAGCGCCTCGGTCGTCGTGCAAGCGATCGTCATGGCCGTGGCGGCGACGCTCGCCGCCACGGCGACGCTGCGCGGTTGGCGCGCCGCGGCCGAGCTGCGGGCCGCCGACGCACCGGGTTTGTGACGTCGCTTGCGTCGTGTTTGGCACGATCTGACACGCTTAGCGGGTGGCATTCCGTAGAGATGGTGCTGGACGTGATCCTTCGCGGCGTCGACTGACCCCGAGTTTCAGCGTCCACGACATTGCCATCGACCTGGGTACGGCCAATACCCTCGTCTTCGTCGGCGGCCGCGGCATCGTGGTTTCCGAGCCGTCCGTGGTCGCCTCGGACTCGCTGACGGGCGAGGTTCACGCCGTCGGCGTCGAGGCCGAGCAGATGATCGGCCGCACGCCGGCGACCATCTCCGCCGTGCGTCCGCTACGTCACGGCGTGATCGCCGACTTCGAGGTGACCGAGGACATGCTGCGGTACTTCATCCGCAAGGTGCTCGACCGGCGCCGAGGCCACCCGCGGCTGATCGTGTGCGCTCCCTCCGGGGTCACCGGGGTCGAGGCGCGGGCGGTCGAGGAGGCCTCGTTGGCGGCCGGAGCGCGCCGCGTGCACCTGATCGAAGAGCCGATCGCGGCGGCCATCGGCGCTGGGATCGCGATCGAAGAACCGATCGGCCGCATGGTGGTCAACGTCGGTGGGGGCACGAGCGAGGTGGCGGTGATCTCGCTCGGGGCGATGGTGCTCTCGCGCTCGATCCGGGTCGGTGGTTACGAGATGGACGAGGCCATCGCCCAGTACCTGCGGCGCGAGCATCACCTGGCGATCGGCTCGCAGACGGCGGAGGCGATCAAGATCGCCATCGGCACGGCTGGCCCGCTGGCCTCGGAGCAGAACACCCAGGTCCGTGGGCGCCATCTCATAACCGGCCTCCCGACCCAGGTCCTCCTGAGCAGCGCGGAGGTGCGCGAGGCACTCAAGGCGCCGCTCGACGAGATCATGCAGGTCATCCGGGACACCCTGGAGGACACGCCGCCCGAGCTCGCGGGCGACATCGCGAGAGACGGCATCCTCCTGGCCGGAGGGGGGACCTTGCTCCGCGGCTTCGCCGAGCGCGTGGCGGCTCAGACGGGCATGCCCGTGTTCAGCGCCGACTCCCCGCTCACGTGCGTCGCGTTCGGCTCCGGGCAGGCCCTCGGCCATTTCGACAAGCTCGGCAGCAGCGCCGGACGCTCGCGGATGGCGTCGCCGCGCGACTGAACTAAGCAGGGCCCGCGCGCGGACCCTAGGGGCGTGCCGCGCTAAGTGGTCATTTTTCAAAATATCCGGCGCGTTTGAAGAGTTATCAACTCTGGTGCCGCGGTTTTGGCGGCGATGGAGGGTGTCGCTAAGCTCGGGTGTCGGTGATCGGGTTCGCTGCTTGGGCCGGGGTTGCGGGTTGATCGGCTGGTTGCGTGGCGGCTTGTTTGTGTGGCTGGTTTGGAAATACCCTCCCCCCGGGGTGTGGCGGTCCGGTGGGTTCCGGCGCGTGGCCCGGTCTATCTCGGAGGGTGTGCGAATAACGGTCGCTCTGGTACCGGAATTCGCACAGCCTTCCCGGCGGCGACCCGTGCTGCCGGCGGCGACCGGTGCTGCCGGCGGCGACCCGCGCTGCGTTTTGCTCGTATTTCGATGCATTCGCAGCACACCCCCCCACAAACCGCCCCCTCCGCCCCGTTCCCGCGTCCCACCCTCCCCACGGGGGCGGCGGTTCCGGCGTCCGGGCGGTCAGTCGGTCCAAGTGGCGCGACTCGTTCCGGTGGTCGGCTTGTCCGCTGGCGTGCGAGCCGGCCGCCGAGAAGGGCGTTCCGCGCTCGCTTTGTCGAGCGCTGAGCTCGCGCGCGAGCCCTCATCCCCCGCATGCGGGTGCCGGTGCCCTCGGCCCCGCGCGCGGCGGCAGTGACGGCGTGCCGGGCCGGTCAAGCGCGGA
Organism: Solirubrobacteraceae bacterium; assembly: GCA_034665165.1. Lineage (GTDB taxonomy): Bacteria > Actinomycetota > Thermoleophilia > Solirubrobacterales > Solirubrobacteraceae > Palsa-465. The sequence goes on along the minus strand of JAXDGF010000303.1, from coordinate 20,725 downwards.
ATCGTCACGACGATCGACACGCTCGGGCCGCCCACTCCACACGTTCAACTCCGCCGCGTGACCCTCAAATCCGTCACCGAACTTGAGAAGACGACCACTAAGGGGCGTGCCGCGCGCGCTCGGCCCGCGGCGGGCGCGGCGGGCGTGGTGGCCGCGGAGTCAAGGGGCGGTTCTTCGTCCGGCGCAGGATGATGAAGGCGAGCGTTCCCCACGTGGCTGGAACCCACAGGGCGATGGCGTGGTAGACGACGGTGGCGGCCGTGGCCACGGTGGCGCTGACGCCGTAGAGGACGAGGAGGCCGACGACGCTGCCGTCGAGGACGCCGATGCCCCCGGGGACGGGGATCAGGTTCGAGAGGTACCCGATCTGGTAGGCGAGCACGATCACGGCGATCGGCGCCGTGTGCCCGGTGGCCTCGAAGCACGCCCACAGCACGGCGATGTCGAACCACAGGTACCCGAACGCGCCCACGAGCCGCCAATCGGGGGTGAACAGGAGCTTGCGGGTATCGCGCACGCTCTCGGCCGTGCCGAGGAGCAGGACCCGGAGGTGCCCGACCTCCCGTCCCCTCGCGTAGTGCTCTGAGATCCGCGGCAGGGCGAGGAAGAAGGTGAACACCACCAGCCCGACGAGGCCGGGCACGAGGCTGAGGAGCGGATTGCGCGGGCCGGGGAGGATTCCGAGCCAGAGCCCGAACCCGCCGAGCATGAGGGTCACGATGTTGACGGCGCTCGTCAACAGGAAGAGGACGGCGGAGCGCTCGGCGATCCTGGCGGCGGGGACGCCGCGCTCGCGCAGGAGCCAGGCGCCGATGGCGAGGCTGCCGGCACCCCCTAGCGATACCGCGGTCCCGAACGCCAGCTCGGTCAATGCCACGCGCGCTCCCCAGCGAATCGGCGCGCGCTCGAAGACCTGGAGGAAGGCGATGATGTAGGAGACGCAGGAGAGGATCTCGAAGAGCACGGCGAGCAGGACCCACCCGAGGGGCATGTTGGTCACGACCTTGGCCACCCCATGGAGCCCGGGCACGGCGAGACCGAGGATGACCAGGATGGCGATGAGGACCACGAGCGTGAAAAGGCCGTTTCGAAGGTTGCGCCCCGCCTCGGCGGCCTGCTCCTGGTCAGCGACCGTCAGCGGGACGGCGCCATCCTCGTCCTCGACCGCCCTGTCGCTACCAACTGTCACAGGGGGATCCAAGCACGTCCGACGGCTGCGCCTGGTCCCGCGCTCCGGCGTGCGGCTGTCATCCTCAGCCCGATGGTGGCGATCGAGGTCCCCGAGCGTGACGTGGTCAGCGTCCGCGCCGACAACCCTGGCCCCTTCACCCTGTCCGGAACGAATACGTGGATCGTGGGCCGGGACCCTACGTGGGTGATCGACCCGGGCCCTGCGCTCGCACCCCACGTGGTCGTGCTGACAGCCGAGATCGAGGGCCGTGGCGGCCTCGGAGGGATCGCCCTCACCCACGACCATCGCGACCACAGCGAGGCGGTACCCGCGCTGCGCGAGCATTTCCCGGGAGCGCCGCTGGCCGGGGGGCGCGGAGACGTCGAGGTCGTGCTCTCGCCGGGCAGGACGTTTGGACCCCTCGAGGCCCTCGCCACACCCGGCCATGCCCCCGACCACTTCGCCTTCCTGCTCGACGGCGTCGCGTTCACCGGCGACGCCGTGCTCGGCCAGGGCAGCGTGTTCGTCGCCCCCGACCCGGGTGCGCTCACCGCCTATCTCGACGGCCTGCGCCGGCTCCGGGCGCGCGACCTCGAGCTCATCTGCCCGGGCCACGGCCCGCTCGTGCGCGATCCGGGGGCGCGGATCGACGAGTACCTGGCCCACCGGGCCGAGCGCGAGGAGCTCCTGATCCAGGCGCTCGCCGACGGTAAGCGCAGCGTGGGCGAGCTCCTCGACGCCGCCTGGAGTGATGCCCCCGCGTCCCTGCGCCTCGCCGCCTCGGTCACCCTGGCGGCCCACCTCGACAAGCTCGCGGACGAGGGTCGCCTGCCCGAGGGCGTCGAGCGTCCGGCGGGGTGGCCGCCGCCCGGCGGCGCGAGCGGCCGTGGCGGGAGCGCCCGTGGCGGGAGCGCCCGTGGCGGCAGCGGCCGGTCAGCGTGATTCGGCGTGCGCGGCGGCGAGCCGCTGCCGGGCGAGCTCCATGGCGGCGGTGAGGGGCGTGGCTCCCATCGCGTCCGCGTGCTCGAAGATGTGGCGCAGCGTGTCGGCGATCCCCCGTACGCTCCTGCGCACCGCCGCGGGGTCGTAGCCGTGGAGCTCCTCGGCGACGTTGATGAGACCGCCGGCGTTGACGACGAAGTCGGGCGCCCAGAGCACGCCGCGGGCGGCGAGGAGATCGGCGACCGAGTCGTCGGCGAGCTGATTATTGGCGGCGCCCGCGACGACGGAGCATTGCAGCCGGGGCACCGATTCCTCGTCGAGGAAGCCGCCGAGGGCGCACGGCGCGAGGACGTCCAAGGGCGTTTCGAGCGCGCGTTCGGGCGTGACCCAGCGCGCGCCGAGCGCGTCGGCGAGCGCGCGCTTGCTCTCGTCGACGTCGGCGACGGTGAGCTTGGCCCCGCGGCGAGCGCAGAGCTTGGCCACCCGGGAGCCGACGTGTCCGAGCCCCACCACGCACACCGACCGCCCGCGCAGGTCCGGCGAGCCGAACACGCGCTCGCAGCACGCGCGGATCGCGATCTCGACGCCGAGCGCGGTGAACGGGCTCGGGTCCCCGGAGCCGCCCTGGGCTCGCGCGCGGCCGACGACGTGCGTGGTTCTCTCGCCGATGACCCGCATGTCGCGACTCGAGGTGCCGACGTCCTCGGCCGTGATGTAGTGGCCGCCCAGCGCTTCGACGGTGTCGGCGAAGTCGAGCAGGGCGGCGTGCCGGCGCTCGGCCGTGATCCGGCGCCCGACCGGGGTCATGATCACGCCCTTGCCCCCTCCGGTCTTCAGGTCGGCGACGGCGGCCTTGAACGTCATCGCGCGCGAGAGCCGCATGGCGTCGCGCATGGCGGCGCGGGCGTCGTCGTAGGCCCACATCCGGCAGCCGCCGAGGGCAGGCCCGCGCGCGGTGGAGTGCACGGCGACGAAGGTGAAGAGACCGGAGCGCGGTCCCCGGCGCACGAGGATCTCCTCGTGGTCGAGCTTCTCGAGGTAGCGGTCGATCGGTCTAAACGGGGTTGTCGCCGCTTGTAATGCGGGCCGGGAGCTGCGAGCTCACGGGCCCGTCGGGGGCGGCGTGGTGCTGCCCGTGGTCGACCACGTCGAGGACCCCGATCCCCCGGCTGTCGAGCCGGTCGTGCCGGTGCTCGTCGAGGACGATGTCCCCGTGGTGCTCCCCGTCGTCCCCGTGGTCCCCGTGGTCGGCGACCCAGCGCCCGCAGAGGAGCCCGCCGAGCCCGTCGAACCGCTCGTTCCCGCCGCGCCCGTCCCGCTCGTTCCCGTGGTTCCCGTCGTACCCGTTGGCGTTGCGGTCCCGTTCGGGGTCGCGCCGGACGGTTCCGTCCCGGCCTGGTCCGTCGTGCCACCCGGTGGGGTCGCCGTGGGGACGATGTTGTCGCCGCCTGAGATAGAGGCCGGCTCCGTCGATGTCGAGGCGCCGCCCGGCGTGGTGGTGGTACCGGTCAACTTGATCGCCGCCGGCTTGATCGCCGCCGGCTGGGTGGGCGTGCTCGGCGGCGTCGCGTAGGGCTCGCGAGCCTGATAGGGCGCCGGGACGGCGGCCGGGATCGAGCTCGGGGCCACGGCCGCGGGAGCCGGATGCGCGTACCGGTGATGCGGGGGCGCGATCGAATGCTGGATGGCCACCGCCCCGCCCGCGGTCACCACGGCCGCGGCGATCAGCGTGGCGACATGGGTCGCGCCCGCACCCAACGTGCCGACCGCGCCCACCGTGCCACCGCCGACGATGGCGCCCGTCGTCGCCGTGGCGCCGCCGGTGGCGGCCAGGCCGGCCCCTCCGCCGCCGATTCCGAGGACGTTCGCGAGGACGCCGATGGGTCCGAGAGTGGGGGTGAGCGCCGCGAACTGGCGGCGGCTGCGCCGCAGTTGGGACTGAAACTCGCGGCATCCACCGCAATCGGTCACGTGCCGGCGCACGGTACCGCTGCACCTGACACCGCGATCGTGGGCGAGCGTGAGCTCGTCGCGGATCGTCACGCAGGCGGTGTCGCGCGCTTCGATGGCCAGGGTTAGACCGATCCGCGCCCTGACCAAGAGCGACTTGACGGCGGGCACGGACACGTCCATGGCGGCGGCGACCTCGGCATAGCTCATGCCGCCGAGCTCGCGCATGAGGAGGGCCGAGCGCTGCTGAGCTGGGAGGCGGTGCAAGTCGGCGATGAGCCGGCGGAGCGACTCTCGCTGCTCGACCTGCGCGATCGGGTCATGCGCGGAGGCGCAGGTGAGCTGGAGGACGGCGGGCGGCGGGGGAAGGGGCCGGCGGAGCTCGTCAACGCAACGATTGTGCGCGACCCGGTAGAGCCACGGACGGAGCGCGAGGTCGCGGCCGTTGGCCCGCAGTCCCGAGTAGGCGCGAACGAACACGTCCTGGAGGGCGTCCTCGGCGTCGTGCGAGGAGCCGGTCAGCATCTGCCTCGTGTACGCGAAGAGGCGCTGGCGGTAACGGTCGTGGATGACCCGGAACGCGTCCTCGTTGCCGGCCCGGAACAGAGCGAGGAGCTGGTCGTCGGAGCGCAGACGAAGCAGTGGCGCAGCGACCGAGATGCGAGCTCGCGCGAGGCCTGCCGGGGCTTGGAGAGCGGAAGCTTCCATTACGGGCTCCTAATCAATCACTGTAACGCGTAGCGCGGAGCGAAGTTTCGACCGGGCCCGTGAATCCGCGAGGCCCGGGCTGAACTCAGGCGAGGCTGACCATCACGTGCTTGATCTCGGTGTAGTCCTCGAGCGCGTACATGCTCAGGTCCTTGCCGTAGCCCGACTGCTTGTAGCCGCCGTGCGGCATTTCCGAGGCGAGGGTGATGTGGTCGTTGATCCACACGCAGCCGAAGCGCAGCGCGTTCGCGACCCGCATGGCGCGCCCGACGTCGCGCGTCCACACCGAGGAGGCGAGGCCGTACGGGGTCTGGTTGGCCCAGGCGATCGCGTTCGCCTCATCGGTGAAGCGCTGCACGGTGATCACGGGGCCGAAGATCTCGCGCTGGATCATCTCGTCGCTCTGCTCGAGTCCGACCACGACGGTGGGCTCGAGGAAGAAACCGGGGAGGCCCGGCTCCCGGCCGCCGGTGACGATCTCCGCGTGCGCGGGCTTGCGCTCGAGGAAGCCCTCGACGCGCTTGCGCTGGCGGGCGGAGTTGAGCGGCCCCAGGGTCGTGTCGGGCGCGAGCGTGTCGCCGAGCACCAAGCCGGTCGCCTGGGCGCTCAGGCCCGAGACGAGATCGTCGTAGACATTGGCGGCGGCGAGGACGCGGGTGGCTGCCGTGCAGTCCTGTCCCGCGTTGTAATAGCCGGTTCCGGCGATCGTCTCGAGCGCCGTCTCGAGATCGACGTCGTCGAAGACGATCACGGGAGCCTTGCCGCCGAGCTCGAGGTGCACGCGTTTGAGCGTGTCGGCGGCCGCGCGGGCGATCCACTTGCCGGTGTCGACCGAGCCCGTGAGGGAGACCATGTCGACTTCGGGATGCGTGACTAGGGACTGCCCCGCCGGGTCCCCGTGGCCGGTGACGACGTTGAGCACGCCCTTGGGGAAGTGCTCGGCAGCGAGCTCGGCGAGGCGGACGGTAGTCAGGGGCGTGGTCTCTGCCGGCTTGAGGACGATCGTGTTCCCGGCCGCGAGCGCGGGCCCGATCTTCCAGATCGCCATCATCAGCGGGTAGTTCCAGGGTGCGATCTGGCCGATCACTCCCACCGGCTCGCGGCGGATGATGGACGTGTGCCCGGCGAGGTACTCGCCTGCGGCGCGACCCTCGAGGCATCTTGCCGCGCCGGCGAAGAAGCGCAGGTTGTCGACGGAGACGGGGATCTCGTCCTGGCGGACCGCGGCGATCGGCTTGCCCGCGCCCACGGCCTCGAGCTCGGCCAGCTCCTCGCCATGCTCCTCGATCGAGTCGGCGAGGGCGAGGAGCGCGTACTGGCGCTCCATCGGCGTGGTCGTGCTCCAGCCGCCTTCAAAGGCGCGGCGGGCGGCGGCGACGGCGCGATCGACGTCCTCTGCGGTCGAGAGGGGGGCTTGGGCGATCATCTCGCCCGTCGCGGGGTTGAGCACGGGCTCGGTCTGACCCTCGGCCGGACCGGCGTGCTCGCCGTCGATGAAGTTCTGCAGGGTGAGGACCTCGGTCGCCATGTCGCCTCCCGTCAAACTACCACCGCTCCATGTGCATCGGCGGAGGCCAGGCATCGCCCTGCTCCTCGGCGCGGGCGGCGAGCGGTCGAGCTACCCTCTCCGGTCGATGGATCCCGCGTCCGGCATCGGCATCCCGGTGGCCTTCGGCGCCGGTCTGATCTCGTTCCTGTCGCCCTGCGTGCTCCCGCTCGTCCCGGGCTACATCTCCGCGGTGGCCGGCGTGTCCCCCGGCCAGATCCAGGCGCGGCGCGTGCTCGGTCCGACGCTCGCCTTCATCGCGAGCTTCTCGGCCATCTTCATCTCCCTGGGCCTGATCGGACAGACCGCGCTCCGCGCCACCCTCGAGGGGCCGACGGCGCTCAAGGTGTCGGGGGCGCTCGTGGTCGCCATGGGCGTCCTCTTCGTCCTCGCGTCGCTCGTGCCCCGCTTCAGCCGCGAATGGCACGTGGGCAAGCTCATGGAGCGCGCGGGCCGGGGGGGACCGGTAGTCACCGGCGCCGCCTTCGCCCTCGCCTGGACCCCGTGCACCGGTCCGACCCTCGGAGCGATCATCGCCGCCACGAGCGGCACGAGCTCGACGGCTCGCGGCGTCTTCCTGCTCGCCGTTTACTGCGCGGGGCTGGGGGTGCCCTTCCTGCTCACGGGGCTTGCGTTCGGGAGTGCCACTTCCGCCTTCAATGTCGTCAAGCGCCACTACCCGGTCGTGATCGGAGTCGGTGGGGTGGTTCTCATCTCCATGGGCGTGTTGATCTGGACGGGCGAGTTCACGCGCCTGAACATCACGATCAACGACTGGATCCAGAGCTTGGGGCTGCCGAACTTCACCTCTGACACTTAGTGGTCGTTTTCCGAACGGTGCGAGCTGGAGCGGCGCGCGGCGGCGTAGTCGGGTCCTTACCGGGATGTGGTCCGTGCGAAGGCGCGAACCCTAGGCTCGGCGCGCTCAGCAGCGCCGGGTGGCGGGCTTCGCAGCCCCCCTGTGTCCGTTTTTATCGAATTATTTGACACTTTCGACCACGCCCCCCGGGACACAAATCCGTCACCGAACTTGAGAAGACGACGACTTAGCGACGCGAACCGTTAGGGCTGCCTGCGCTACGCGTGTCTACGGTACCCAGCGATCGCCGGCCGGGGTGACAACGAGCTCGTGGGTCATGCCCCGCGCGCTCTGGCCAACGAGAAAGGCGACTGCGGCAGCGACGTCGTTCATGTCCGCCAGCGCGTCCGGTGGCTGGTCGCGGGTAAACGCCGCCGTCCTCGGAGATTCGATCGTGGCGTCGACCGCGAGCAGAGCGACATGGATCCGTTCGCCCCGAAGTTCCTGAGCGGCGGCCTGCACCAGCGCTCGCGTGGCAAAGGCGCCGGCGGCCCATAGCCCCTTGCCCGGCATCGCCCGCCGCGCGGAACCGCCGGTGATCTGTATGAGCGCGCCGCCCCCGGACTGGCGCAGCGCCGCCGAGCCGGTCGAGAGGAACACGAAGGCCTGCTCGGCCACGGCGACGGTCCAGCCGCGAAACGCTTCGAGGTCGGCGGCCGCCAGCTCGCCTCCCCCGAACGGCCCGCTGCTCGGAGGCCGGGCGGCACTGACGGCATTGACGACCGCGTCGAGCGAACCCAGCTCTCGGCGCGCGTTCGCGAGCGCCTCGGTCAGCGACTCTTGATCTGACGCATCAGCAGGTATGGCGAGCGCGCCGCGCGCGCGCACCCGCGCGAGCGTGTCGTCGCTCCGGGCCACCGCGGCCGCGTTCCAGCCGAGCTCGAGGAAGTGGTCGACGATCGCGCCGCCGAGGTTCCGGGCTCCCAGTACTACCACCGTTTTCGCCATCACTCGCTCCTTAGGGTTCGCGGGCCCTTATCCACCCGTGACAGCGACTGCTGCGGTGCTCGTGTCGCCGATGTACGATCGTCGCGAGGGACCGGGACAGTCGCACGAGAAGCGGGGAATTATCCCCGATGCGCCGCGTCGCCTCCGGTTGCCATCTGCGTGGCGTGATGACCTCGAGCGACGATTCGGTGGTGTACAAGCCGAAGTTGCCCATCTCGACGGGGACGACGCGAACTACCGTGGCCAAGTAGACGCGCCGGTGTGGCGCCGGGCGGATGATCGTCCGGCGCCACCCCTCGTCGCGTGAAGGCGGGATGAGCGCCGTGATCCGGGCGGACGCGGAGACGCCTGCGGCCTATAGGCAACGATGATTCGTTCACGCGACTGTCCACTCGAGAAAGGGAACGCCATGCCATTCGTCAAGGTCGGAAGCGAAAACAGCGCCGACATCGAGATCCACTACAACGACCACGGCGCGGGCAAGCCGATCGTCCTCATTCACGGCTATCCCCTCGACGGCAACTCGTGGGAGCGTCAGGAGTGGGCGCTGCTCGCCAACGGCTATCGCTGCATCAGCTACGACCGTCGCGGCTTCGGTCAGTCCAGCCAGCCCACGACCGGCTACGACTACGACACCTTCGCGGCCGATCTCAAAGCCCTGCTCGACCATCTCTCGCTCGGCGAGGATGTCGTCCTCGCCGGGTTCTCGATGGGCACGGGTGAGGTGACGCGCTATCTCGGGACCTACGGATCCGCGGGCGTGAGCAAGGCGGCCCTGTTCGGCGTGATCCCGCCCTTCCTGCTGCAGACCGACGACAACCCCAAGGGCGTCCCCGGAGAGGTGTTCGACGGGATCAAGGCGACCGTGCTGGCCGACCGCTACGCGTGGTTCGACAGCTTCTTCGCGAACTTCTACAACACCGATGTCCTCGCGCCCGAGCGCATCGGCGACGCCGCCCTGCGGGCGAGCTTCCAGGTCGCGGCCGGCGCCTCGCCGTACGCGTCCTACGCGTGCGTCGACACCTGGCTCACCGATTTCCGTGGCGACCTTCCCAAGATCGACGTCCCCACGCTCGTCGTCCACGGCACGGCGGACCGGATTCTGCCCTTCGAGGCCACCGCGGAGCGGCTCAGAGACGAGAACCTGATCGCCGACGTGACCGTCGTCGCGGTGGAAAACGGCCCCCACAACATCGGCTGGACCTTCCCCGAGGAGACGAACGCGGCCCTGCTGGACTTCCTGAACCGCTGAGCGGCGCTACTCGAGGACCGTCACCTCGGCGGCGTCGCCGTCGACGCGGACGCGGGCGCCGTCGGGGATGCGGTCGGTGGCTTCGCGGGTTCCGACCACGCCGGGGATGCCGTATTCGCGGGCGACGATGGCCGGGTGCGAGAGCAACCCGCCGCTGTCGGTGACGATGGCGCCGAGGAGGGGGAGGAGGATGTTGAACGCTTCGGTGGTGGACTCGGTCACGAGGACGTCGCCCTTGACGATGCGGTCGAACTCCGTCGGTCCCGACACGCGCCGTGCCGTCCCTTCGTAGATACCGCCGCTCGCCCCGAAGCCACGGAGCACGTTCTCCTCGTGCTCCGCCGTCGAGGCCCCTGACATCGCCTTCATAGTGATGCCCATGGCGCGCATGACGCGGGCCACGGCCGGTGGCATCTCGGATCGGTCGGGCGGCGGCGGCGCGGGCGGCCCCAGGGTCCGGGGCGCCTCCTTGGCGTTGTGGGCCAGGCGCCATGCGTGCCGTTCGGCGAGCTCGTCGGCCGAGGGCCCGCCCGTGCCGGACACGAGCGCCAGCATCTCATCGAAGCCGGCGTCGATGAAGTGCTCGGGGTCGTGGACGGCGCCCTGGGCCGCGACCCGGCGGCCGGCGCCGATGGCGGCGCGGCGCATGATGCCCGAGGCCCAGATGTCGCTGAACACGCCTCGCTCGTCGCGGATCCGGTACATGAGGCGCGCCTCGCCGAGGATCTCGTCGAATTCCTCGCGATGCTCCTCGGGGACCTTGGCGCGCACTTCGGCGATCTTCGCGTCGACCTCGGCCGCGGTCTTGTCCTCCTCGCCGGAGCCGGCGACCGAGGCCTGGATCGCGCGCAGGAGCGCGTCCGGGAGCTCGAGCGCGTAGCGGCCCGAGATGTCGAAGCCATCGAGCAGGCGACACCCGGTCAGGTCGAGATAGGCCGACACCGCGCGACCGGCGTCGCTGTCGAGCGACCGCAGCTCCGCGAGCACCGCGCTCGGCTCGCCGCCGGACTCGAGCAGCGCCTGGGCCTCCGGATCGGCCCTGACGGCCGCGACCATCGCCCCGAACTCGCCCGACACGCCCGCCGAGACGGGAGCGGCACCGCGCATCATCCCGAGCAGCTCGGTTCGCCGTACCCCGGTCCAGTCGCCGGCGTGGGCGAGCAGATCCCCGATCGCGATCATCGCCGCCCCGCTGAACCGCATGTGCTGGTAGATCATCTCCGAGTGGTGCTCGCGGCAGCGCGTGAGGTAGGTGCACAGCTCGCTGTCGGAGAGCGCGTCCGGATCCACGGACTGGAGCTCACGATGCGTCCTGATCGAGGCCGGCTTGAACGTCTCATCCCAATCCCGGAGCTGAGCGCGCCACAGCTTCTCCGCCCAGACCTCCTCCGCGCGCTGCATGCGCTCCGGTATCTCTTCCTCCGGTACCGGCCGCATCGTGCCGTAGGAGAAGCCGTTCACATATCGGACCTCGCGCCCAGCGACCAGCATCCCGTAGTAGCGCGTGAACTCGGCGAATCCGCGCTTGAACGGCGCTGGATGCATCTCCATCCAATATCGGGTCACCGGTCGCGGAAAATGAAGCGCATCCAGGGCCCAGGAACCAGGACCCGGCGCCTCAAACTCAAGCTCGGTTGCCGGCTCTACAGACGTCACCACGTTCCCCTTTGTCGTTTGCCCCAATCAGGGTTCGAGTTTTGCGCATCGCTTCGCGGTACGCAAGCGTCGAAGCCGTCGCTGCTACCGTCACCGCCCGCCCATGACCCCCTCGATCCCCCTCCCCCCGCCCGACACTCCCCTGAGCGGCGCGAGCCCGTTTCCGCCCATCGGCGACTACGGGTTCCTCTCGGACTGCCACACGGGCGCGCTTGTGGCTCCGGACGGGACGGTGGAGTGGATGTGCATCCCTCGCTTCGACGCGCCGAGCGTGTTCGGTGCCTTGCTCGATCGCCGGGCTGGAGGATTTCGAGTCGGCCCCTATGGCGTCTCGGTGCCCGGCGGCCGGCGCTACGAGCCGGGGACGATGATCCTGGAGACCACCTGGATGACGCCGTCGGGCTGGATCGTCGTGCGCGACGCGCTGACGATCGGCGCCTGGCACGACGCGCACGCCGACGAGAGCTCCCACACCCGTCCCCCGACCGATTTCGACGCCGACCACATGCTCGTCCGCTCGGTCGAATGCCTGCAGGGCGCGGTCCAGATCGAGGCCGTGTGCGAGCCGCTCTTCGACTACGGCCGCACGCCGGGCGAGTGGATGATGATCGGCGAGAACTGGCGGACGGCGGAGGCGACCGACGGCGAGACGACGCTGCGCCTCGTGTCCGACCTGCGGATCGGGCTCGAGGGTACGCGCGCGCGAGCGCGCCACACGCTGGAGGAGGGCGAGCGGCGGTTCGTCTCGCTCTCCTGGACGCACGGGCTGGCCGGTCCGAGCGATGGCGACGATGCCCACCGGCGCCTCGACGCCACCCGGCACTACTGGCGAAGCTGGCTCGCCGGGGGCCGGTTCCCCGATCACCGCTGGCGCGAGCATCTCCAGCGCTCGGCTTTGACCCTGAAGGGGCTCACCTACGCACCCACGGGTGCCACCGTGGCCGCGCTCACGACCTCGCTACCCGAGACCCCCGGCGGGGAGCGCAACTGGGACTACCGCTACTGCTGGATGCGAGACGCCACCTTCACGCTGTGGGGCCTGCACGCGATCGGCCTCGACTGGGAGGCGGATGACTTCATGCAGTTCGTCGCGGACCTCGAGCGCGGCCCCGACGGGAGCCTCCAGATCATGTACGGGATCGGCGGCGAGCGCGACCTCACCGAGCGCGTGATCGAGCACCTGAACGGCTACGAGGGCGCGGTTCCGGTCCGGGTCGGCAACGGCGCCTTCCAGCAGCGCCAGAACGACGTCTTCGGCGCGGTCCTCGATTCGGTCTACCTGCACACGAAGCTGAGCGGCCACGTTCCCCAGCGGCTGTGGCCGGTGCTCCAGGACCAGGTCGTGTGCGCGATCAAGGTGTGGATGGAGGCCGACCAGGGCATCTGGGAGGCGCGCGGCGCCCCCAAGCACTACGTCTCCTCGAAGCTGATGTGCTGGGTCGCGCTCGACCGCGGCGCCCGGCTGGCCGGGCTCGAGGGTGAGCTCGCGCTGGCCAAGGAGTGGGGCGAGATCGCCCAGGAGATCCACGCGGACATCCTCGCCCACGGGGTCTCGGATCGGGGCGTGTTCCGCCAGCACTATGAGACCGACGCGCTCGACGCTTCGACGCTGCTGATCCCCCTTTTGCGCTTCCTGCCCCCTGAGGACGAGCGCGTGCGCGCGACAGTGCTCGCCATCGCCGACGAACTGACCGAGAACGGATTCGTCCTGCGCTACCGGACTGGCGAGACCGACGACGGCCTGTCGGGGGAAGAGGGGACGTTCCTCATCTGCTCGTTCTGGCTCTCCTCCGCCCTGTGCGAGATCGGCGAGGGCGAGCGAGCCAAGGAGACGCTCGAGCGCCTGCTCACCCATGGCTCGTCGCTGAAGCTGTTCGCCGAGGAGCTCGATGCCGACTCGGGTCGCCAGCTCGGCAATTTTCCCCAGGCTTTCACTCACCTGGCGCTCATCAACGCCGTGATGCACGCCATCGCCGAGGAGGAGAAGGAACCGGGCTAGGCGCAGGCTAGGCGAAGGCTAAGCGCGTTGCAGCGCCCGCGGGACGCTTATCTCCTGTCCACCGGGAGGGGGTTACGTGAAGCCGGTGAGGCGGCCCGCCGATGCACGTCTTGACAAATAGTCAACCGCCGGGCTCGGAACAGCCCCCTCTTGGAAGGGGCTGGTTATGCCCGGTTTGATGTCGTTGCTGTGCCGTTTCAGGTCTTTATCGCTCTCGATGCTCGCCGGTGGCGTGCTCATCGCGAGCTTCGGGGCGGCTGTTCCCTCCGCGCTCGCCGCGTCCCCGACCGTCGTCGATCTTGGTCACGCCTCGAGCTACGCGGTGTTGAGTGGCGCCTCCGTCGGTAATACGGTCAGCGCCGCCGGCGCGCCGTTCACGACGCTCCGCGGCGATCTCGGCGTGGCGATCGCTACTCAGCCGACTGGTTTCCCGCCGGGTGTGGTTACGGGCGCGGTCAACGTCGGCAACAGCGCCGCCGTGGCAGCGCAGGCCGACGCCCTCACGGCCTACAACGAGGTCGCAGCGCGAACGGGCGGGGTCACCCTTGCGGGCGCGCTCGCCGGCGCGACCATCTCCCCGGGGTTGCATACCGTCGCCGGTGCCGTGTCGAACACCGGAACCGTGACCCTCGACGGCCGCGGTGACCCGAACGCCGTGTTCGTCTTCCAGGTCAACGGCGCGATGGCGATGGCCGCCGGAAGCCATGTGGTGCTGGCGGGCGGCGCCCAGGCGTCGCATGTGTTCTGGCAGGTCAACGGTGCTGGCGCCATTGGCGCGAACGCCAGTTTCGCGGGGACGCTGATAGCGCAGGCCGCGGTCGCGGTCGGGAATGGGAGCGTGGTCAACGGCCGCGCGTTCGCTCTGACCGGCGCCCTCACGCTCGACGACGACCAGTTCTACAGCGCCCCGCCGGTGCTCACCATCGCCGGTGGAGCGAGCGCCTACACGCCCGACACGACGCCGACGCTGAGCGGCACGACCGATGTCGAAGCTCCCGGGGTCGTCACCGTGACGGTCAACGGGCAGACTCTGACCGCGACCCCTTCGGGCGGCGCATGGTCGGCGAGCGCGGCGATGCTGGCGAACGGCACCTACCCGGTCGTCGCGAGCACCTCTGACGGGGCAGGGAACGTCACCAGCGTCACCCAGCAACTAACTGTCGACACGGTCCCGCCCGTCGTCACGATTGACGGTGGAGCCTCGGTTCTGACGAACGACACGACCCCGACGATCGCGGGTACGACCGATGTCGCCGCCGGCACGATCGTCCACGTCAACGTCGACTTGCAGACGCTGACGACCCTCGTGCAGTCGGGGGGGACGTGGAACGTCACCCCGAGCGCGCTGAGCGACGGCATCCGCACGGTCAGCGCTGTGGTGACCGACCCCGCCGGGAACCAGGGCGCCGCCAGCCAGCTCATGACCGTCGACACGGCCCCGCCGGTGATCGCGATCGATGGCGGCCCGAACGCGCTGACCAGCGACGCGACGCCGGACATCTCTGGCACCGCGAACGTCGGGGCCGGCACGACCGTGACCGTGACCCTCGCCGACCAGACACTGACCGGCCTGGTTGGGGCCGACGGAACGTGGTCGGTGATGGCAGCGACGCTCTCCAACGGCCCGCACCGCGTCGTCATGTCGGTGACCGACGCGGCTGGAAACTTCGCCAGCTCGACGCAGACCCTGACCGTCGACACCGTATCGCCGATCGTCACGATCACCGGCGGAGCGAGCGCGACGACCACCAACCTCGACCCGACGATCACAGGAACCTCCGACGTGGCGCCCGGGACGATCGTCACGATCTCGATCGCAGGACAGACGATGACGACGCTCCTACAAGCCAATGGCACCTGGAACGCGACCCCGACCCCTGTCGGTGCAGGGTCGTGGCCGATCCTCGCGTCTGCCCCTGATCCCGCCGGTAACGTCGGAAGCGCCACGCAGACCCTCGTCATCACCATCCCAGTTCCGCCGGCCGCGGGCGCCACCGGGGCAACCGGCGGCACCGGGGCGACGGGCGGCACCGGGGCGACGGGCGGCACCGGGGCGTCGGGCGGCAACGGGGCGACCGGCGGCACCGGGGCGTCGGGTGGCACCGGGGCGTCGGGTGGCACCGGGGCGTCGGGCGGCAACGGGGCGTCGGGTGGCACCGGGGCGACGGGTGATACCGGGGCGACGGGCGCCACCGGGCAGACGGGGCTTACCGGCTCGACGGGAGGCGGCGCCCGGTTGATCGGATCGTTGCCGCCGACCAGCCTCGCGGCCGCCAAGGGCAAGCCGGTGCGGGTGTCGTTCGTCCTCAAGGCCCGCTCCAAGGTGACGCTCACCGTGCTGCGCGGCAAGAAGGTGGTGGCCAAGCTGAGCAAGACGTTCCGCAAGGCCGGTCGAGTTGCGCTCAGCTGGAACGGGAAGATCAACGGCAAGCCCGCCCCCAGAGGGACCTACCACCTCGTCATCCGAGCCGTATCTGCGGCCGGCGCCTGGGCCCGCTACGGGGCCACCGTGCGCATCGCCTGACCGATCCAGCGAGGTCGCTGTACGAGCACGAAGTCGCCGCCCCCAGGCGCCGGACCGGCGCCTGGGGGTCAGGCGTCTGAACCGTTTACGGTGCTGCGGTATGCCGCGCCTGGTCGTCACGTCTCCTGAGCCCCCCCCGACACGCGACGCCGCGGCGCGCCGCCTGGTGCTGGTGATCGGCGCCGTCATGTTCGTCGACACGATGTTCTACGCCGTCATCGCGCCGCTCCTGCCCGGTCTCGCGCACGAGCTGCGGCTCTCGAAGCTCTCAGCCGGTCTGATGACGGCGAGCTACCCGATTGGGATGCTGCTGGCCTCGCTCCCGGGTGGGCTGCTCGCCGTTCGTGCCGGGCCGCGCTTCACGGTGTGCGCCGGCCTTGTCCTGCTCGGGTGCGCAACGATCGCCTTCGCGTTCCTCCACAACGCCGCCGCGCTCGACCTTGCGCGCTTCGTCGAGGGGGTCGGCGGCGCCTGCACATGGGCCGGAGCGCTGGCGTGGGTCGCGGTGGAGACGACGCCCGACCGTCGTGGCGAGACGATGGGCTGGGCCATCGGGGCCGGGATCGCCGGAGCTCTGTTCGGACCCGTGATCGGGACCATCGCCACCGCCACCGGGAGGCCGGCTACGTTTGGGGCGGTGGCGGCGGTGGCGGGCGTCCTGCTGGTACTGACTCGCCGCCTTCCCGGTCATCACGCGCCTTCCGATCAGGGCTTGGGGAGCGTGACCGCCGCCCTGCGCCGCCCGGGCGTCGCGACCGCGATGTGGCTCATGGGCCTCCCGGCGATCGGGTCGGGGATGATCGCCGTCCTCGGCCCGCTACGCCTTCACCGGCTTGGCGCGCCCGCGGCGGCGATCGGAGCGACCTATCTCGTGGCGGCGGCGGTCGAGGCCGCGATCGCGCCGATCGTCGGCCGCGTCTCCGATCGCCGCGGGAGGCTCGTGCCCCTGCGCTTCGGATTGGCGGCCGCGACGGTGGCGCTGCTGTGCTTCACCCTGCCCGACAGCGTCGTCGGGCTGGCCGTGGTCATCGTGGTCATCGTCGCCGCCATCGGCTTGTTCTGGGCGCCGTCGATGGCGATGCTCTCAGACGCCGCAGAGACCCATGGCCTGCACCAGGGGCTCGCGGCGGCGCTCATGAATCTCGCCTGGGCCGGGGGCCAGATCGTCGGCTCGGGCGGAGGCGGCGCGGCCGCGAAGATAGCGGGCGATGGGCTCCCGCTGGCGGTCGCCGCCGGGGCCTGCGCCGTCACCCTCGCCGTCCTCGCGTGGACCTCGAGATAGCGGGAGACCTTGGTCGGTCGCTCGCAGCCGCCGGCTGCTGAGCCCGAGCTCGGCGATCCAGCTGTCGATGACGTGATTCTGGTTCATGCTGCCTCCGCCTCTGCGTACGCTGGGTTGCCGAGTAGGTCCTGCTCGTCTTGGGTTGCAGTCACGGGCTCGGCGCTCCTTGCGACCGCGCGAAGCGCCCCGGCGCCGATGAGGGCCGCCGCCCCGGCGACGCTCGCCGAGATGACCCACGCGAGGTGATACCCGCCCGTGAGGGCGGCCGGATGCGATGCCCCCGTGGCCAGGAGGTGGGTGGTCCGCGTGGTCGACAGCGTGGCGAGGACGGCGAGGCCGAGGGCACCTCCGACCTGGACGGTTGTGTTCACGAGCCCGGAGGCGAGTCCGGAGTCGCCGGCGGTGGCGCCGGACATCGCGAGCGACATGAGCGACGGGAACGAGAGCCCGGCGCCGATCCCCAGGAGGATCATCGACGGGAGCAGGTCGGTGAGGTAGCTCGCGCCCACCGGCGCCCGCGTCAGGAGCCCGAGGCCGATGGCCAGCAGCGCCAGCCCCGCGACGAGCGTCGCCTTCGGTCCGAAGCGTTCGTTCAGCCGGGCCGAGAACCCAAGCGAGAAGACGCCGATCCCGAGGCTGACGGGCAGGAAGGCGAAGCCCGTCCCGATCGCGCTGTAGCCGAGCACGTGCTGCATGAAGAGGACGCCCAGGAAGAACATCCCGAACAGGCTCGCGACCATCAGCAGCTGCACGACGTTGGCGCCCGAGACGTTCCGGGAGCGAAACATGCGCAGGGGGATGAGGGGATCCTTGGCGGTGGACTCGCGCGCCACGAAGGCCCCGAGGAGGGCGAGCACCCCGGCGCCGGAGCCGAGCGTGCGGGCCGAGCCCCAGCCGTAGCCGCCGGCCTTGACGATCGTATAGACGGCGAGCATGAGGGCGCCGGTGACGAGTGCCGCCCCCGCGATGTCGACGCCGCGATGGAGGCCCGGCACTTCGCCGTCGGGCTCGACGAGGCGCGTGGCGAGCAGGCCGGTGACGACGCCAATGGGGATGTTGATGAAGAAGATCCAGTGCCAGTTGATGAGCTGGGTCACGACGCCGCCGAGCAGGAGCCCGAGCGACGCGCCCGCAGCGGCCACGAAGCTGTAGACGCCGATCGCCTTCATCTGCTCGCGGGGCTCGGTGAACATCGTCACCACCATGCCGAGGATCACGGCCGAGGTCAGCGCGCCGCCGACGCCCTGGATGAAGCGCGCCCCGATGAGCACGGCCTGGCTCTGGGCCAAGCCGCACAGCAAGGACGCGGTGGTGAAGAGAACGAGCCCGCCCAGGAACACGCGCCGGCGCCCGATCAGGTCGCCCAGCCGCCCCGCGAGGAGGAGCAGGCCACCGAAGGTGATCAGATAGGCGTTGACGACCCAGGCCAGGTTGGGCTGGGAGAAGGAGAGATCACGCTGGATCGAGGGCAGCGCGACGTTCACGACGGTCGAGTCGAGAATGATCATCAGCATCCCGACGCACAGGACCACGAGCGCCGTCCAGCGGGCGCGGTCGGCGGCGGGGCTGAGGGCGGTCGATCTCGTGGGGGTCATGCTGGGCGTCCCTTCGGTTGGTCTCGTAGCCGGACTCCGGTCGCCTCCCTGGACGAACGAGATACAACCGTAGCAAATCGTCTTGTTCGGGACTATCTGGTATGGATGAATTGTGAACGCAGCGTTACGCGGGCTCGTGTCGCGGGACCCGGGCGCAGCGTTGCGGGGGCGCAGCGCCTCCGCGATGCGGCGGCGATCGAGGGACCGGGTGACCCGGGCGCGGCGTTGCGGGGCGTGGGGCGCTAGTGGCCCGGTTTAGCGTCCGTCGCGGGCGGCTTAGGCGCCGTGGCCGCGCGGCTCGCGCCGGCGCACGCCCTTGCAGGCGGCCGGCTCGGCGAGGCGTTCGCGCACGAGCTGCCCGAGCGTGCGGAGGAGGGCCTCGCTCTCGTGCGGGTCGAGCGAGGCGAGGACGTCGGCCTGGACGCGTGCGACGATCTCGTTGGCGGAGGTGACCTTGGCGCGCCCGGCCGCGGTGACCTCAACCACGTGGGCCCGGCGGTCGGTGCTCGACGGCACCCGCTTGGCCAGACCCTCGCCCTCGAGCTCGTCGAGGGTGACGACCATCGTCGTCTTGTCCAGTCCCACGAGCTCCGCGAGCTCCTTCTGGGTGTGCGTTCCGGTCATGGCCGCGGCCAGGACGCTGTGCCCACGAGGAGTGATGTTGAGCGGCTCAAAAGCGGTCGCGAGCTGGCTCGCCAGCGAGTAGTGCGCCTGAGCGAGCAGCCAGTTGAGGTTCCCGAGCAGACACTGGGGACAATCCTCGATCTCGACAAGGGCTGGTGCCATCACGGACATTTGACACTGATGTTACCAACGGGCCGGTCGCCGGCGAGATTATCTGGGACGGGACTATCCACGCGACGAGCCGACTTCTGGTGGATCGAGGGTATTTCATCCCCGGCGGGTGGTGAAGCCCCGCCATGATGACTGTCGCGAAACGCTTTGCGACTGCCTGGTCCCTGTCATCTATTTCGTGTCACGCGTCCTCCCGAGGGCCTCTCTCGCCGGCGCGCCGTCGTCCCTCGCGCGGGCGGGCCGTGCTCCTGCGTTTTGACCAAATATTGGGCAAAACGCAGCACGCCCTCCCGAGTTTCCCTCCAGCGGGCCCCGGGTCGCGCGCGACGGCCACGAAGCAGCGCCAGTCAATGACGGCTCGCCGACGCGAGCGACCACCCCCGCCACCGCGGGCCCCGCCGGCCAAAAGCCGGCCGACGAGTCGCCCTTAGCCCGCGCTCCCTGTGCTCGTACAGCACCACCCATCGAGCCCCGGATACCCCCGCGGCCGCCTCCCGGGCGCGAACTGCTCGGCGATCCGCGACACCGCGAGCAGGCGTCGGCCGCGCCCGACGGTGGTGCGGACGAAGATCCACTGGTCCGCCGCGGGCCAGGTGATCAGCAGCCAGCGCCCGTTCGGTGACCAGGCGAGCGAGCCGAGGCTCGCTCCCGAGAAGACGGTCGTCGGGGATGGCTTTCGGCTCGCCACCTGGTAGAGCACGGCATCGCCGGCGCCGCCGCGGACAAGAGCGAGCGCGTGGCCGTCGGGGGAAAGTGCGCCGAAGCGGGCGGGGGCGCCGGCGGCGAGCGCGATATTCGCGACGAGCCGGCCGGCCGGGTCGTAGACGCGGGCGCGGGCGCGGGAGAGGACGAGCAGCCGGGTACCGTCCTTGGACCAGCCGAGCTCGATCGGCTTCGGGCCGAGCGCGGTCCGCCAACTCACGTGCCCGGTCGGCGCGTCGCGCACGACGACTCTGCCCGAGACGGCTACGTACGCGACCTGGTAGGCGAAGCCAGGCCTCCAGGCCGGCGCCACCAGGTCGACGCCCGCCGCGAGGAGCCGATCGTGGGTGCCGTTGCCCCACACGACCCTCAGCGTCCCGGCGCTCAGGTACGCAACCCAATACCCCAGCGGTCCCCACCAGCGCGGATCACTCACCGCCGGGCGGTTTAGCGCCCACTGGGCCGTCCCCAGGGGATCGACGGCCGCGACGGTGCTCGGGGAGGCGACCACGACGTAGCGACCGTTGGGTGAGAAGCTGGCCTGCGGCCACGAGCCCAGGCGGCGCTTCGATCCGTCCGCGCCGACGATCCACGCGCCCGCATTTCCGGACACAAGCACCCGTCCCGGAGCGGGCAGCGAAAACAGCGCGGAGGCGGCATGCGGCTCCCCGAGCGCGTGCCGGATCCACCGTCCGACGGCCGCGCCGGCGGGGGTGAGTGCGACCCCGGCCACGAGCGCCGCCAGGGCCGGGACGGCGAGCAGGCGGATGCGGGATGGCCGCCTGCGGACGGGCAC
>JAXDGF010000302.1:0-4624 GCA_034665165.1 Solirubrobacteraceae bacterium | reverse complement strand
GGGACTCGAGCTGCTCGCCGAGTCGGTGCAGGTGCTCGAGCGCTCGCCCTCCCCCCTTGAGCTCGCCCGCGCGCTCACCGACCACGGGGCGGCCCTGCGCCGGTCCGGACAGCGGGGCGGGGCTCGGCGTCAGCTCGAGCGCGGCCTCGACCTCGCGCACCACCTCGGGGCGCGGCGGATCGCCAACCAGGCCCGCGCCGAGCTCATCGCGGCCGGCGCCAAGCCACGCCGGGACGCGATCACGGGTCGCGACGCTCTCACCGCGGGGGAGCTGCGAGTGGCCCGGCTCGCGGCCGAGGGCCTGACCAACCGAGAGGTGGCGCAGGCGCTCTTCATCACCACCATGACGACCAAGGGGCACCTGAGCCGCGTCTACCGCAAGCTCGGCATAACCCGTCGTGGCCAGCTTGCGCCCGCTCTCGCCGGCCGCCTCGGAGATGGCCCCGGCCAGGCGGCCCGGGGCGCCGCCCGCATTTCCTAACCCCTACCAACGCAAAAGATCACACCCCCTCGGCCGATGCGGCGCGCGACGCGCTCGGTGAGACTTGCCGACGTGGAGCTCAGCGCGAGCAATGAAGCCGCCGGAGTCGAGGAGTTGGATGCTGCTCGGGGGGCCGCGTGGGCTCGGGGGCCGGTTCGCCGCCGACGGGACCGGGGGCACGGCTAGGCGGCCAGGGGGCCAAAGGGCGGGGCCGTCAAGCCGTGACTGGGGGCTCGGGGGCAGCGCGGTCGGACGGGGAACGGCTGTAGGGGCTGTTGGTCGATCTGAGTCACGTGACGGCCCCGCCCGTCAGGAGCGGAGAGTCTCTGCGGGCTGCGGTCGCGTCAGCGCGCGACGGCGCGGTCAGCTGCCCGCAGGTGTTGCTCGAGCGCGGTATTGAATGCGGTCCCAGCGCGCTGGACGGCGTGACCGGAGCTGGCGATGACCGTGTGCTGACCGCCGGTCCTGCGAGCCACGGCGGCGGCGAGGGCGTCGAGCGCCGGGCTGTGGCCGCCTGAGATGACGAGCGTCGGGATCCGCGCCAGGGCGATGTCCTCCCACGGCACTTCGGCCGTCCACGGGGGCCGGCAGTGACGGAGGTACTTAGCGGCGGCACGCAGGCCCGTGGGACCCTCGTTCAGCCGTGGCGCTCGGACTCCGAGGAGGGCGCCGTACCCGGCGAGGAATTTCCTCTCGTCGCGAGGCGCGTGCAGCCACCAGTCACCGATCGCCCCGATCGCCTCGGCGACCTCGGGCTCGTCCATCCCCGCGGTGACGGCCGTCGGCTCGACGAGCGTGAGCGAGCGCACCCGGCGCGGCCGCCGCGTGGCGGCCAAGACGGCGCCGATCGCCCCGTAGGAATGCGCGACGACGTGCGCCGAGCGACCGAGCAGGCCGCAGAGATCGTCCGCGTCGTGCTCGAAATCCTCGCCGTCGCTGTGGCGACTCGCGCCGAAGCCGCGGCGCTGAACGACCTCGAGCCCCCAGCGCTCGGAGAGCGGCCGCTGGCGCGCCCAGCTTCCCGGTCCGTCAACCAGCGAGCCGTGCACGAGGAGGACGCGCTCGCCCGTGCCCGAGGTGATGACCTCGAGCCCGGTCGCGGGCGCCTCGATTTCGGGCAAGCGGCTGGCGGTGGCTGTTCGCAGTTCGGTGACGGTCATGCGCGTGCACCCCCGGGCCGGTGCCAGCGGCCCTTTCTACACTTCACCGGCGATCGCGTCAACGACGGCAAGCCGCCGCCCAAAATGGCGTGGCCGCTACCGCCAGACCGCGGCGGGACAAACCTTAGAATGCCGATCGAGTTTTGCTTTAATGGGTCCCCTATAACCCGGTCGGCCGCCCCGGCAACGAAGGGGGTATCGGCAGGTTTTGACCACCTCAGGAGGGAACAAGAATGGCTCTCAAGCTTGGAGACACGGCGCCTGATTTCGAGGCCGACACTACCGAAGGCAGGATCAGCTTCCACGATTGGATCGGGGATTCGTGGGCGGTCCTGTTCTCGCATCCGAAGGACTTCACCCCGGTGTGCACCACCGAGCTCGGCTACATGGCGAGCATCAATCCCGAGTTCGAGTCCCGTGGCGTCAAGGTCATCGGCCTCTCCGTCGACCCGCTCGACCGCCACGAGCAGTGGGCGCAGGACATCGAGGAGACGCAGGGAACGGCGCCGAACTATCCCATCATCAGCGACGCCGACTTCAACGTGTCGAAGCTCTACGGCATGCTCCCGGCCGAGGTCGAAGGCGACCCAACCTCGCGCACGCCGATGGACAACCAGACGGTACGCAACGTCTTCGTCATCGGCCCGGACAAGAAGATCAAGCTGATCCTCATCTACCCGATGACGACAGGCCGGAACTTCGACGAGGTCCTACGCGTCATCGACTCGCTTCAGCTGACGGCAAAGCACAAGGTGGCGACGCCGGCGCAGTGGCAGCAGGGCGACGACGTGATCATCGCCGGATCGGTATCCGACGACGCCGCCAAGGAGATCTATCCCGACGGCTGGGAGTCCCCGCGTCCGTACATCCGGATCGTCCCGCAGCCCGCGGAGACCGTCCGCTCGTAGTTACAGTGGGGCCGCCGGCCTGAACGGGCCGGCGGCCTCGCGCTTCCGATCCCCGATAATCGGTGACCAGATGGCGGTCGCCGAAGCGCTCGAATACGTCGACGTGCTCATCGTCGGCGCAGGTCTGTCCGGCATCGGCGCCGGCTACCACCTCCAGACGAGCTGTCCCGAGAAGACCTTCGCCATCCTCGAGGCCCGGGACTGCATCGGCGGCACCTGGGACCTGTTCCGCTATCCCGGGATCCGCTCGGACTCGGACATGTACACCCTGGGCTACGCGTTCCGCCCGTGGACGGAGGCGCGAGCGATCGCCGACGGGGCCTCGATCCTCAGCTATGTCCGCGACACCGCCACCGAGTACGGCATCGACGGCCACGTCCGCTACCACCACCGGGTCGTGCGCGCCGAGTTCTCGACCGCGGAGGCGAGGTGGACGGTCGAGGCCGAGCGCGGCGATGCGCGCGAGACGGTCAGGCTCACGTGCAGCTTCCTCTTCATGTGCAGCGGCTACTACCGCTACGACGAGGGGTACACCCCTGACTTCCCGGGCGCGGAACGCTTCCAGGGCGCGATCGTCCATCCCCAGCACTGGAGCGACGATGTCGACTACGCGGGCAAGCGCGTGGTCGTGATCGGCAGCGGCGCCACGGCGGTCACGCTCGTCCCCGCCCTCGCGGAAAGTGCCGCCCACGTCACCATGCTCCAGCGCTCCCCGAGCTACGTCGTTTCGCTCCCGGCCGAGGATCCCCTCGCGGGCGCCCTCGAGCGCCGCGTGCCCGTCCGCACGGCATATTCGATCCTACGCTGGAAGAGCGTGCTGCTCACGATGCTGAGCTTTCAGCTCTCGCGGCGCTGGCCGGCGCTCGTTAAGGCCCTGATCCGGAAGGGTGTCGCCCGCCAGCTCCCACCCGGATTCGACGTGGGCACGCATTTCAATCCCACCTACAACCCCTGGGACCAGCGCCTGTGCCTCGTCCGCGGCGGCGACCTCTTCACGGCGATCCGCCGCGGTCGCGCTTCGGTCGTCACCGACGAGATCGCGACCTTCACCGAGCGCGGGCTCGCGCTCGCCTCGGGCGCCGAGCTCGAGGCCGATCTCATCGTCACCGCCACCGGCCTGAACCTGCTCGCGTTCGGGGGTACCGAGCTCGCCGTCGACGACCGCGACGTCGCGCTTCCGGAGACGATGAGCTACCGCGGGATGATGCTCAGCGGCGTGCCCAACTTCGCCGTCGCGCTCGGCTACACCAACGCGTCGTGGACGCTCAAGTGCGACCTGACCTGCGCCTACGTGTGCCGGCTCCTGAACCACATGGACGCCCACGGCTACCGGCAGTGCGTGCCCCGGCGCGATCCGACCGTCGCCGAGCGGCCCTTCATCGATTTCTCCTCGGGCTACATCCTCCGCTCGATCGCGGACTTCCCCAAGCAGGGAGCGACGGCGCCGTGGCGGCTCTACCAGAACTACCCCCGCGATATCGTCAGCCTCAGGTTCGGCGCCCTCGAGGACGGCGCCTTGGAGTTCTCAGGCGACGGGTCGCGTAGGGTCCGCGACTACGAAGTCGCGAGCCCTTAGCGCTCGAACTCGGTCACCGAGTAGGCATGCGGGCTCAGGACCTCGCACAATCCGCCGTCGGCGGCCACGATCCGGACCACGAAGGGTTGATGGGGCCCGACGTCGAAGATGGCGAGAACCGTCCCGCCCATGACCGGGTCGGGGCGTCCCACCTCGGTCAGGCAGTCGACGCCGCCGCGCCGGGACCAGAGCGCGTGGATCCGGCGACCACACGGCCGCAGACCGGTGTCGGCCTCGACGCCCGCCCGCATCTCCACGTAGGCGTCCTCGGCGGCTTGGCCCACGTCCGAGAGTCCTGGGATGAAGAAGGCGGTCACAGCGCCTACAGCCCGCGCTCGCGCGCGTCCTTCTCGAGCGCAACGGCGAGCGCTCCCGGCTCCAAGCGAGCGGCGACCTCGGCGAGCTGACCGGCGTGGCGGACATTCTCGCGGTGCACGGAGTCCTGAAGGCCCCTGACCTGGTGCTCGAGATGGGTGATCCTGAGCTCGAGGTTGTGGAG
>JAXDGF010000301.1:0-12363 GCA_034665165.1 Solirubrobacteraceae bacterium | reverse complement strand
CGTCTGACCAAGATCCGGGCGCAGGCCGTGTCCGGGCGCTCGTGCGCCGCGGTGGCCGAGCGGCTCGGCGTGCCCGACCGTCTCACCGCCGCTGCCCCGCCCGGGGCCGGACCCAACCTCGCAGCCCTCGTCCGGACCGAGCGTGTGCTCGCGTCGGTTATCGAGGCGGTCATCGGGGCGTGCTACCTGGCGTTCGGATACGACCGCAGCGCGGCGGCCGTGGGCGAGGCGTTCGAGCCCGAGATCGCCGATGCGCTCGAGAACCCGGTCGACTTCAAGTCGGCGCTCCAGGAGCAGCTCGCGCAGCGCGGCGAGCTCGTGCGCTACGTGGTCGCGTCCGAGGAGGGACCGCCGCACGACCGCGTGTTCTCGGTGAGCGCTATGGTCGGCGGAGTCGAGGTAGGCCGCGGATCGGGCCGGAGCAAGAAGGACGCCGAGCAGGACGCGGCGCACGCCGCGCTCGAGGCGACCGAGCCGTGACGCGGGGTCGCCATCGCCGCTGGAGGGCCCGTCCATGCACCTGAAGTCGATCACGCTCAAGGGCTTCAAGTCCTTCCCCGACCGCACCCGGCTCGATTTCGCGCCCGGCGTCAGCGTCGTCGTCGGCCCGAACGGCTCGGGCAAGTCGAACGTCACCGACGCCGTACTGTGGGCGATGGGCGAGCAGTCGCCGGTGGCGGTCCGCGGTCAGTCGATGCAGGACGTGATCTTCGGCGGCGCCCCGGGGCGCCAGGCGGCCAAGAGCGCCGAGGTCGAGCTCGTGCTCGACAACAGCGACGGGACGCTCGACTTCGGCCTCCCGGAGGTCTCGATCCTGCGCCGGCTCGATCGGACCGGCGAGGGCGAGTACCGGATCGCGGGCGCCCGCTGCCGGCTCGTCGACGTGATCGAGCTGCTCTCGGACACGGGCCTCGGGAAGGAGATGCACTCGGTCATCTCCCAGGGCCGAGTCGAGTCGATCGTGACCTCGAAACCGCGCGATCGCCGGCTCCTGATCGAGGAGGCAGCGGGGCTGGGCAAGCACCGCAAGCGCCGCCGGCGGGCCCAGCTCAAGCTCGCCCGGACCCTTGACAACCTCGACCGTGCCCTCGACGTCGAGCGGGAGGCGCGCTCTCGGCTGAGGCCGCTCAAGCGCCAGGCCGAGGCCGCGGAGCTCCACGCCCGCCTCGAGCGGCAGTCGCTCGAAGCGCGCTGGGAGCTGGCCCGAGACGACACCAGGACCCAGCGCGCGGCGATGGCCGAGGCGGAGGAAGCGGCCGCGCGCGCTCGCAGCCAGCTCACCGTGCTCGAAGGCGAGCTTGCCGCCGTGGCCAAGCGCCGCGAGGCCGCCGAGGACGCGCTCGCGCGTCGCAGCGCCCAGCGCGAGGAGCTGTCGCGGCGCTCGTACGCGGCGCGTGGCTCAGGCGAGCGCGTGGGCTACCGGATCGAGGCGGCCCGCGCCGCCATCCACGCGACCGAGACTCGGCTCGCGAGCGCGCGCCACACGCTCGCGGCGCTCGCGGCCGAGGAGCAGGGCGATGTCCCCGACCCCGAGGCGGCCGTGCGCGTGGGCACGCTCGAAGCGTCCCTGGCCGCGCTCGACGAGGACCGGCAGGCCGAGCTCGAACGCGACCTGGCCGAGCTCGAGGCGCGGCGCGTGAGCGCGGGCGAGGAGCTCGAGCGTCGCTCGCAGTCGCTCGCCACCAGCGTCAACGCGCGCGAGGAGGTCGACGCCGCGCTCGATGCGGTGCGTCAGGAGCTGCGCGGTGCCGAGCGCGCGGTCGAGGCGGCACGGCGTGAGGCGGCGCAGGTCGGCGGCCAGCTCGCCGCCGTCAACCAGTTCCTACGCGCCCATGCGGGCACCGCCGGCGGGGCCGCGGCGCTCGCCGCCACCCTGCAGGTCGAGCCCGGCTACGAGCTGGCGCTGGCCGCCGCGCTCGACGGGCGCCTGGGCGCGGCGGTGGTGCGCGATCGTTCCGCCGGCTCGACCCTGCTCGATCGGGCCGGCCGCGACGGCGGCCGGGCGCTCGTGCCTCCGGCCGGAGAGGGTGCCACCGCTTCCGTAGCCTCGTCGCCGCCGGCGGTGGGCGCGGAAAGGCTCGCCGAGCGCGTGCACGGCGATGACGACGCGGTCGCGCTCTCGCGGCTGCTGCTCGTCGATACGTGGGTTGTGTCCGAGCTCGAGGCGGTTCCGGACACGTTCGCCGGGGTGGCGGTGACGAGGGCCGGCCGGGTGTGGTCGGGCTCGACCCGCGAGCTTCGCCAGGCGCCCTCGGTGGGCGAGGACCGCGTCCTCAGCGAGCGAAACCGGCGCGCTGAGCTCGTTCGGGCGAGCGAGGCGGCCGTCCAGGCCGAGGTCGCGGCCGGCGCCGCGCTCGAACGAGCCGGACAGGGCCTGGCCCGCGCCGATGCCGAAGCCGACCAGGCCCTGAGGGCCCAGCGCGCGATGGCGGCGAGCCGGGACGAGGCCGCGGAGGAGGAGCGCCGCATCGGTCGCTTGATCGAGCTGCGACGGGAGGCCGGGGACGAGGGCCCGGCGGCCGACCGCCGCGCGCAGGTCCTCGCCGAGCTCGCGTCCGAGCGTCGCATGGCCGAGCGCGCCGAGCGGGACCGGGCCGAGCGAGCGCGCCGGATCGGGCGGCTGAAGGCGGCCGTGGCGCGCGACGAGGCGCTCGGGCCGTGCGCCGTGCGCCTGGTCGCGGTGCTCGAGGCGGCGGCCGCCGCCATCGCTGAGCGGGTGGCAGAGTTCGAAGCCGCCCTGGCCGCCGACCGCCAGGCGGGAGAGCACGTCACCGCCGAGCTGCGCGCGTGCGCGCAGGCCGAAGCCGAGCTTCAGGGCCGGATGCACGCGGCCAACGAGGCCGTCACGGTGGCCGCGGTCCGAGCCCAGCAGGCCCGCGACCGCGCCGCTGAGGCCGAGGCCACGCTCCGCGGGCTGGCCGTCACCCTCGAGCTCGAACCCGAGCCCGCGAGCGAGCCGCTGCCCGACCGCGAGCGCGAGGTGCTGGCCGAGCGCGTCGAGCGTCTCGCGCGCCGGCGCGAGCAGCTCGGGCCCGTGAACCCCCTCGCTCAGGAGGAGTACGCCGAGGCCGTTGCCCACGTCGAGGAGCTCGAACATCAGCGCGAGGATCTCGAGACGGCTCTGCGCGAGCTCGAAAAGCTCATCGCCGAGACCGATCGCCAGATCCGCGAGACGTTCGAGGAGACGTTCGAGGCCGCGGCGAAGAATTTCGAGGACCTTGCCGCTCAGCTCTTCCCGGGCGGCCGGGGCCGCCTTCGCCTGGTGACCGAGCACGCGGGCCCGCGGCCGGTGCTCGGGGGCGAGGTCCTGCCCGCCGACGGGGACGCTTCCGCGGAAGAGCCGGGCGAAACGGAGGAGGAGCCGCGCGAGGACCTCGACGGGGTCGAGATCGAGGTCACTCCCGCGGGCAAGGACATGAAGCGCCTCACGCTCCTGTCCGGCGGCGAGAAGTCGATGACCGCGCTCGCGTTCCTGTTCGCCGTCTTCCTCGCCCGGCCGTGTCCGTTCTACATCCTCGACGAGGTCGAGGCCGCGCTCGACGACCTCAATATCGACCGCTTCCTGAGCCTCCTCGCTCGCTATTCGAGCCGCGCGCAGTTCATCGTCGTCACCCACCAGAAGCGGACGATGGAGGCTGCCGACTGCTTATACGGAGTGTCGATGGGCTCGGACGGGATCTCGAAGGTGATCTCGCGCAGGCTGCCGCGGGCGGCGGAAACCGCGGAAGCGGCGGAAACCGCGGAAGCGTCCGAAGCGGCGGACGCGGCGGACGCGGCGTAGCCGGGGACCCGCCCGCCGATGGCTCGCGACTGGAATGACCTCTTCGTCGTCGAGGGCGGGAACGCCTCGGGCGACGGTACCGGCGAAGGTGACTCGCCCGCGGCCAGCGAGCGCCGCAGCGGGGTCTTCCGCCGCCTGCGCGAGAACCTGCGCAAGACGCGGCAGGCCCTCTCGAGCGAGATCCAGGCCACCCTCTTCGAGGATCTCAGCGAGGAGACGTGGGAGCGGCTCGAAGAGGCGCTCATCTACGCCGACGTCGGAGCGAGCACGACGGCGCAAGTGGTCGAGCAGCTCGAGCGCGAGGCGACGGCGGGCGAGGTCTCAGGCGGGGAGGCGCTGACCGGGCGGCTGACCGAGCTCCTGTCCGAGATCGCGAAGACGGGCGAGGACCGGATCGACATCACGCCGAGCCCGACCGTGATCCTCATGGTCGGGGTCAACGGGACGGGCAAGACGACGACGGTGGGCAAGCTGGCGTGGCACCTGCGCCAGGAGCTCGGCCGGAAGGTCGTCCTCGCCGCCGCCGACACCTTCCGCGCCGCCGCCGTCGAGCAGCTCGAGGTGTGGGCCACGCGGGCAGGCGCCGATTTCGTCAAGGGTCCGCCCGGCGCCGATCCGGGATCGGTCGCCTACGACGCCATCGCCACCGCGCGCCGCGAAGGAGCCGACGTGGTCATCATCGACACCGCCGGCCGCCTGCACACCCAGGACAACCTGATGGAAGAGCTGGCCAAGATCCGGCGCGTGATCTCCAAGCAGATCCCCGACGCCCCCCACGAGACGTTGCTCACCGTCGACGCCACCACCGGTCAGAACGGACTCCGGCAGGCGCAGATCTTCTCAGAGTCCGTCGAGGTCACGGGGATCATCCTCACCAAGCTCGACGGGACGGCCAAGGGCGGGATCGCGCTCGCCATCGCGCACGACCTCGGCCTCCCGGTCAAGCTCATCGGGATGGGGGAGAAGCTCGAGGACCTGCGCCCGTTCGACGCCGAGGAATTCGCCCGGGCGCTATTGAGTTAACCGCCTGCAAATTGATCGGGCGGGGTCGCCGGTGAGCGCTAAGCTCGGACGGTGATGTGGATCGTGTGGCTGATCGCCGCGGGCGCCTTTGCAGTCGGCGAGATGCACTTCTCGACCGGCTTCTATCTCGCTCCCTTCGCCGTTGGGGCCGTGGCGGCAACCGTCGCGTCCGCCGCCGGCGCCGGTACCGCCTTGTCCTTGATCCTCTTCATCGCCGTGGCCGCGCTCATGCTCGCCTTCCTGCGGCCCATCGCTGTCCGGCACATGAAGGTCCCGCCGCGGCTTCGTACCGGCGCGGCGGCGCTGATCGGTAAGCAGGCCGTCGTGCTCGAGCGGATCGCCAACGACGAGGGGATGGGATCGGTCAAGATCGACGGAGAGGTGTGGACGGCCCGCTCCTACAACGACGACGACGTCATCGAGCGCGGAACGCGGGTGGACGTGGTCGACATCAGGGGCGCCACGGCGCTCGTCACCGAATAGGAGGTGGGCCGTGGTTATTGTCATCGTCGTGGTGGTCGTGGCCGTTGTTGCGATCATCGCGGCCGCACGGACGGTGCGCATCGTCCCCCAGGCCCGGGCGGGGATCGTCGAGCGCCTCGGGCGCTACAGCCGGACCCTGAATCCCGGGCTCGCGATCCTCGTGCCCTTCATCGATCGGCTCAAGCCTTTGATCGACCTGCGCGAGCAGGTCGTCTCCTTCCCGCCGCAGCCGGTGATCACGGAAGACAACCTTGTGGTGCAGATCGACACGGTCCTCTATTTCACGGTCACCGATGCGAGGTCCGCGACCTATGAGATCGCCAATCCGCTCCAGGGGATCGAGCAGATCACGGTCACGACGTTGCGCAACGTGGTCGGCGGGATGACGCTCGAGACGGCACTGACGAGCCGCGACCGAGTCAACGCCCAGCTCAGAGGGGTGCTGGACGAGGCGACCGGCAAGTGGGGCATCCGCATCAACCGCGTCGAGATCAAGTCGATCGACCCTCCGGGCTCGATCCAGGAGGCGATGGAGAAGCAGATGCGCGCCGACCGCGACAAGCGCGCCGCGATCCTCAACGCCGAAGGCGTCAAGGCATCACAGATCCTCACCGCCGAGGGTGAGAAGCAGGCCGCCGTGCTCACCGCCGAGGGCGCCAAGCAGGCCGCGATCCTGCGCGCCGAGGGCGAGGCCAAGGCGATCCACACCGTGTTCGCCGCCATCCACGACGGCGCGCCGGACAAGGAACTCTTGAGTTACCAGTACCTGCAGATGCTGCCGCAGCTCGCGCAGGGCAGCGCCAACAAGGTGTTCGTCATCCCCTCGGAGTTCACCGAGGCCTTCAGCGGCATCGGCCAGGCCCTGGCCGGGCGGGTGGGCGGTGTTCGCGGCGACGGCGGCGATGGGGCGGGCGGTGCCGGTGACGGTGTCGACGTGCGCGGCGAGCTGGACGCGGGCGAGGAACCGGCCGAGACCGCGGGGCCGCGCGACGGATCCGCGGCCAGCTAACGTCACTTAAGTGTTCGACTCACTCGCCGACAAGCTGCAAGCGACGCTGTCCGACGTCCGCGGTCGCGGGACGCTGACTGAGGCCGACGTGCGCGCCGCGATGCGGGAGATCCGCCTGGCGCTGCTCGAGGCCGACGTCAACTTCAAGGTGGTCAAGAGCTTCACCGACTCGGTCAGGGACCGGGCGCTCGGCGCCGACGTGATCGGACAGCTCAACCCCGGCCAGCAGGTGGTCAAGATCGTCAACGACGAGCTCACCGAGCTCATGGGCGGCGCGGCGCACGACCTCTCGTTCTCGCCACGCCCTCCGACGGTCGTGCTCATGTGCGGGCTCCAGGGATCGGGCAAGACGACGGCCACGGCCAAGCTCGCGCGCTACTTGCGCGAGCAGCACGGCTCCTCCGTCGCGGTGGCCGCCTGCGACGTTTACCGGCCCGCCGCGGTCGAGCAGCTCATCAAGGTGGGCACCCAGGCCGGGGCCACGGTCTACGAGCAGGGCACGGACAAGGACCCGGTCAAGATCGCTGCCTGGGCGCGCGACCGCGCGATCAGCGAGGGCAAGGACGTCCTCATCGTCGACACGAGCGGACGCCTCCACGTCGACGAGGAGCTCATGAAGGAGCTCTCCGACATCAAGAAGGCGGTCAAGCCCCACGACATCCTGCTCGTCGTCGACGCGATGACGGGCCAGGACGCCGTCGCCGTCGCCGAGCAGTTCGCCGCGGTCGTCCAGTTCGACGGGGTGATCATCACCAAGCTCGACGGCGACGCGCGCGGCGGCGCGGCGCTGTCGGTCAAGGCGGTAACGGGCAAGCCCATCCTCTACGCCTCGACGGGGGAGAAGCTCGACCAGTTCGAGCGCTTCCACCCCGACCGGATGGCGCAGCGGATCCTCGGGATGGGCGACGTCCTGACCCTGATCGAGAAGGCGGAGGCCACCTACAACGAAGAGCAGACGGCGGAGCTCGAACGCAAGATCCGCCAGAAGGAGTTCGGTCTCGACGACTTCCTCGACCAGCTCAACCAGATCCGCCGGCTGGGGCCGCTCCAGGGGCTGCTGTCGATGATCCCGGGTATGGGCAAGGAGCTGCGTGGCGCGAAGATCGACGAGCGCGACTTCGACCGCATCCAGGCCATCATCCTCTCGATGACGCCCGAGGAGCGGCGCCACCCCGAGCTCATCAAGGGCTCCCGCCGCCTCCGGATCGCCCGCGGGTCGGGCACCAACGTGCAAGCGGTCAAGGCGCTGATCAAGCAGTTCGAGCAGATG
The DNA here is from genome assembly GCA_034665165.1 of Solirubrobacteraceae bacterium. GTDB lineage: Bacteria > Actinomycetota > Thermoleophilia > Solirubrobacterales > Solirubrobacteraceae > Palsa-465. Next base: position 4,797 of record JAXDGF010000301.1, on the reverse strand, counting down.
CGCAAGGTCATGCGCCAGTTCACCCAAGGCCGCATGCCGGACCTCGGGGCCCTGATGCGGGGCGGGCGCTGAGCGCCCGTTCGTCGCCGCCGTAGAGCGTCGAATCCTCCACCCAGCTAACCTCTTTGCTCTGATGGCTGTACGACTAAGGCTTACCCGCGTCGGCGGGCGCAAGAATCCGATCTGGCGCGTCGTCGTCGCCGACCAGCGCTCCAAGCGCGACGGTCGCGTGATCGAGACCGTCGGGCACTACAACGCCCAGACCGACCCCTCGACGATCGTCCTCGACGAGGAGCGCATTCGCGACTGGCTCGCGCGCGGCGCCCAGCCCTCAGAGACCGTACGCAAGCTGCTTCGCACGCAGGGCATCGGCTAACCGCCGGCCGACGCTCGCGATGCGTGAGCTCCTCGAGTATCTGACCCGCCAGCTCGTCGATCGCCCCGATGCGGTCCACGTCGAGGAGCTGGAGGAGGACGACGGCACGATCGTGCTCGAGCTCTCGGTCGCCGACGACGACTATGGCCAGGTCATCGGACGCGGCGGGCGCACCGCGGCGGCCCTGCGTGCCGTCGTCAAGGCCGCGGCCGCACGCGACCGGCGTCGCGTGCTGGTGGATATCGTCGACGCACGATGACCACGGTCCCCCGCGGATGGGTCCGCGCCGGCCGGGTCGCGAGCCCCCACGGGCTCGACGGAAGCTTCCACGTCAGTGACGCGAACGCCTCGCTCCTGACCCTGGGCGCCGAGATACAGGTCGGCGGGGAGGCGCGGACGATCACGCGCCGGGCGGGCACCGACCAGCGCCCGATCGTCCGCGTCGAGGATTGCGAGGATCGCTCGGCAGCCGAGGCACTGCGCGGCCTGGATATCATCGCGCCCCGCCCGGGCGCCACCGAGCTCGACGCCGACGAGTGGTGGGCGGAGGATCTCGAATCCTGCCGCGTGTACGACGGCGAGCGCGAGGTGGGCACCGTGCGGAGGCTGCTGGCGCTGCCGTCGTGCGAGGTGCTCGAGGTGGCGCGGGAGAACGACGCCGGCGATCTCCTCGTACCCCTCATCCGCGACGCCGTGCGCCGCGTCGACGTCGAGCGTGGGGAAATCGACATCGACCTGGCATTTCTGGGCGAGGAATGATTTCCCTTGGAAATTGACATCGACCTGGCATTTCTGGGCGAGGAATGAGCGCGCTCGATGGAGATCGACGTCTTCACCCTGTTCCCGGACGCCTTCGGGTGGTTCGAGCGCCAGCGCCACGTGGCCAACGCCCTCGCGCTCGGACACCGCCTCGGCTACGTCAACTACCGTGACCACACACCGCTCAGCGCGGGTCAGGTCGACGACACGCCCTTCGGCGGCGGCGCCGGGATGGTCCTCAGGGTCGACGTCGTCGAGGCCGCGCTCCGGGCCCGGTACGGGGTGGATCCCACTGAGCTCCACGACCAGCGCCGTGTGCTCGCGCTGACCCCGGGCGGGCGCTTGCTCGACGAGGCGCTCGTCGACGAGCTCGCGCACGAGGACGCCTTGACGCTCCTGGCGGGACGGTACGAAGGGTTCGACGAGCGCATCCTCGAGCACTACGCCCCCGAACAGGTATCGATCGGCCGCTACGTCCTGGCCGGCGGCGAGCTTCCCGCGCTCGTGGTCTGCGACGCGGTGCTGCGAAAGCTCCCGGGCGCTCTCGGGGACGACGAGTCGGCGGTGGAGGAGTCCTTCAGCGCGGCCCTGGAGGGCGCTCCCGAGTATCCGCACTACACGCGGCCGGCGGAGTACCGCGGTTGGGAGGTTCCCGAGGTGCTTCTGTCCGGGCACCACGCGCGAATCCGCGAGTGGCGACGGGCGCAGAGCCGGGCGCGCGGGGCCGCCGGGGCCGGGTCGGGCCGGTCGGGAGGGGCAGACTCGGACGGCGGAGGTGGTTCGCTACCATAGGCCGCCCGCGGTCTCAGGGACCGCCGTTGCTTCTTGCCATGAGCTCCGTCATCGAAAGCCTCGAGCTCGCACAGCTCCGCCGCGTTCCCAACTTCGATGCCGGGGACCGGTTGCGCGTGCACTTCCAGGTCATCGAGGGCGTGCGGCGCCGGACCCAGGTTTTCGAGGGCGTGGTCATCAAGCGCCAGGGGCACGGCGCGCGTGAGACCTTCACGGTGCGCAAGCAGTCGTTCGGGGTCGGCGTCGAGCGCACGTTCCCGCTCCATTCGCCGAAGATCGAGAAGATCGAGGTCGCCGCGCGCGGGGACGTGCGGCGGGCCAAGCTGTATTACCTGCGCAGCAGGGTGGGGAAGCGAGCGCGCGTCCGGGAGCGCCGTTCGACGGGCCCCGAAGAGGTCGTCGCTCACGAGCTGCTCCACGTTCCGCCCACGGGCGAGGAAGACGGGGCGGCGCCCACGACGGAGGCAGCAGACGCGGTCGATGCAACCGTCTCGGAGCCGGCCCAGGAGGCCGACGAGGCGGCGGCGTCAGGCCCCGCCGGCGAAGCGGGGGAGTGAGAAAGCACCGCAAGTCGGCGGTCGGCTCCGCCGTGGAGCTGGTGCTAATCGTCGCGACCGCGCTGGGGCTCGCGCTCGCCATCCAGGCGTTCGTGGTCAAGCCGTACCGGATCCCGAGCGGGTCGATGCTCCCGACCATCAGGCTCGGCCAGCGCGTCCTCGTCGACCGGCTCGGCAACGACTTCAGCAGTCCGCATATCGGCGAGATCATCGTCTTTCACCCGCCGAAGAACTACGACCTGGGCTGCATCAACTCGACCGAGGGCGGGACCGGCGGGTCGGGCCAGATGCCGTGTGGGGTGGCCCGGGCCGAGGAATCAGGTCAGACCTTCATCAAGCGCGTCGTCGGGCTGCCTGGCGATCAGATCCGGATCGTCAACGGACACGTGTACCGAAACGGAGTCCAGGAGAAAGACCTCTACATCAATCCCTGCACCGGCGCCTCGTCCTGCGACTTCCCGGTCGCGATCACCGTGCCGCGGGGCGACTACTACATGATGGGCGACAACCGCGGCGAGTCCGACGACAGCCGCTTCTGGGGTCCGGTCCCGCGCTCGTGGATCATCGGCGACGCTTTCTTCACCTACTGGCCGCCGGATCGGATCGGAACCCTCTGAGTGAACGCAAAAGGGATCGTGGAGATCGTGGTGACGATCGTCGTCGCCGTGGGCATCGCCCTGCTCGTCCAGGCGTTCATCGTCAAGCCGTACCGGATCCCCAGCGGATCGATGGAGCCGACGCTGAGCATCGGACAGCGGATCCTCGCCAACCGGATGATCAACCATCCGAGCCTGGGCGACGTCGTTGTGTTCCATCCACCGCGCGGCGCCGAGGTTGTGCCAATCGCGACATGTGGGTCACCGGACGAGGGCGAGAGCCAGAACGAGCACTTCTTCCCCCGTGCGTGCGACGTCCCCGTCCCCATCCAGTCGAGCGAGACCTTCATCAAACGCGTCGTAGGCGTGCCGGGCGACCGGATCGCCATCGTCAACGGGCACGTGTTCCGCAACGGAGTGCGCGAGCAGGACTCCTTCACGCGGCCCTGCGGAACAGGTCCTGAATGCAATTTCCCGCAAACGATCGTCGTTCCGCCCGGCGATTACTTCATGATGGGCGACAACCGTGGGTCGTCCGACGACAGCCGCTACTGGGGCCCGGTCCCCGACAAATGGATCATCGGGGTTGCGTTCTTCACCTACTGGCCGCCGGGCCGCATCGGAACGGTCTGAGTCCGCGGGCGCGAAGCCCGCAACCGCGACACGCCCACGGTCTGCCGCACGCCCCGGTCGCCGGCTCCTGCGCTTCGACCGCTCGCTCGGGGTGCGCTTCGTGGCCGGTGCCGACGAGGCGGGGCGGGGCTGCCTCGCCGGCCCACTGGTGGCTGCGGCAGTCCTCTTCGATCTCGAGCGGATCGGGCCGGCCGAGAGTCGCGCGCTCGCCGGACTGAACGACTCAAAGCAGCAGACGCCGGCCGCCCGGGCCGCGCTCTACCCGGTCATCCTCCGCCTCGCGGCCCGCGTCGCGGTCGTGTCCCGTTGCGCGCCGGGCATCGACGCGCGCGGGCTCCACGTCACGAACCTCGCCGCCCTGCGCGACGCTCTCCTGCTCGTGGCCCGGCCCGGCTGCGTGTGCCTCAGCGACGGCTTCTCCGTCCGCGGCCTGCCGTACGAGCACCGTGCCGTGATCGGAGGCGACGCCAAGAGCGCCGCCATCGCCGCCGCCTCGGTGCTGGCCAAGGAAACGCGCGACCGGTATATGCACCGGGCGGACGCCGAGCATCCGGGGTGGGAGTTCGCGCAGCACGTCGGGTACGCGACGCCTGAGCATCGGGAGGCGATTTCTCGGCTTGGGGTGTCGCCGCTGCATCGGTTGTCGTTTCAGTCGGCCGCGTATCAGCAGCTGCGGTTCTGAGCGGGCGGGGCGCATCCGCCGGCCGGCCAGTTGCTCTCTTGTCCGAGGGCTCTCGCGGTGTCCTGGGCGCGGACGCAACTGGCCGGCGTCGGATGACCCCGCCCGCTCCGCCCACAGTTCAACGGCCGCGCCGCCTGGCGCTTCCAACGGTGCGCTTGCTCTCGCTATGGGCGGAGCCGGGTGGTGGCTTTCGCCCGCCCGCGCACCCGACGCGCCCGCGCTGCGGGCCTCTCAGAAGGCCCCTTCGAGGTGGTCGATGCTGACGAGCTTTCCGGTGGCGTCGATGGTTACTCCGATGGCGTCGAAGCGGATCAGGTCGGAGTGGGGGCGGTTGGGGCGGTTGATCAGCCAGTCTCCGGCCATCTTGCGGAGGCGCTGGCGTTGGGACTTGCGGAAGCTGTC
>JAXDGF010000300.1:0-12740 GCA_034665165.1 Solirubrobacteraceae bacterium | reverse complement strand
TGGCGTCCCAGGTGCCGTTGGTGAGGGCGTCGGGCGCGCCCTGAAGCCACGCCGTCGCGGCGGTCGCGGCTCCGGCGGGGGTGTGGGGGAAGCCGCCGGCCACGGGCCGGGGGCTCGCGGGCTCGCGGCGCGCGACGCTGCCGGCCACGGGCCGAGGGCTCGCGGTCGCGCGCCGGGCGGGGCCGCTCGATGAGGTGAACATGAGCGCCACCCCGGCCGCGAGTGCGATCGCCACCACGGCGAGGGCCGCCGCGCGCGGGCGCGAGGATTCGAACGGGAGCCAGGTCACCTCGCCGTCGTCCCGAGGTGCTGGAAGAAGTTCACGAGGCCGGGCGCCGCGCCGACGACCAGGGCGGCGGCCGCAGAGACCAGGGCCGCCATGCGGCCGCGGGCTGCCTGGTGGTGATTGTGGGTGTGGGAGGCGACCGCCCATAGCGCGGCACCGACGAAGGCGCCGAGCACGGCGATCGCGAGCGCCCACGCCTCGGCGCCGTTGACGAGCTGCTGGAGGACGTTGCTGCCCGGAAGGGCGGTCAGGTTGGGCGTCGCCGTGACGGCGGCGAGGAGTGGCACGGGTGGGCTCCTTGGTTGAGGACTAATTGAGTCCAAGCAAGCCTAGCAATTCTAATTTAGTCTTGTTAGGCTACTTCGCATCAACTTAGTCTCAATTAGACTCAACTGGTGTTACGTCCGAGGAGGCAGCCGTGATTAGTGACGTCGATGAGCTCTACCGGCTGCTGAGCCCGCGGCTCCGGCAGATCGTTCGGTCCAACGTGCGGGCACCGGAGCCGGTGGTCGAGGACGCGTGCCAGATCGCCTGGAGCCGACTCATCCGCCACTCCGAGCGCGTGCGCCGCGAAGCGGCCCTGTCATGGCTGGCGACGACGGCGGTGCGAGAGGCGTTCAAGCTCTCGCGCCGGGACCGGCGCGAGCTCTCCCTCGACGCTGAGCTCGAGCGAAGGGGCGAGCTGCCGTTTCCGTCGTCCGCTCCCGGGCCGGCCGAGGTGGTCGAGCTTCGCGATCGCTTGAGCGAGGTGGGGCGGCTCCCGGAGCGACAGCAGCGGCTCGTGTGGATGCACGCCGCTGGGTTGACCTATGTCGAGATGGCGGGCCGGACGGGGGAGAGCCGGCGGACGGTGGAGCGCCAGCTACTCAGGGCGAAGGGGAAGCTCGAGCGGGAGGCGGCTTAGCGCGGGGGGCGGCTTAGCGCGGGGGGCGCGGCTACCGCTCGGCGGCGCCCGCCCGGACCCCGGGGATGCGGCGGAACTCGAACGGAGCGGCGGGGCGGCCGTACTGCACGAACCAGCACTCGCCCGTCCCGTCGCCCGCAAAGATCTCGAGCACGGCGTCGGCGACGGTCTCGGGCTCCATGATCGGGATCTCGTTGGCCTCGAGGTAGGCCCGCACCCCGGTGATGATGTTGGTCTCGGTGAAGCCCGGGCAGACCGCGTTGAAGCGGACGCCCTGGGCCGCCAGGGTCGGGCCGAGGGCGCGCGTGAGCCCGACGACCGCGTGCTTGTTGGCGGCGTAGATGGGGTCCTCGGGGACGGCGGCGAGCCCGGCGAGCGACGCCGTCGCGACGATTGCGCCGCCGCGCGGCGTGAGGGCCGGGAGCGCAGCCTGGGTCCCGAACACAACCCCGTCGATGTTCACCCCCATCGCCCGCCGATACCGAGCCAGGTCGAAGTCCGCGCCGATGCCGCACCCGGTGGCGACGCCGGCGTTCAGGTGGACGAGGTCGAGGCGGCCGTGGAGGTGGAGGGCGGTTTGGACGGCTGAGAGATTGTGGTCGAAGCTCGAGACGTCGCAGAGGACGAAGTCGCCGTGGACGAGCGCCGCGACCTCGCGGCCGCCGTCCTCGTCGATGTCGGCGACGACGATACGTGCGCCGGCGTGCGCGAGCCCTTGGCACGTCGCGCGGCCGAGGCCGCCGGCTCCGCCCGTCACGAGAGCGACCTTGTCTTCGAAGCCGGTGGCGGCCATGGGGCGACTATCGCATGGGGTGGCTGCTCTTGAGCCGATATATGCGGCTTAAGTGCAGCCACGTCCCGCGTGGGACGCCCCGCAGGCGGGCCCGGACGCCGGGCACGGCACCCGGACGCCCACGGAGGGCTTCCTACGCCTCCCTTACACACCTCTTCCGACCGTCTTAAACCGCGCCCTGATGATCGCCTCCGACGCACCACCCACCCGCACCTGGAGACCGAAGCGATGCCTGCATCTCACCACCTTCCGCGCCGCGCCCTCGCCGGGCTGGCGCTCGGCGCGCTGGGCGTCGTCGCCGCGGCGGGACTGTACGCCGAGACGATCCGCGTTCCGGACCAGCCATGAGCGCGCTCCGCCAGGGGATGAAGCGCTCGCTGTTGGGTCCGCATAAGCCCCCGGCCACTCATTACCCACTTTCTTAGCTTCCTCTGCGGTTTCTCGCTGAGGCTGACCCCCGACCCCCGGAGATCTGGCCGATGACGACTGACTCATATCCCGCTCCCGCACCCTGGGCCAGCCGCCTGCGCTCCGGTGCGCGGCGGCCCGATCGCCTGCTGCCGCGCGTCGCCCAGCGCGCGGTCGCGCGCCCCGAGCTCCTCGGCGTCCTCGCCGTGGCCGGCGTGCTCAACCTCTGGGGTCTCAGCGTCAACGGCTGGGCGAACACCTACTACGGCGCCGCCGTGCGCTCGATGAGCGCGAGCTGGCACAACTTCCTCTTCGCCTCGATGGATCCCGCCGGCCTGATGACGGTGGACAAGCCGCCGCTGGCGCTGTGGGTGCAGGCGCTCTCGGTCCGGATCTTCGGCTATCACCCGCTCAGCGTGCTCGTGCCCGAGGCGCTCATGGGCGTCCTCGCGGTGGGGCTCCTGTACGACCTCGTCCGCCGCCGCTTCGGCCGCGTGGCCGGTTTCGTGGCCGCCCTGGCGCTCGCGACGACGCCGATCACGGTCGCGGTTTCGCGCCACAACAACCCCGATGCCCTCCTCGTCCTCCTCTGCGTCGCCGCCGTCTGGTTCTTCGTGCGCGCGCTCGAGGACGGACGCACGCGCTGGCTCGTGCTCGCCGGGCTGTGCGTCGGCCTCGGCTTCGAGACGAAGATGCTGGTCGCGCTCGCCGTGGTGCCCGGCATCGCCTTGGCCTGGCTCTGGGTCGCGCCGCGCGGGCGCGCCGCGGCCGCGCGCCAGCTGCTCGCGGGCGGGGCGACCATGCTCGTTGCGGGCCTGGCCTGGCCAGTGCTCGTGACCTTGACCCCGGCCGCCGATCGCCCGTGGATCTCGGGCACGTCGGACAACAGCGTCTGGTCGCTGATCTTCGGCTATAACGGCGTCGGTCGGCTGACCGGGCAGACGGGCGGGCCGAACTCCATCGGCGGCGGGGCCATGTTCGGCTCGGCGCCAGGCCCGTTCCGGCTGCTGAACTCGGCGCTCGGGGATCAGGCCGGGTGGTTGTTGGGCTTTGCGGCTGTGGCCGGAGTGGCACTCGTCGTCATGTCACGACTGCGCCGCCGCGACCCCAACACGGGCTGGCTGATCGCGGTCGGCGGCGCCTTCGCGACCTCGGCCATCGTGTTCAGCTTCGCGAGCGGCATCTTTCATCCGTACTACGTCTCTCTGCTCGCCCCGTTCACGGCGGCGCTGATCGGCGCCGGGGTCGGAATCATCGTTGCCGGTGGGCGCAGCGGGCGGATCGTCGCTCCGCTCGCGATCGCGGGTGGCGCGGTGACCGAGCTCATCGTCCTGCACGAGTGGAGCGGGCAGCTCTCGTGGGCAGCGCCGGTGGTGATCGGGGTTGGACTTGCGGGCGCGGTCGCGCTCTCGCTCCCGGTGAGCGGGCGGGCGCGGACGGTCGTGCTCGGAGCGACGCTGGCGGCGCTGTTCGCCGCGCCGGCGACGTGGGCGGCCGAGACGATTGGGCACGCGACGAATGGGACGTTCCCGACCGGTGGACCGACGGTGGCGCTCACGGCCGGCGGGCCGGGAGGCGGGCGCTTCGGGGGCGCGCGCCTCGGGGGCGGTCGCGGGTTCGGCGGGGGCTTCGGCGGCGGGCGTGGCTTCTTTGGGGCGCCGCCGGCGGGTGGCGGCCCCGCGGGCGGTTTCGCCGGCCCGCCCGGCGGCTTCGCTCCGCCTGGCGGCTTCGCTCCGCCCGGCGGCGGCGGCACGGGCGGACGCGGCGGCTTCGGCGGGGCCGGCCCTGGCGGCGGCTTCGCCGGCAACACCGCCTCCCTCCAGACCGCCATCACCTATGCCAACGCCCACGGCGGCGGCACGATCGCCGTCGAGAGCCAGAGCAGTGCGGCGGCCGCGATCATCTCGTCGAATGCGAACGTTGCGGGTATCGGCGGCTTCTCCGGCCGGGAGAGCTCGGTGACGGCGAGCTGGATCGCCGCGGAGGTCGCTTCCGGCCATCTGCGCTGGGTGCTCGCGAGCGGCGGCGGTGGGTTCGGTGCCCCCGGCGACACGCGGTCGGGCAGCCAGGCCGCGATCAGCGTGGTAGCACAGGCCTGTAAGGCCGACAAGATCACGGGCACGAGCTCGTCGAGCGTGACACTGTACGACTGCCGGGGCCGCGCGTCGGCGATCCTGGAGGCGGCGGGCACGTCGGCAACCACGACGAGGGCCAGCGCCACGAAGGCCTGACTCAGGAAGAGGATTTACTGATGCGCGCGATGGATCCGATAACGGCAGTGATGCCCTCAGTCAAGACGGTGATGCTCAGGTCGTTGCTCGTCGCCGGCGCCTTCGCGGCGTTCGGCGCCGCGGACGCGCAGGCCGTGACCACGAGCACGAACTGGTCGGGCTACGTCGCCCACGGCGCGAAGTTCCGCAACGTGAGCGCGCTGTGGACCCAGCCCACGGTGACGTGCACGCCGGGCACCCCGACCTATTCCGCGCCGTGGGTTGGGATCGGGGGCTACAGCCTGCGCTCGACCGCGCTCGAGCAGATCGGGACCGAGGCCGACTGCACCGCCTCGGGACGGCAGGTCTCCTCGGCTTGGTACGAGCTTGTCCCGGCGCCATCGCGCGGGATCAGGATGACGATCGCACCGGGGGACGTGATGGCCGGGCACGTGTCGGTGATCGGCAATCAGGTCACGCTCACGCTGACCGACCGCACGCGGCGCAAGACGTTCACCAGGAAGGTGACGGACAAGACGCTGGACGTGACCTCGGCCGACTGGATCCTCGAGGCCCCGTCAGAGTGCAGCGGCAACGGCTTCCAATGCCGGCCTCTCGCGCTCGCGAACTTCGGCTCGGAGACGTTCGCCAAGGCCGAGGCCGAGACAGTGAGTGAGCAGACCGGAACGATCGTGAGCCACCTGTGGCAGACGGCCGAGATCACCCTCTCGCCCAGTGACGGGGCGCACCGGTTCACGGGCAACGCGGGCGCCGGCCAGGGACAGTCCTCCCCGTCGCCGGTGACGGGCTCCGGCACCTCGTTCTCGCTCACGTACACGGCGATCACGCCCACCCCGGCGCCGCCGCAGCCGGCCAGCGGCGGCTGATCCGCGGCCCGGACAGCCCAGGCTGCCCGGGCAGGCCGGGCGGCCCGGACACACTCTTATTCTGTTCTTGCGCTTTTCTAACGCAAGCACGGTTTGATCGGACGCTCCGGGCTCCCGGCCCGGCTCCGCAACCCGAGGGAAGGATCTCCATGCCGAGTCGCAGACATCTCGTGACCGTGGTGGGAGCGACGGCCATGATCGCCGCGGGCGCGGCTGGCGCGGCCGCCGCGGCAGGCTCGAAGACAACGACGTCCGCCCAGCCCACGACGCCTAGCAAGACCGTCACGCCGACCACGCCGGCGCGGCCGCCGTCTGACTCCGACGGGACGCGGCGCCACGACACGCGCTCAGGCCACCGCTGCCCGCACGACGGCACGAGCTCCGGCTCGGGCTCGTCGTCGTCATCGGGCACGGCCGGACCCGTGGCGCCTCCGTCGGCCAGTATCTAATCGACGACGCGCTCGGCCAGCCACTCCGAGGCGGCTGCCGCCACCGCCGCCGTGCTCCTGAGCGAGTGATCGCCGGGGACGACGACGACCTTGCGCGTGGGGCCGGCCGGCGGCATGCCGAAGGGATCCTTTTCTCCCTGGATCACGAGCGTGGGGATGCGCACGGCGTCGAGCTCGGATAGCCGGCTCTTGGTCGGGTCATCGCCGCGGCCCGGCGGGTGGACCGGGAAGGCGAGGCACAGGACCGCGATCGCCTCGACCTCGGCAGCCGTGCGGCACGCCACTCGCGCGCCGGCCGAGCGCCCGCCGGCGATGACCGGCAGCCCGCGCAGCTCCCGCTGCCGCAGCTGCTCGAGCGCGGCGATCCAGGCTGCGTCGAGCTGGCGCGCGGGGGCCGGCGAGCGCCGGCCCGCGACCTTGTAGGGCTGCTCGATCAGGGCGACGCTGATGTCGAGCGCGACGGCGGCGTCGGTGACGGCGACGAGATCGCGGGCGGTGACACCGCCGCCGGCGCCATGGCCGAGGACGAGGGCCGCCACCGGGGCGCCGGCGAGGTGCAGGTGGGCGCGCGCGGGGCCGTGGGGGGTGTCGAGCTCGAGGATCCGACGAGGCTAGCCGCACGAACGCGATCGCGCTGTCGAGCCCGTGGAAGGATTCGGCGGTGAGACGGCCCTTACAGCCCGGCCGGATGGCGCACGACAAATCCGGCGAACTCGCCGCCGCCCTGCGCCCAGCGCGTCCCGCCGGTGGCCAGGGCGACGGTGTCGAAGCGCCAGCCCGCCACCTGCATCCACACGTGGCCGGCGTTGGCGTAGACGGTGATCCACTGGCCCGGGCCGGGAAGGCCCCATGACTCGAAATTGCCGGAGACCATGGGTGAGCTCACGAGGCCGGCGGCGGCCAGGGCGTAGCTGACCGATCCCGAGCAGTCGTAGCCGTTGGCCTGGAAGGAGCCGTGGCCGCCGCCCCAGATGTAAGGGAGGGTGGCGATGGCGTTGCCGGCGGCGATGACGCGGGCGACGGCCGGGGGGGCGCCCGCAGGCGGCTGCACCATTCCGCCCGTGTTCACGACGATCCCGCCGACGCCGGCGTTTCCGGTCGCCGCCGCAGCGGCCGCCTGGGCCGCGGCCTTCTTCTCGAGCGAGCTCAGGTTGGCGTTCAGCGTGCCCAGCTTCGAAGCGTTGTTGGCCCGGCTTCCGAGCTCGCGGATGCGCTCGCGCAGGAGCGCGTCCTGGAGCGCCGCGACCTGGTTGCGCTGAGCGAGGACGGCCTGGGTCAGGCGCTGATCGCGCTGCTCGAGCTTGCCGAGCGCGTCCGCCTGGCGGGCAACTTCCTCGTGCGCGAGGCGGGTGGTGTCGACGATCTGGGCGTCGTGATTGCCGATCGTCTTTAGGAACGAGAGGCGCTCGAGGAGGTCGGAGAAGCCGTGCGCCTCGAGGACGACACTGACCAGGTTCGGCTTCGCGCCCTCGTAGTTGGCGACGAGGTTGGCGGAGAGCGCATGGGCGGCGCGCCGGAGCAGGTTCTCGAGATCGAGCAGGCGCGTGCGCGCGGCGAGGAGATGGGTCTGGACGGAGGCGAGCTGGGCCTCGCGGCGAGCGAGGTCGGACTGAAGCCCGGCCAGGCGCGACTCCGCGGCCTGGATGCCCCCCGTGGTCTGGCGGATCTTGGCCGAGTCGGCGGCGATGGCCGACTGGAGCGAGGACTTGGCGTTCTGAGCGGCCTGGATCTGATCCTGGAGGCTGGCGGCCCCGCTCGAAGCCGATCCACCCACGAGGATCGCCGCCGTGGCGCTGACCGCTCCGGCCGCGGCGGCGGCTCGGAGCACCCAGGGATGGCGGTGGCGGAAGGGCATGAATGGGTTGGGCCGGCCGATCGGGCGCGCACGGGCACGCGGACGACCGATCCCGCTTGGTCGTCCCGTCGCGATCGAAACCAGGCTCCGGCGGCAATGCAGAGAAGCTGGCGGGCACCCTAACAAGCCTCGCCGCGTTCGGCCTCGCTCCCAATCCCATGCAATAAATCCTGCAAACGGAGGAGTTCGCGAGTCCCTTGCGTAGGCGGCGGGCCGGTTACCCTGGGGCACCCACCGCGAGCGAGAGAGGCCCTATGACGACCGAGCAATGGACTGCCGTTGACCGCTACATCGAGCGGCTTCTCCTGCCCGAGGATGACGCGCTCGAGGCCGCCCTGCGCGACAGCGCCGAGGCGAGCCTGCCGGCGATCGGCGTCTCGCCGCCCCAGGGCAAGATGCTCCAGCTGCTGGTGCGGATCCGCGGCGCGCGCACGATCCTCGAGCTGGGCACCCTTGGCGGCTACAGCACGATCTGGCTCGCGCGTGGCCTGCCCGCCGACGGGCGCCTGGTCACGCTCGAAGTCAGCCCCGACTACGCCGAGGTCGCACGCGGGAACATCGCCCGCGCCGGGCTCGATCACCTCGTCGAGCAGCGCGTCGGGCCCGCGATCGAGACGCTGCCGGCGCTGGTGGACGAGGGGTACGGCCCCTTCGACTTCATCTTCATCGACGCCGACAAGGTGAGCTATCCCGACTACCTCCCGTGGACGCTCGAGCTCTCGGCCCCGGGGACGGTGATCGTCGCCGACAACCTAGTCCGCGGCGGCACGGTGACCGACCCGGACAACGAGGATGCGAGCTCGGGCGGGAGCCGCCGCTTCACCGAGCTCCTCGGAGCCGAGCCAGGGGTGAGCGCCACCCTGATCCAGACGGTCGGGAGCAAGGGCTATGACGGGTTCGCGCTGGCCCTGGTCGAGGGCTAGGGAGCGCTCGGGAGCTTGCGTGCCCGGCTCTCCATGCCCTTCCAGGCATCGCCGTCGGAGGCGAGCCGGTCCGCCGCGGTGGCCACCGTCCAGCGATCGGGCTTCAGCTTGCGATCGTCGACTTCTTCCCACTCGATCGGCATCGCCACCGGAGCTCGCGGCCTCGCGCGCACGCCGTAGGGCGCAACCGCGTGCTGGGCGTAGTTGATGCGGTTGACGTCGACGTAGATGCGCGCGCCGCGGTCGGCGCGGCGCCACTCGAGCGTGAGGCGCTTCGGATCCGCGGCCACCATCTCCTCGGCGAGGGCGCGCGCGTAGGCGTGCACGTCGGTGAAGGACGGCCCCCGCCGGAGGGGGCAGACGACGTGGATACCGCGCGAGCCGGTGACCATGGCGTAGGGGACGAGCCCAGCGTCGCGGAGCCGGTCGCCGGCGTCGCGGGCAGTGGCGCGGACGGCCGCGAAGCCGATGCCCGGAGACGGGTCGAGATCGAGGATGAGGCGGTCCGGCTGGCGCGGCTCGTCAGCGCGAGAGAGCCACGTGTGGGGCGTGACCGCGTTCTGGCCCGCGAGGTAGACGAGGGTGGCGGCCTCGTTGGCGAGGACCTGGGTCAGCGTCCCGCCCTTCTTCGGGACCTCGGCGGTGGCGATCCAGTCCGGGAAGTAGGACGGCACCTCCTTCATGAAGAAGCCGTGGCCGGCGATGCCCTGGGGGAAGACCTGGAGCGCGAGCGGGCGGTTCCGGACGTGGGGGATCATCGCGGGGGCGACGGCCTCGTAGTGGCGCACGAGGTCGAGCTTCGTGACCGTCGGGTCTGTGAAGAGTGCCTTCTCGGGATGGGAGATCTCGATCGTGCGACGTCCGATGCGGAGGGTCTCGGTCATCCTTCGCGCACCACCTCGCTCGCGCTCTTGTCGTCGCGCAGGCCGAGGAAGCGCGGGTGGCGCAGACGCCCGGCCTCGGTCCACTCGCTGAAGCCGACCTGGGCGACAAGCACGGGTTCGACCCAGGTGACGTCGCGCTCGCGGATCTGCGACGCGTCGGCGAACGGGGGATCGTTACGTTTGAGCTCCCGCAGCTGGGCGCCGAGCTCGTGCAGGAACGCGTCGTCGAAACCGGTGCCCACCTTGCCGGCGTACCTGAGCTCCCCGTCGCGGTAGTAGCCGAGCAGGAGCGCCCCGAATTCGACCCGGGAGCCCCGGGGGGCGGTGTAGGCGCCGATGACGAACTCCTGGCCCTGCTCGCACTTGAACTTCAGCCAGTCCCGCGAGCGCGTGGGGACGTAGGGGCTGTCGGCTCGCTTGGCGATCAGCCCCTCCCACCCCTTGCGGCACGCCTCTACGAACAGGGCGCGGCCGTGCTCGTTGCGGTGCGGAGTGAGGCGCACGCCGTCCTGGAAGGTCAGGGCGGCGCGCAGGAGGCGCTTGCGGGCGCGGAGAGGAAGGGCGCGGACGTCGTAGCCGTCGAGCCAGACGATGTCGAAGACGTAGTAGAAGACGGGAACTGGATGTTGCCCTCGTTGGGCGAGGCGGGCGAAGCTCGTGCGCGAGCCTTCGAACGCGACGACCTCTCCGTCGATGGCGAAGCGCGGGAACGGCTCGGCGTCGAGCGCGGCCGCGATCTCGGGGTAGCGCCCGTTCATCGAGATGTCGTTGCGGGACAGGAGGTGCGTCGGGCCGTCGGCGCGGACGGCGATGCAGCGGACGCCGTCGAGCTTGCGTTCGTAGATCCAGTTGGGGTCGTCGAAGCGGTCGGTCGTCAGCACCGCCTTCATCGCGTCGGCGTGGTCGGGCGGCGGGGCGGGGCGGAGCTTGGCCCGCTCCGCATCGTCGAGCGCATCGAGCACGCCGCTCACGTCGAGTCCTCTTGCTCCTCCTGCGCGACCTGCTCGACGGTGCGCCCGGTGAGGACCGATTCGGGCTCGGTGCTCTCCGGGTTGCGTCGGGCGTCGGCGCCCTCGTCGCGGCGCTTGATCATGAGCCACTGAGGCTTATCGCCTCCGCGCGTGCGCTGGAGGGTCCAGCCGCCCTTGAGCTTCTTTCCGTCGAGCCAGACCTTGACGTGCCCGGCCTCGATCGCCTCGGCCATGGACCGCTCCTCATCGAGGTTTCTGTACGTGCCCGCGTCCCACACGATGACCGACCCGGCACCATAGTTGCCCTTGCCGATCACGCCTTCGAAATCGGCGTAGTCGAGCGGGTGATCTTCGACCTCGACGGCGAGGCGCTTCTCGCGCGGATCCGCCGACGGCCCCTTCGGCACCGCCCACGAGCGCAGCGTGCCGTCAACCTCGAGGCGGAAGTCGTAGTGCAGGCTCGAGGCGTCGTGCTTCTGGATCACGAAGCGGGGGGCGTGATGCTGGGTGCTCTGGGCGGACGCTTGCTCGGGCGCCGCGTCGAGGCCCGGCTCCGGGGTCGTGTCGGGGTTGCGCTTGCCGCGGTAGCGACCCAGTCGATCGGTCATGTGAACAAGGTACCCGGCCCGCCGGACCCGGCCCGCGAGGCGGCGAGGAAGGCAGGCATCTCGGTGGCCCACAGTCACGTTTCCCGCCCAGGCTCGCGGCGCGCCGGCCGCGACGCACGAATTTCGAGGACCCTGGGATCTTCCCGTCAGGTCCGCGCCCGCCTGGGGCCCCGCTCACTCCGTCTGGCGCGCCAGCAAGGACAAGAACCGTTCGATCCGCCCGCGCTCGGCATCGGACAGCGGCCCGTCGACCTCGACGAGCAACGTCATCGGTCGCCGCTCGCGCGCCCACGTCCGCTCCGAGTCGGTGAGCTCGGCGCCCACCCAGACCAGAGGGAACGAGGCGGCGTATGCCTGCACGGTCTCGGCCTGCTCGGCCGCCGTCTCCTCGCTGCGCACGATGGATACGGCCGCGAGGTCGAGCGCGTGGGCGGCGGCGTTGATGGCGTCGAGGCCGCCGCCGTCGACGAGGAGGGCGAGCTCGCCGTCGCGGAGCGTCTCGGCCGCCCAGCCCGACGGGGCGCCGGCGAGCGCGCCCGGGGTGCACACCATGCGGAAGATCGGGGCCACGGGACGACACGCTAGCTGCCCGGCCGCCCGCGCGCCCCGGACCCGCCTCGCCGCCCGCTAGCGTTGACAGCCTTGATCGAGCTGGCCCCCGAGCGACCGAACGTCGAGCTGCGCCGCGACCGCTCCGGGGAGCGGTTCGTCGTGCTGGCCTTCCCGTATGACCGTCAGCTCGTCGAGTTCGTGCGGACGATCCCGAACCGGCGCTTTGACTGGGACAGCCGTGAGTGGTCGGCGCCGGCCGATGACTGGGCCGGGATCAAGGTCGCCGAGGTGCTCGCGCGCTATCCGGAGCTCACCGCGGACGACGAGGTTGTTGCCTGGCTCGCGAAGGTCGAGCGCCGCTGGATCGGCTACGTATCCGCCACGCGCCACGACGGCCGCGGGTGGTGGGTCCTCGACACGCGGGCCGGTCCGGTGCCCGAGGAGCTCCGCGCGGAGGGCGCGATCGAACGCGACGACGGCAAGCTCCTGGTGCCCCTCACCAAGGCGGCAGCGGCCACCCTGCGCGAGCAGGACTCCGCGCGCCTCGATATCGCCGCCGAGCGGTGCCTGGAGATCGTCGAGCGGGGCGGGACGCCGCCGCCGGCCCGTCTCGTCTACGCGCGAAACGTCGACGGTGAGCAGCTGCGGCTCGAGGTCATCTGGGACCCCGATATCGGCGCCGCCTTCCAGCGCCTCCCGGGCGCCGAGGGAGGCCGCTCGGTTCCGCTCGACCCGTGGCTGGTGGAGGCGCTCGATGAGTTCATCGCCCGCCACGGCGTCGCGGTCGGGGACCAGGCGGCAGAGAAGCTGGAGGCGCTGCTCGACGAGCGCGCGCAGGCCGCCGCGGCGGTCAGAGACTCGCACGCCGACCACGCAGACCCGATCGAAGCCACCGCCGCCGTCCTCGGTGGCCAGCTCGCGCCCTTTCAGTGGGCCGGGGTGCGCTACGTGCTCGAGGCGCGGAGCGCCTTCCTCGCCGACGAGCAGGGGCTGGGCAAGACGGTCGAGGC
>JAXDGF010000299.1:0-4012 GCA_034665165.1 Solirubrobacteraceae bacterium | reverse complement strand
GTCGTAGCGGCCCCCGCCCGCGGCCGCGCCAAAGCCCGCAGCCTGTCCCTGACCTCCCCCGCGCTCTGGGGCCTCTCCCCCGGCTTCTTCGCCAGCATCTCCATGACCAGCGCACTCAGAGCCGGCGACGCGCGATGGTTTTCACCCCGAGGCGGCCGCGGCGTGCTGTTGGCCTGCTGGTGCAGCACCGCCGCCGAGCCCTCGCCCGTGAACGGGGGATGCCCGGTGAGCAGGGCGTAGAGCACGCACCCGAGGGCGTAGATGTCAGAGCGCTCGTCGGCGGGCTCGCCGATCGCCTGCTCGGGCGACATGTAGGCCGCGGTGCCGATCACCGAGGCGCTCTGCGTAAGCGTGCTCGCCCCCGCGGCGCGAGCGATGCCGAAGTCGAGGACCTTGACCGACCCGTCCTTGGCGAGCATGACGTTGGCGGGCTTGATGTCGCGGTGGACGATGCCCTGGGCGTGGGCGGCCGCGAGCGCGTCGGCGACGCGGCTGGCGATGCTCGCCGCCCGCTCGGGCGCGATCGGACCGTGCTCGCGCAGGACTGCCTCGAGACTGCGGCCCTCGACGAGCTCCATGACGATGAAGTGGGTACCGGCGTCGACGCCGGTGTCGTAGACGGAGACGACGGCGGGATGGCTGAGCGCGGCGGCGGCACGCGCTTCGCGCTCGAAGCGCGCGACGTTGTTCGGGTCCTGATCGGCAAGTAGCCACGGCAGCGTCTTCACCGCCACCGAGCGCCCGAGGATGAGATCGACGGCGCGGTACACCGTCCCCATCCCGCCGCGACCGATTACGTCACCGAGCTCGTAGCGCCCGGCGAGCGTCCGCCCCTCGTCTGGTGGCGGCGTCGATGCGCTTTTGCCCTCGTTCACCGGTGGAGACCCGGGGCGACCCACACGGCCGCGGGTGTCAGTAATAGTGGCGCCGGCCCCCGACCGCGCGTCCCATGCGAATCATGCCCCCAGCCTACCCGCGCCCCGAGCGAGGGAAACTAGGTCTTCAGCAGCTGCGCGATCTTCGCCTCGCCGACCCCGGCTCGGCGCAGGAAAGCGGTGATGTCGTTGACCGGCGGCGGTTCACCCCCCGCGTCGGTGCCCGTCTCCCCCCTCGGCAGCCATTCGCTCGGGAGGACCCGTCCGACGTGCCCGCCGTACTCGGGCAGCACTCTCCGCGCCAGCGCCTCGGCCGGGCGCCCGACCACGAACGGCGCCAGGTCCTCAGTGCAGAGCAGGGCAGCGACGTTGACGCCGATCTGATAGTCGG
Source organism: Solirubrobacteraceae bacterium (assembly GCA_034665165.1). Lineage (GTDB taxonomy): Bacteria > Actinomycetota > Thermoleophilia > Solirubrobacterales > Solirubrobacteraceae > Palsa-465. The sequence continues at coordinate 2,746 of JAXDGF010000299.1, read as the reverse complement.
CCGCGTTGAGCTCCCTGCCGCCGAGAATCCCGTCTTCGATCCAGGCGTCGATCTGATCCAGGCGCTCGGGGAGCAGGGCCACGTCCTCGCGGGCCGCGTCCTCGGAGGCCCGATGGGCGCCGGTGGCGAGGCGGATGATCATGCCCGACCCGACGCAGAGGAAGACGCGCATCGGGAACGCGCGCCCGGCGATGATGACGCTGGTGAACGCCTTGCGATCGCGCCGCGCGGCGGCGTAGAAGGTCCGGCGTGTCGCATTCTGCAGTCCTTCACCCCAGCGCTCGGCGTCCTCGACGGCCTTGCGCTGGACGGGGGCGGACGTAAACCGGGGCCGCCCGGGCACGAGCTCGTCGAGTGCCCGCGCGATCCAGCGCGGGCCCTGCACGCGGCGACCGTCCCATTTGATCGCGGGGACGCCCATGGTCTCGAACCCAAGGGCGAGCATGATGAAGGCGTGCATGCCGGGCGGGAGCTTGACGAGCTTGTAGTCGATGCCCTTGTGGTCGAGCATCAGCTGACCCGTTATGGACGAGTTCGACCCCGGGAACATGTAGAGCTTCATCTTCTTCGGGGCTCGACCCATACCGTCGGTACGTTAATACCGGCGGTATCGGCTGTCAAACTAATTCCGGTTGCCGCCGCCCCCGAACAGCCTGAGCAGAAGTAGGAAGACGTTGAAGATGTCGAGGAAGATGCTGGCGGCGATTGGGACGGCGCTGTCCATGTTGGCGCGACGCAGGCGGTTGAAGTCGACGATGGTGAAGCCGCCGAAGATAACGAGCCCGAGCACGCAGTAGATGATGTTGCTGTGCGGGATCGAGACGAAGATGGCGACGATCCCGAACACGATGAGCGCGAGCAGGGCCCAGAACAGCGTGCGCGCCCACGAGGAGAGGTCGCGGCGGGTCGCATAACCGAAGGTCCCGAGGGCCAAGGTGAAGGCACCAGTGGTGCCGGCCGCCTGCCACAACGCGGACGGGTTCGCTTTCGCGTAGAAGGAGATAACCGGCGCGACGGCGAGACCGAGCAGTAACCCCATGCCGAACAGGAGCCCGATCGCCAGCTGTTCGCGGCCGTGGCTGTTGGCCCAGTTGAGTCCAAAGATGCACGCGAACACGCCGATGAACAGCACGATCCCGGCGCCGCCGGTCATGTTGCGCCCGAGATAGGCGCCCAGCGCGGTACAACCCACCGTAACGGCGACGAGGCCCATCACCTGACCGAAAACCGTGCGCGTGTCATCGCGGGCGACCGCGCCGCGGGACGCGAGCCCCAGATCCTGGTATGTCGGCATCGATCAGTCTCCTTGGTTGTTTACTGAGACCAGTAGGCCGGCTCGCGGCAAACGGTAGACCCTCAACCAGCGGCACGCCGCAGCAGCGCCGATCCGAGCGCCGTTCGCGCATACCGGACCTCGTGACCGTGCCGCGTTCCGGCAATCAAGCCGGCGTCGCGCAGCGCCAGCAAGTGACGTGACACCCCGGCCGGGCTGGCCTCGATCAGGGCCGCGAGCGCCGTCGTCGAGAGCGGGAGCTCTAGGCTCGCGAGCACGAGCGCGCGGGTGCGTCCCAGGAGGCGCGCGAGCGCGTCGGAGGCCACCGTGGGCGCCTGCCACAGGTCCGCCACCCCGCGCGCCGGATAGACGATCGTCGGTTGCCACGGCTCGTCAACGACGGCGGCGACGTGCGGCCACAGGTAAGCGCTCGGCATGAGCACGAGCCCGCGCTCGTCGATGCCCACCGTCTCAGGCTCCGGAGACTCGACCGAGAGTCCGCGCGCAGTCCAGCGAATGCGCGGGTCGAGCTCATCGAGCGCGGCACGCAGGCCGCCCTCGACCAACCTGCGCGAGCGCTCTTCGACGTCGCGGGCGAGCAGCGTCCGGATCCGGGGCCAGAACGGTGCCACGAGCGCTCGCCACGCGTCGTGGATGCGGGTGACGAGGAGGTCGCGCGCGGCCCGCGGATCGGCCAGCATGCTCTCGAGCCGGCGCCGATGGCCCGCATCGCTCACGCTCCGACGGCAGAGCTCGAGCTCGTATGCAACCTGTTCAGGCGCCGTCCGTCCGATCTCCGCCAGCTGGTCGCGCAGCCGCGGCCACGGCACCCGCGGTGGCGGCGTCAGGAAGTCGGGCACGTACCCGCGCAGCGGCTCGACGGCGAACAGAGACGTGAGCTCGAGGTGGCTGGTCCGCTCGCGCACGAGCTCGTGCCACGGCTCGTGGTAGATGCGGGTCTCGTCATCGATGAAAGTGCGCACGGCGGCCAGCGTCTCCCACACCGGCGAGCACGCGAAACGCACGGCGAGGAGCTCGTCCGGGTCACGGATCAAGAACAGCGTCACGACGATCAAGATACGCGCCAGCGCGAATCGTTCGCCACGCGAGCGCTCTTCGCCGAACCTCTCGGGCCGTGAGCTTCCCCGCCGGCGACCGGCTCTATTACCGCGACGCGCTCGCCTCCGGTGAGCTCCGGGCCGTGCTCGCGGCCCAGTTCGCGTCGGTCGCCGGGCTGAGCATCGCCGCCGTCGCGCTCACCGTGCGGGTCTACCGGGAGACGGCATCGCCACTGCTCGCCTCGCTGACGTTCGCGCTCAGCTTCCTGCCCTACCTGATCGGCGGCGGGCTCTTATCCGCCCTCGTCGACCGCATCCGGCCCCGCACGCTGGTCGTCATCTGCGACTCCGGCTCCGCCCTGCTCGTCGCGGCGATCGCCTGGCCGGGACTGCCGCTCGCGATCCTCTTCGCGCT
>JAXDGF010000298.1:0-3575 GCA_034665165.1 Solirubrobacteraceae bacterium | reverse complement strand
GAGGCGGGCGATCCGCAGCTCGCTCGGGGTCAGGCTGTCGAGGCCGGTGCGGAGCGGTTCACGCGGCCTTGAGCCAGTCGCCCAGAGCTCGGTGTGGGCGCGTTCGGCGAGCGGCCCGGCGCCGCAGGCGCGGGCCAGCTCGAGCGCCTCCGCCAGGACCGGGCGGGCCGCCGAGCGTGAGTTGGCTCGACGCAGCGCCGCTCCCAGGTCGGTGAGGACGAGCGCCCGGGAGAGCTCGGCGCCGGAGCCGGCGAGCACCTCCCGGGCCTGCTCGAGCCGTTCGATCCCCTCCGCGCCGCCGACCAGCAGCCCGGCGGTCCGTTGGGCGGCGCCGAGCGCCCGCGGGGTGCCCCAGGCCCCGGCGAGGCGTAGCTGCTCGGCGGCCAGCGCCCCTGCCTCTTCGATCTGTCCGGCGCCCGCCAGCGCCAATGCCGTCTCGGTGTGCCAGCCGTAGAGCGCGGGGTTGACGACGCCCCAGGAGGCCAGTCGCTCCCCGGCCGCGAGCGCGTCCTCGATCCCCTCGGCGGTCCGGCCTTCCGCCAGCCGCAGCTTGCCGCGCATCACCTGCAGGACCGTGCCTTGGGTACTGTCGTCGAGCTCGTCCAGGTCGAGGCCGACCGCTTGCGCGGCGGGCACGGCGCGGTCGGTGTCGCCGCGCTGGATCAGCACCTCGATGAAGGTGACGACGAGGAGCTGGGCCACCACCGGTAGATCGTTCAGGGCGATCACGTCGAGGCCGATCTGAAGCTCGGCCTCGGCCTCGGCGATGGCGCCGCGCGAGACGGCGACGAGCCCCCGCGCCCAGCAGGCGAGGGCGAAGGTGATCGCCGAGCTCTCCCGCCCGGCCAGCTCGGCGGCCGCCTCGGCGTGACGGGCCGCCACGTCGAACCGGTCGGCGACGACGAGCGCGAAGATCAGCAGGAAGAAGAGGCTCGACCCGGTCTGGGTCGCGCGCAGGAGAACGTCGTCGGCCAGGGCCCGCTCGGCGAGGTCCGCGGCGGTGGCGGCGTTCTCGGCCGCCATCAGGTGGGTCACCGCCAGGTGCGCCGCGGAGAAGGGGTCGCCGTCGTCGCTCGCGGCGGGGAGCTTGACGAAGCTGTGGGCGAAGCGGCGGTTGGCGAGATCGACGTCGGCCAGCGACAGCAGCTCCTCGTCGAGCCTCGCCGCCTCCCGGGGCGAGGCGGGCCGCAACTGACGCGCCGAGCCGCCCAGGCGTTCGACGGCCTCCTTGGGCGCGCCCACCGCGTAGAGCATCCGGGCGAGGGCGATCGCCGCCGTCGCCGCCCGTTCCGGATCCTCGGCGAGGGCGACGCACTCGGCCAGGCTCGCGGTCGCCGCCGGCGAGCCGGCGCGCGCCTGGGCGGCACCCAGGCGCAGCAGCGTGTCCGCCCGACGGTGGACGGAGAGCGGCTCCTCGAGCGTGCGCTGCAGGTAGGCGCAGGCGATCTCCGGGGCTCCCCGCCGCAGGGCGTCGTCGGCCGCCGCGGACAGAACCGGCTCGGCCCGCGGTTGCGGCGCCGGGACCCTCAAGAGTTGGGCGGCGACCTCCTCGACCGGCGCCGAGCGGGCCTCGAGCATGCTCGCCGCCTCCAGATGGAGCCGCGCGCGCTCCGAAGGCGCGCCCGCCCGGTAGACGGCGTCGGCGACGATCGGATGCGAGAAGCCGAGTTCCTCCGCGTCCGCGTCCACCAGCCCGGCGAGGCCGAGGGCCGCGGCGGCGTCCGCCGCCTCCGCGCCGTCGAGCCCCGCCAATCGGCCCGCGGCGGCCGGCCGGGCCCCGTCGCCCAGCACCGCCAGGGGCAGCGCCATCTCGCGCGCCGCCTCCGGAAGTGAGGCGAGCCGTCGATTCACCGAACGCATCACCGCCTCCGGGGCACCGCTTGCCGCCGCCTCGGCGTCCCCGGCCCGCTCCTCGAGCAACGAGAGGAGGAAGAAGGGGTTGCCGCCGGTTATCTCGAGCAGCGAGTGGACGGTGGCGGAGGGGGCCCGCTGTCCCGTCTGCCGCTCCACCAGCTCGCCGATGCCGTCCGCACTGAGCGGCCGGGGCTCGATCACCGTGGTGGCGGGATCGTCGAGGAGCTCCCCGAGTGGACCGCTCGCCTGACCACCGCTCCGCAGCGCGGCGGCGATCGCCACCGGCGAGGACTCGATCCGGCGGAGGAGGAACAGCAGGAACCGGAGGGACGGCGGGTCCGCCCATTGCAGGTCGTCGAGCGCGAGCAGGAGCGGTCGCTCGCGCGCCACCGCAGCGAGCGCCCAGTAGAGGCCCCCGAGGGTGGCCAGTTCCAAGTCCGGTCGTGGGGGGGACGGCGCCTCGGGTGGCGCGAACACGTCGGCGGCGGGTGCGGCGGGCCCGGTGAACAGACGCTCCCGACCTTGGTCGTCCAGTGCGAGCAGCACCGGCTCGAAGAGCTGGCGAACCAGCCCGAAAGGGTATCCGGCCTCGATCTCCGCGCCACGGGCGCGGAGGATCCGCATGTCCGGTGCCGCCGCCGTCGTGGCGCCCAGCAGGGACGACTTGCCGATGCCGGGTTCACCGAGGATCACGGCTGCGGCGCCGCTGCCATCGGACGCCCGCGCACAGATGTCACGGAGACGCCCCCGCTCCTCGCGGCGCTCCACCAGCCGGTTGCTTTCAGCCCGCTCCATAGACAGGGGAGACCGCAAGTCTAGGCCGAAAGTGCAGGGTCGACCCCGTCGCGGTGGTCGCGCCGTGCCCCTAGCCTCGGCCACCGTGGCCCGTGTCCGTCCTCGAACCATGCTGTGCTGCCTCGCGATCGCGGTGGCGGCGCTCGCCGGCGCCGGGACGGCCGCGGCCGCGTCCCCGCTGATCGCCCAGTGGCCGTTGAACGAATCGCACACCAGCGGCGGCGTCGAATACACCGAAGATGTCTCCGGCAACGGGCTGGCACTCTCGGCCACCCCCGGCTCGATGCACTTCGGCACCGCGGAAGGCAAGTTCGGCGGCTACCTCTCCGGCTCCAACACGACCAACCTTCAGGTCAACTCACCCCTGCTCGCCCCCCAGCACATCACCTTGCTGGCCTGGATCAAGCAGAGCGGCAACCCGGGGGTGCTGCGCTACATCGCCGGTCGCGGCGACGACGGCCCGACCTGCGGCGGCTCCTCCTACGCCCTCTACACCGGCTACAACGGCAACCCGGGCCTCCACTTCTACATTCGCCAGCCCGGCCCGACGGCGGTCCCGGTCCTCTCCGAACCGGCCCCCGACGCGACGGTCTTCGACGGCAAATGGCACCTCGTCGCGGGCACCTTCGACGGCACCAACATGCGCTTCTACGTCGACGGCAACCAGATCGGCCCGGCGATGGCGGGCTCCGGGATCAGCTACGAAGCGCCGATCAACGACTCGCCGTTCTACGTCGACGGCTACCCGCCGCAAGCCAGCTGCCTGGGGACCTCCGACTTCCCCGGCGACATCGACGAGGTCCGCGTCTACGATCGGGCGCTCTCGGCGACCGAGCTGGCGCGCCTCGCGGCGGCGCCTGGACCGACCGCCCCCGACCTCGTCCCCGACGAAAGCGGCGCCACCCCCCCCCCCCCCCCCCGCGGCC
>JAXDGF010000297.1:0-29235 GCA_034665165.1 Solirubrobacteraceae bacterium | reverse complement strand
CCGCTAGTCCGTGCGGGCCCGTGAAGGTGACCAGCGGGGGTGCGCCCTGCCCGGCGACTCTGAACGAGGCCAAGCGCGTGCCGGGCGGTAGGGTCAGCGTACGCGTCGCCGCGGCCGCCCGCGCCGAAGCCGCGACGGGGCGGTACGCACTCAGGTCACACGTCCCACCCAAGCCCCCGAAGAGGTGGAGGACGCGGTCGCTGAAGGTGAAGGCGCCGCCGACGTTACCGATGCCGAATCCGATGCATCCGGCGACAGCGATGTTGGAGGCGAGCGCGTCCACGTCGAGGCACACGCCCAGGCAGGCTCCGGCCCGCCCTTCGGCCAGCCACGTGCCGGTCGGGCCGTCAACGAAGCCGTCCACGTCGGCGCGGATGTACGCCACCGGCACCGGCTGCCCGTCATCCCAGTAAGGGACCCGGACGTGAGCGTCGAAGCTCAGGTGCCCGTTGGTGCGGTAGTCCACCATCGCCGTTCCCACCTTGAAGGAGAGCACGTCCAGCTCGGCGGCCAGGTTGAACTCGAGCGGGTCGCCGGTGGTCACGGTGAACTCGCCGTTGAGCTGGATCAGGGCCGTGTCGGCAATCTTGGGCCCCTCCGTGAGCTGTACTCCGCCCATAAAGATGTCGTGCGGCGGTCCCAGAGTGAAGCCCGCGTTGATCTGCTGCAGGAAGATCCCGGCAGTGATCGAAACGTTGAGGTCGTCGACGAGAATGCTGAGATGGTCGAGGGTCAGGTCGCCGCCGGGGTCGCTGGGGTTGAGCGGGCGCAGGCCGATGCTTCCACCGACGTCATAGGTGCCCACCGTTACCTCGAGGCTGCCGCTCCACCGAGCCCCACTCTGGTCGTAGTCGATCTGGAGCATCTTGACGGGCAGAAACTTGAGGCGGGCGTTGTCGACCGACACGTGCAGCTGATCAAGCGTCAGGCCGTCGCTGTTGTCGATGCCCACCCCGATGCTCAGCGAGATGCCCCCGAGAAAGTCAGGCAACATCACGTAGCCACCGATGGTGGTGATCCCGTGGTTACCCGGGCCGGCAGGCGTCGAATCGAGGACGTACGTAAGCGTGAGGCTCGTGCTGCCGACGAAGGGGAAGCCCTCGAGCGATCCCGAGCCGAGGACGTTAGGGACGACGGCCCGGTTGGTCCCGCCGCCACCCAGCCCCGTCCAGTCGATTGCCTCGTCACCTAAGCCCACCTCACCGCCTTGCAGTGTGACCTGGGCGCCGCCAGAGGAAATCGTGTCGTGCGTAGGGTCGAGTATGACGTGGGCGCTCGGATTGTCGGGATAGAAGTCCAGACCGTTGACCCGCAAGTTGCCATCGGCCTCGAACGCTCCGCCGGCAACGGGGCGTAGGCAGTCCCCGACGGCGTCGACGACGCCGAAGTGCAGCGTGTGCTGGCAATCGGCTCCGCTGGGAGCCGTCATCACATGGAACGGAAAGCTCGTACCGCAGTAGATCCCGCACCCCGGAGTCACCGGGCCGGTCACCGTCTCGGTCCCGTGGAAGGTCGAGGTCGTGCCATCGCGGTACGTCGTGACCAGCGTGATCGTGTAACTGCCAGGCTGGCCATAGGCGATTTTCACCGCCGGGGCGTGATGGGTGTCGCGCTCGGTAATGCCGTCGCCATTTAGGTCCCACCGATGATCGATCGCACCGCCGTGGACAGCGTCCAGCGGCGTAGCATCGAAGGTGACTCGCCGGCCCGTGGTCGGTGCTGTGGTGGTGACCAGGAACGGGGGAGTCGAAGGGGGTGGCGTGGTTCCCGGTCCGACGACCGCCTTGTCCGCGACGCTCGTGCTGGCGCCCCCGGAATCCCTGATCGTGACGGTCACGGTGAAGTTGGCCGCGGCGCAGCACGGCCAAGTGTGGGCGCCCTGCACGGTGAAGCCGCCGGACTGACTGGCGGTCACGCCACCAGGCGAGTTCGTTCCGTCGCCCCAGTCGATCGAGGCTGAGTAGACCGCGGTGCCACCCGACGTGTCAGGATCGGTGAACGTGGCGATGGGGCCGCTGAACGCCTGGCCTGCCGTGGCCGCGACGGGGACGGCACCGGCGCTCAGAGACGCGTCCGACGTATCGGTCGTGCTCGTGGTCGTCATCTGCGTGGCGTCCTTGTCGGTGGTGTCGCCGACGGTGACTTTGACCTGGTAGGTGCCTTCGTGCCCGTAGGTGTGTGAGCCTGGGACGTCGTAGCTGGCCGCCTTGGTGGGCGAGATGGTCTCGTTATCGAGAGTGCTGCCGTCGCCCCAGTTGATGCTGACGTCGAAAGGCCCGGAGTCGGTCGCCGTGAACGTCGCCACCGTGCCGCTGAACGGCTGCGCCGCGGCGGACGCGAACGCGACCGGCGAGATCGTGCTCATCGCCGCCGACGCCGCCCCTGGGAAGCTGGCGGCGGCGATCGCCACCGCGCCGGCTACGACCAGCCTCATAACTCGGCTCAACACCAACCCCACGACCCCTCTTCCTCACATCGCCCCAGTCTGCCCCGGGGGACGCCACCCTAGCTGCGCTCGAGCAAGACCGCAAGGCCCTTGCTAAGGCCGTGTCGAACGGCGCCCGCTAGGAGGCGGCGGCCGCGGCGGCGCTTGCCATACCCTGGCTCGCCTTGGTCCAGATGACTTGGTCGCGGCTCGGTCCCACGCCGATCACGGCGATGGGGACGCCGACGAAGTCGCCGATGAACTGCAGGTACTCGCGCGCGGCCTCCGGGAGCTCCTCCTCGGCGCGGCATTCGGTCAGGTCCTCGCTCCAGCCAGGCAGCGTCTCGTATTCGCCGGTCGCGTGGTGAAGGACGGTCTGGTGGTAGGGGAAGTGGTCGAACTCCGCTCCCTCGGCCCCTCGGTAGCGCGTGCACACCTGGATCTCGGACAGGCCCGAGAGCACGTCAAGCTTGGTCACGGCGAGGGCGGTGAGCGAGTTGATCCTCGCCGTATAGCGGAGCGCGACGAGATCGATCCAGCCGATCCTTCGGGCGCGACCGGTCGTCGTGCCGTACTCGCCGCCCCGGTCGCGCAGCTCCTCGGCGAGCTCGCCGTCGAGCTCGGTGGGGAACGGCCCAGCTCCTACGCGCGTCCCGTACGCCTTGGTCACGCCCCACACCTCGTCGATGTCCCTGGGTCCGACGCCCGCCCCCACGCACGCGGCGCCGGCGATCGGGTTCGAGGAGGTGACGAAGGGATAGGTGCCGTGATCGACGTCGAGGAGAGCCCCCTGGGCGCCTTCGAAGAGGACGGTCGCGCCCTCGTCGAGGTGCTGGCACACGAGCCGGCTCGTGTCGGCGATGTAGGGCTCGATCCGGTGCCCGTAAGACAAGTACTCCTCGGTCATGGTCTGCAGATCGAGCTGCGGGTCCTTGGCGAACGGACGCAGTGAGAGGCGCTTGGGCTCGAGGGCGACGACGATCTTCTTCTTGAGGATCTTCTCGTCGAGCAGGTCCTGGACGCGGATGCCGAGGCGCGCCGCCTTGTCCTCGTAACACGGTCCGATGCCGCGCCGGGTGGTACCGATCTGGAGCTTCCCGAGCCGCGCCTCGCCCGCGTGGTCGAGCATCATGTGGTAGGGCATGATCATGTGCGCGTTGGCCGAGATGCGCAACGCGTGGGTGTCGATGCGGCGCCGGCGGAGCTCGTCGAGCTCGTCGGTGAGGACCTTGGGGTCGATCACGACGCCGTTGCCGATCACGCACAGCTTGCCGGGATGGAGGATGCCCGAGGGCATCAAGTGGAGCTTGTAGGTCTGGCCCTCGCGGACGATCGTATGGCCGGCGTTGTTGCCGCCCTGGAAACGCACGACCGCGTCCGCGCGCTCGGCGAGCAGGTCGGTGATCTTCCCTTTTCCCTCGTCGCCCCACTGGGCGCCGACGATGACGATGCCAGGCATGACGGCGTCCAGTGTAGGGGGCGCCGCCGCTATCGCCGCGGTCAGCGCTTCGGGACTCCCCTCGTTACCGGACGTCCAGCACGATCTTGCCCGTTGCCCGCCGCTCGTCAAGCGCTCGCAGCGCCTCTGACGCCTCCTCCAGCGGATAGCGAAGCCCGACGATCGGCCGCACGTGGCCGGCGTCGATCAGCTCCTCCACGGCGCGACCGATGGCCGCGCTCCGCTCCGGCCGGGCGAGGACGTGCGCGCCCCACGCCGCGCCGACCACTTCGGTGTTACCGAGGAGCAGGCGGTTGACCTTGACCTCGGGGATGGCGCCCCCGGCGAAGCCGACGACGACGAGCCGGCCCCCCTCCCGGAGCGATCTCAGGCTGTCGGTGAACCGATCGCCGCCCACGGGGTCGAGCACGACGTCGACCCCACCTTTGGTGAGCTCCTTGGCCTCATCCTTCCACGGACCATCGGCACGGAGCACCTCATCGGCTCCGGCCGCGCGGGCGACCGCCTCCTTCTCGTCGCTCGAGACTACCGCCAGCGTCCTCGCTCCGAGTCCCTTGGCGACCTGTAGCGACGCCGTCCCCACGCCGCCGGCGGCCCCGTGCACGAGCACCGTTTCGCCCTCCTTCAGCCGTCCTCTGACGGCGAGGGAGAAGTAGGCGGTGTGGTAATTGAGGATCAGCCCGGCGCCTTGGGCGAAGTCGAGGGCGTCGGAGAGCGGGAAGGTGAGCACCTCGGGGGCGACCGTGACCTCGGCGAACCCGCCCAGCATGCAGAAGGCCGCCACCCTGTCGCCGGGCCGAACCGAAGCGCCATCTGGCGCGCTGCGCACGACCCCCGCGACCTCGGAGCCGGGCACGAACGGCAACGGCGGCCTGAATTGGTACTCGCCGCGAGTCTGGAGGAGCTCGGGAAACGAGACGCCTGCGACCTCGACGTCGACGAGCACACCCGAGCCGGGGCTCATCATGTGCGAGGGCTCGGGCTCCGCCAGGTCGACCAGCCTCAGTGCCGTGTCCGGGCCCGTGAGGTCGACGATCTGGATGGCCCGCATTTCCGCCCGAACTCTAATGGTGCGCGCGTCAACGTCCTGACTCCTGTTGCCCGGTCGACTTGGTGGGCCGCGAGGTCCGGCGTACTACGCTTGAGTGGTGAGCAAGCGCGGAAGATTCATTGTCTACGGATTCGCCGTCGCGCTGGTCATGGCCGGCACGGTTTGTGCCGCCGTGGTCCCCGGGGTAACCGGCCAGGTGCTCGCGATGGTCCTGATCGGGTCCGGGCTCGTGATCCTCACCGGCTTGGTCTTCCTGGAAGTCGGGCTGAGCGAGGATCGGGAGCGCGAGCGGGAGGCGCGGCGGCGAGCGCCGTCGGCTCCCCGGGGTCGGCTCGAGCCGAGCAAGATGCCCAGGCTGCGCGGGCCTCGGCACGAGCGCTGAGGGCGCTCGCTTGAACGCGGGCCGCGGCTCGGTCGGTCGGGCAGGGACTCAGGAGGCGCGGCCGACGTGCGCTTGAACGCGGCGCTCGAGGTTGGCGCGTACGTCAGGCCACTCTGAATCGAGGATCGAGTAGATGGCCGAGCTCCGACGGCGCCCGTCAGGCATGAGGGTGCAGTCTCGCCGTATCCCTTCGTAGACGGCCGGGAGCGACTCGAGAGCTCGCCGGGAGCGAGCGTTGAGCTCGTCGGTCTCGAACTCGACGCGCTGGGAGCCGAGGTCCTCGAACGCGTGGCGGAGCTGGAGGTACTTCGCTTCGGCGTTGACTCCGGTGCCCCACGCCGGCGGCGTGAGCCACGTCCACCCGATCTCGAGCCCGCGGTCGTCGGGTCTGAGCGTGCAGTAGCTCGTGCTGCCGAGCGGGCGACCAGTCTCCGCGTCGATCGTGGCGAAGTGGGCCTCGCGGCCGTAGGCCATGGCTTCGAGCACGCCGCCGAACCAGCGCGTGAAGGTGAGCCGATCGACGGCAGGGTTGAGCGGCCACCAGTCCCAGATCTCGGACGGCTGGGCCGCTTCGTAGAGGTCATCGAGGTGCTCGGGAGCGAGCGGCTCGAGGACCACGAGCCGTCCCTTCAGCTGCGTCGACAGGTTTTCCCACACGGCGGCAATCGTCGCAGCTGCGACGCGGTCAGGCCGAACGCAGGTCCATCCGGTGGTCGTGGCCGAGCAGCGGGATCTCGTCACACATCTCGGTCAGCCGTGAGACGGTGCGCTCGGTGATCTGCTCGCACAGGGCCCCACGGTCGAGGATATTGGTGGTGATGATGATCGAGCGCCCGTCCTGGTAGCGCGCGTTGACGATCGAGTACAGCTCCTCGAGCACCCAGTCGGTTGAGCGCTCGGCGCCGACATCGTCGACGTGGAGAAGGTCGACGGCGGTCAGGCGATCGAGCAGGTCGACGTGCGAGCGCTCGAAGCGGTGGGTCTCGCGGATCTCGTTCAGGAGCCGCGGCAGCGAGTAGATCGCGACCGAACGGCCGGCGCTGATCGCGGCCTTCGAGACAAGCATCGCCAGCGTCGTCTTACCCGTCCCCACCGGGCCCATGAACCACAGACCACGCCCGGCGTCGAGTCGCTCGTCGATCGTGTCCGCGTAGCGCCGCACGGCGGTGACGACGCTGGGTTCGATGTCCGTCACCGGCGGACGCTCGAAGGCGACGTCCCGATAGCGCTTGGGGATCACGGCGGAGAGGCTGCGCGCCTTCGCCCGCGCGACGATCTGGGGGCGGCAGCGGCACGCGTAGGCCGTGTTCGTCTCCTCGTCGTAGACGAAGCCGGTGCCGTCGCAGACGCCCAGCACGCAGGGCTGGCTCGTGCTCCTGCTCCTGCTCGTGCTCATGCCGCGAAACGGTCGCCGGCGAAGTTCATGAACTTCGGATACTCCTTCTGGAACGTGAGGACGACGTCGCCGATCGGCCCGTTGCGGTGCTTGGCGATGATGATGTCGGCCTCGCCGGGACGCTCGGAGTCCTTGTCGTAGTACTCCTCGCGGTAGATGAACATGACGAGGTCCGCGTCCTGCTCCAAGTTACCACTTTCTCGTAGATCGGAGAGGATCGGCCGCTTCTCGCCGCCGCGTTGCTCGACGGCGCGGCTGAGCTGGGAGAGGGCAATGACGGGCACGTTCAGCTCGCGTGCGAGCCCCTTGAGGCCGCGGCTGATCTGGCCCACCTGCTCGACCCGGTTCTCGACCCGGCCCTCGTGGCGCATGAGCTGGAGGTAGTCGACGATGACCATGCCGAGGCCGCCGTCGAGCTCGTGATGGAGACGTCGTGATTTGGCGCGGACCTCGAGCACGCCGATGTCGCTGGAGTCGTCGACGCGGAGCGGGGCGTCGGCGAGCCGCTGGCAGGCGGCGAGGATCTTGCCCCAGCGCTCCTCGGCGACCCGGCCTTTGCGCAACTCCTCGCCCCTGATCCGTGCCTGGGACGCGACGAAGCGCTGGGCGAGCTCGGACTCGGACATCTCGAGCGAGAAGAGGGCGACGGGAAAGCCGGCGAGGACGGCGTTCTCCGCCATGTTCGTCACCAGCGCCGACTTCCCCATCGAGGGCCGCGCGGCGATGATGATGAGGTTGCCGGGCTGGAAGCCCCCGGTGAGCTCGTCGAGGTCCTTGAAGCCGGTCGGCGTCCCCGTGAGCGGCGTCTTGGCCACCGACAGCCGATGCAGCTTGTCGGTCTCGTCCTCGAGGATGTCGCCGATCGAGCGGAACTTCTTCTGGCGGTCGTCGTGCGCGACCTCGAGCACGGCCTGCTCGGCGCGCTCGACGAGCTCGCGCGCCGGCGCCTCGCGACCGACGACGCTGGCCTGGATCTCATAGGTGGTGGAGAGAAGCGCGCGCAGTTGTGCGTTGTCGCGCACGATCCGCCCGTACTCGCGCGCGTGGCCCGCGGCCGGCACCCAGCCGGCGAGCTCGTCGATCGTCTCGGGCCCGCCGATCTCCGCCAGCTTGCCCGACTGGCGGAGGGCTTCCGAGACCGTTAGGTGGTCGATCTTCCGGCTCGCGTTGTGGAGCTCGAGCATGGCCGCGAACACCGCGCCGTGCTGCTCGCGATAGAAGTGATCGGGCCGGAGCCCCTCCTCGACGAGGAGGCCGTAGAGGTGGCGTTCCTCGAGGAGCACAGCCCCGAGGACAGACTTCTCAGCCTCGAGGTTGTGCGGGGGGACGGCGAGCTGGGTGATGGTGCTCATGGCGGCGATCGAGTGTAGATCGGGGTCAGGTCGACTCGCCCCGCGTCCTCCCGCAATCAGCGAGGAGTTCGCGGCCTTCGGCCATCGGAGTTTGGAGTTCGGTCCAAGGCTCGGGCGCGGGGCCGATTCTGGCGCCGAACTCCCGGGTCCGCGGAGCGCGCTGCGTCTAGCGCGCTAGCGCTGCTCGACGACCATCGTCTTGACCGCCGCCGTCACGTCATCGGCGATCTCGACTACCACCATGTAGGTGCCGATATTGCGAATCGGCTCGTCGAGGTGGATCTTCCTGCGGTCGATCTTGATGCCGCGGGCCTCGCGGATCGCGTCGGCGATGTCCTGCGTCGTCACCGACCCGAACAGACGCCCATCGTCACCCGCCTGCTGCGGGATCGTCAGCACCGTGCGGCCGAGGAGCGCGGCGCTCTCCTGCGAGCGCTGTACGGCGTCGCGCTTGGCGCGCTCGGCCGCCTCCTGGCGCCGCTTGGCCGCCTCCACGGATCCCTTGGTCGCGGGCTCGGCGAGCTTGCGCGGCAGCAGGTAGTTGCGCAGGTACCCGGGCGAGACCTCGACGACGGTCCCGCGCTCGCCGAGCTGCTCGACATCTTGGAGAAGGATGGCCTGGGGCACGACTATTCGCTCTAGCTAGCGTTCGCGGTCACGATCGCCGCGGAAGCCGCGCTCGCCCCGGTCGCCGCCCGCGGTCTCGGCGACGTAGGGCAGCAGCGCGAGCTCGCGCGCGCGCTTCACGGCACGTGCGATCTGACTCTGATGACGGCGGCAGGCGCCGGTGATCCGCCGGGAGCGGATCTTGCCCCGTTCGGAGATGAACCGGCGGAGCGCACCGACATCCTTGTAGTCGACCCGGTCGATCTTGTCGCGACAGTACGGGCATGGCTTGCGCCGACCGGAAGTCGGTCCGCCCTTCCTGTCGCGCCGGCGTACCGGCCGTCGTCGTTGCTTTGCCAATTGAGAACCTCTTAGAAGGGGATGTCGTCGTCGCCGGCTCCCGCTGCCACGGGAGCGGTCTCGAAGTCGCCGGTGTGGACCGGGACATCGCTCTCGCTCGCCGCACGGCTGACGGAGAACCCGTTTCCGCTCGCGCCGCCGGCGTCATCACGCCCGCCGAGGAACTGCACGGAATCAGCGATGATATCGACTGCCTGGCGCTTTATGCCGTCCTGCTCCCATTCGCGCCATTCGAGACGCCCGTCAATGGCGACCGGACGCCCCTTCGAGAGGTAGCGCGAGCAGTTCTCGCCCTGCCCGCCGAAGACGGTGACGTCGAAGAAGTTCGGCTTCTCCTCCCACTCCCCGCTCTGGTTGTTCTTGCGCCGGGTGTTGACGGCGATCCGCAGCTTGCAGATGCTGAGCCCGTTGGGGGTCGAGCGCAGATCAGGATCACGCGTCAGATTGCCGGTCATCACGACTCGGTTGATGTTTGTACCTGCCATGCGGGCTCCTTTCCGGAGATCGTCAAGTTCGTAGGAGCGAGTCTAGGCGGGCCGCGGTCGGCAACATTCAGCCTCCCCGGAAACTGGCGGAAGAATTGACGAGGGCGGGCGTGTCACGTGACCGGCGTTGGAATGTCGTCACGGGTGGGAGGCCGGCGAGCGGGGCGCGGGTGCGGCGTGAGGCCGCGCGGGGGCCGGGGCGCTCGACCGCCAGAGGCGGGCCGAGGCCCAGGACTACTCGTCCGCGACGGGCGCGGCGGCCGCGGGGACGGCGCGCGGCTCTGGCGGCGGCGGCGTTCCCGGAAGAACCTTGATGATCCGGAAGCGCAGAACGCCGTCGAGGATCTTGAGGTTGTAGGCGAGGGGCTCCAGCAGCGTCGCCGGTGCCGTGAACTGCAGCAGGTGGTACTCGGAGTCGGTCTGATGGTTGATCTCGAAGGCCAGGGTTCGCATTCCCCAGTCGTCGTTGCGCACGATCTCGCCGTCACCCCCGGTGATCATCTCCTGAACGTCGGTGAGGATCTTCGCGCGGCGCTCCTCGTCGGCGGTCGACGAGAGCAGGAGCATGAGGTCGTAGAGGATCGGTTCGGACATGGAAAATGCCGCCGGCGGCGTCGAGCCTGCGGGGCGACGGTCGAGTATAGAGCGGTCGTGCCCGCGACCGGTCGCCGGGGGTCCGGGGCGGCCCGGTTTGCGGGGGTGTGTTGCGAAACCATTGAAATACGAGCAAAACGCAGCGAGGGTCGCCATCCGCAGCGAGGGTCGCCATCCGCAGCGAGGGTCGCCGCCGGCGCTCCGCGGGGCCGGGCGGTGGCGCGGGCGCTCGGCCCGCCCCGCCTCGCGCGACGGCGCGCGCAAGCCGCGCGCAAACCCCGCCCCGCCGCGCACAAGCCCGCCCCGCCCCGCGCGATACTCGTGCCGTGCCCGAGCGCAAGGACCTGCCGATCGTCTCGTTCGCCACCGCGCTCGAGTGGGAGCGGTGGCTGGAGCAGCATCACGGCAGTGCGGCCGGGGCTTGGCTGAAGTTCGCCAAGAAGGGCTCGGGAGACGAGAGCGTCTCGCAGGCCGAGGCGGTGGAGGTGGCGCTGTGCTTTGGGTGGATCGATGGTCAGGCCGCCCCGCACGACGAGGCCGCCTGGCTGCAGCGTTACACGCCGCGCAGGCCGCGCAGCAAGTGGTCGCAGATCAATCGCGAGAAGGCCACGCGGCTGATCGACGAGGGGCGAATGCGCCCGGCAGGGTTAACCCAGGTCGAGCTCGCGCAGGCCGACGGGCGGTGGGAGGCCGCGTATGAGCCTCAGAGCAGGGCGACGGTGCCGGAGGACCTGGCCGCGGAGCTAGAGCGCAGGCCGGAGGCGGCGGCGTTCTTCGCGACGCTGAACCGCGTCAATCGCTATGCCATCCTGCATCGGATCCACGACGCCAAGCGTCCGGAGACGCGGGCTAGGCGGATCCAGAAGTTCGTCGAGATGCTGGAGCGGGGCGAGAAGATTCATCCCTGATTCTTTGACGCCTTCATGCGGATGTCGGCGAGCTGGTCGTCGACCCAGTCGCCCGGATTGCGTTGGGTGACGATCGACTTCAGACCCTCGTGACGGCGCTCGCGCTCAGCTAGGGGCATGGTCAGGGCGGCGTGGATCGAGTCCGCCAGCTCCTGGATGTCGAAGGGGTTGACCGAGAGGGCGTACTCGCCGAGCTCTTCGTGGGCGCCGGTGTTCTCGGAGAGGATGGACACGCCGGCGCGCTCGTTGACGAGCGGACCTTCCTTGGCCACGAGGTTCATGCCGTCGAACATGGCGTTGACGATGAGGACGTCGTAGTGCTTGTAGGCGGCGACCGCCTCCTCGAGATCGTCGCGGAGCTTGAGCTGGATCGGCATCCAGTCCGGGGAGCCGTGGCGGTGGTTGACGACCGCGACGACCGCCTCGATCCGCTCCAGGTACTCGGCGTACTCGGGGACGTCGGTTCGTGAGGGCATGAGCTGGGCGATGAAGCTGACGTTCTCGCGGAACTCGGGGTGTTGCTCGAGGAAGACATCGAAGGCGCTGAACCCGCGCAGGACGTTCTTGGACAGGTCGGCGCGGTCGACGCGGAGGATCATGTGATCGCGCCGGCGGCGCAGGAGCTCTTGCTCGAAGGCGAGCGTCCGCGGGCGGCGGACGACGGCGCGCACGCCGTTGGCGTCGATCGGCAACGGGTAGGCGCGAACCCACACCTCGCGGTCGCCGAGCTCGACGAGCCCCTTCTCGAAGTCGACGTCGCAATCGAGCAGGTCACGGCAGCACTGGAGGAAGTTGCGGCGGTAGGAGCGGGTGTGGAAGCCGACGATGTCGTTGGCGAGAATGCCGTTGTAGATCTCGGTTCTGATCACCGACGGGAGCACGCGCCAGGAATCAGACTGGGTCCAGGGGATGTGGACGAAGTGGTGCAGGAACGCGTCCGGGCGCTCGCGGCGGATGAGCGCGGGCAGGGTGTAGAGGTGGTAGTCGTGGACCATGACCACCGGTTCGGAGACGCCTTCGATCTCCTCGAGCACGGCGCGCGCGAGGTCTTCGTTGACGACGTTGTAGCCGAACTCGAACGCCTCCATCTCGTTGCGGCGGATGTCGGGCGCGTTCGAGAGGTCCCACAGGTAGTGCTGGATGAACCACAGCATCGGGTTCGCGATGATGTTGTAGAAGCGGTCGTAGGCCTCGGCGTCGGAGGCGACGAGCTTGACGTTGTACTCACCGCCGTCGGGAGCGCGGACGGGGAAGGGCCGGCCGTGGTGGCGCTCGGCGACGGCGACGTCCTCGTCGGTCATGGCCGAGGCGATCCAGGTGACCTCACGGTGGGAGGCGAGTCCGGTGAGGGCCGTGACCAGACCGCCCGTGCCTCGCCGCACTTCGCCTCCGGCTTCGAACGTGACGGGACCGCGGTTCGAAACCAGGACGAGGGGCGCCGAGCCGACCGACATGCGATCAGCCGACCAGGGGCGTCGAGGAGACAGACATCCGCTCAGCCGGCCGTGAGCTCGGTGAAGAGCGAGAGCCAGTCCCGCAGCAGCCGCGGAGTCAGGAAGCGCTTCCGCGCGGCCTCCTTGCCCGCGCGGCCGAGGCGCTTGCCGAGGCCGGGATCGGCGAGGATCTCGAGCGAGCGCTGAGCGCACTCCTCGACACTGGTGACGAGGAAGCCCGATTCGCCGTCGGTGATCTGAAGGGGGATGCCGCCGACCTTGCCTCCGATGGTGGGGCGCGCCTTCCACAGCGACTCGGTCACGGTGAGGCCGAAGCCCTCGCGGATCGACTTCTGGATCACGACGTCGGCGTGCGATTGGAAGGCGTTGACCTCGATCGAGCCGACGTTGTTGAAGTTGTTGTAGATGTGGATGTCGGGGTCGCCGTTGGCGTGGGCGACGGTGGCGTTGAAGTAGTCCCACCCCTCGGGATCGTCGGTCGCCATCGAGCCGACGAGCGCGAGCTGGACGTCGGGGTGGGTGTCCTTGACGATGCGGTAGGCGTCGATCACGCCCAGGGGGTCCTTCCAGGGGTCGAAGCGGGACACCTGACACATGAGCGGACGGTCGACGTCGATCCCGAACTGACCGCAGATGTAGACGGCGTCGTCGGTGGAGAACGCCATGTTCTTCGGGGCGAGCGGGTCGATCGCCGGCGGGATCAGGTGGGGCCGAGCTTCCAGACCGGACGGAACATACTGATCCATATGGAAGACGGCGGCGGGGTACTCGTTCAGGTAAGGAAGCAGACGCGCGAGGGTGTCCGGATTGGGACTGGAGAGGTCGATGTGACAGCGCCAGATCCAGTGCTCGGCCTTGTCGGGGACGAGAGTGCGGAGCGCCGCGGGCTGGGGGTCGTGGACGATGCACACGTCCCAGCCTTCCGAGAGCTCCTCGGCGTTGATCTGGTTGTAGCGGTGCCAGGTGGCCCACTCGTCGTCTGAGAGTCCTCGTGGGCTCCCCTGGAGCGCGTTGTGCATGACCTTTGTCGCGTTGAAGAACTCCTCGCGCCCATAGATCACCTGCCACTCGCAGGCAAGCCCCACGTCAACCATGAGCGGCACGAGCGTGTAGAGGATCTCGGACACGCCGCCGCCGAAAGCGGTGGCCGAGACATGGAGGACGCGCTTGCCGGCCAGGGGCTCGGCGAGCGCCCGGATCTCCTCGGCGAGCGAGCGCCCGGCGATGCTGGCGTAATCGGACAGGAACTTCGTTCCTACAGGAACGGGCTGGAGCATGGTGGCGGTTTTCTACAGGTTCAGCCGCGTGGTCGTCGAAGGGCGCCGGAAGATATCGGGCCGGCTCCGCTCAGCGACGCCACCACGCGCGCCACGCGCGGGCCGGCTCAGCTCAGCGACGCCACCACGCGCGCCACGCGGGGGCCGGCTCAGCTCCGCGACGCCGCCAGGCGCGCCACGCCGGCATCGATGGCCGCGACGAGCTGGGCGTGGAGCGCGGCGTTGGCGGCGGAGATCGACGAGATCTGGAACTCGTGCCCCGCTCCCAGGAGCGGGCGGTCGTCGAGCGGGCGGCCCCACCCATCGCTCACGACCCCGCCCGCCTCGAGCAGGCACAGCGCGGGTGCGGCGAGGTCGTAGGGAGAGTTGTTGAGCACGTGCCCGTGCCCGACGCGCTCGAATTCCTCGCGCAGGCCGGGGACGTCGTCGATCAGGCGCGAGCCGACCTCGATCACCGCGTCGAGCTGGCCGGTCACGATCCGCGTCATCGCGAAGGCCTGCGAGCCGAGCTCGAAGGTTCCGCCGAGCACCGATGAGGCATCGATGAGATCGCCGAGGACCTCGGCCGTCGGCCGTGCCGGGCGACCGCGGAACCCGTAGCCCCAGAACATCCGCTCGACGGCCGCGTTCGCGCTCAGCCGCACGCCCCCCAGCGCCTCCACGCCGCTGCCGCGCACGGCCACAAACGACGCGCCCGACTTGATCTCCACCACGCAGCCGATCTCGACGTCGGCCATGGTCGGCGCCCCGTCACCGAGGGGGGCGAGCGCGACGGCGACGCAAGCGGACTCGAGGCCGGCCATGGCCGGGCGGGTTCCGTCGATGGGATCGACGAGGAGGACGTGGGTGGCATCGCCGGGCGCGACGAGCCCGCGGTCCTCGGAGTAGAAGGCGAGCCGGGGGGCGCGCGCGGCCACGAACGCCTCGAGCTCGCGCTCAGCGGCGGCGTCGATGGCGAAGGTGACGTCGCCGCCGGCTCCAGCGGCGCCCTGGGCGCGACCCGCGTGCGAGCCGAGCTCGGGAAGGACGACCTCGCGCAGGCGCAGCGCGAGGTCGAGCACGAGGTCGCGCATCGTTACTCGCCGCCGGAGCTGGGCCGCTTGCCGAGGGTGAGCTTGAGCTGGCGCGGCACCCCGCGGCGCCACAGCTCGAGGGTGATGACCTGGCCTGGGTTAAGCGGGGCGACGGCGTCCGAGAGGTCGTAGCCGAGGGTCAGCGGGCGTCCGTTCAGCTTGGTGATGACGTCGCCGCCGATCGCGTACCGGGCCGCGTCGAACTCGAACTTGGTGGTGCCGCCGCGCAGTCCGGCTCTGGCCGCCGGGCCGCCCGGGGCGACGGTCTGGACGAAGGCTCCGTGCGTCGCGCCGAGGTGCAGGCGCCGTCCGAGCTGGGGAAAGAGATCGACCGAGCCCACGCCGATGTAGGCGTAGGCGACCGAGCCGCGCGCCCGCAGCTGCGACACCGATCGCTCGATCGCGTCCACGGGCACGGCGAAGCCGACGCCCTGGCCTCCGCCGCTCGAGGAGTCGATCTGGGAGTTGATTCCGATCACGGCGCCGGCGGCGTTCACGAGCGGGCCGCCTGAGTTGCCGTGATTGATGGCGGCGTCGGTCTGGATCGCCCCCGGGATCGAGAACGCGTTCGAGGCGCTCGACCCGTTGAGCGACTGGATCAAACGGTTCGTGGCCGAGATGACCCCGACCGACATCGATCCGGCCTGGCCGAAGGGGCTGCCGAGCGCGGCCACGGGCGCGCCGACCGTGAGCGAGGCGCTCGAGCCCAGGGTGAGCGGGTGCAGCGACAGCCCCGCTGGGTCGATGCGCAGCAGGGCGACGTCGGCGTTGGGGTCGGTCCCGACGATCCGCGCCGGGACCTCGTTGCCGTCGGAGAACTGCACGTAGACCGCCCGGGCGCGGTGCAAGCCGCCCCCGGAGGCGTTGGTGACCACGTGCGCGTTGGTGACGATCTGGCCGTCACGCGAGACCACGAAGCCCGAGCCTTGCACCTCCTGGCCGGCGTTCAGGCCGATCCCGCCGGGAAAGACGCTGAGGATCGTTACCACGCCGGGGTTGTCGCGGCGGTAGACCGTGCCGGCGTTGAATCCCTGCGCCACGGCAGCCGCTCCGGGGCCGGACGGGGGCGGCCCCGAGCGCTTGTGCCCGGATGATCCGCACGCGGCCGCCACCGCCGCCGCCGCGACCAGGACCGCGACGAGCGTCGTCCTCGTCCTCATGCCGGGATCTCGAGCGTCAGGGTCGTGCGGTTCGGTCCGGACTCCACCGTCAGGCGCCCCGACATGCGCTCGGCGAGCTCGCTGGCGATGGCCAGCCCCAGACCCGAGCCCTGGCCTTCGTTGGCGGTGTAGAAGGGCTCGAAGATCCGCGCCAGCGCGTGCTGGGGGATGCCGACGCCGTCGTCGCGCACGGCGAGGACGATATGGCCGTCCTCCCGCACCGCGGTCACCACGATGCGCGTGCCCGGCGGGTTGTGGGTGAGCGCGTTGTCGAGCAGGATTCGCATGATCTGGGCAACGCGGACAGGATCGCAAAGGGCCTCCACCGCTCGCGTCGCCAGCCTGAGCTCGAGGTGGGCGTCGTGCTGGGCGAGCGCGGGCTCGAACTCGCCGCTCACCGAGCGCGTGAGCTCGCCGAGATCGACCTGCTCGGGCCTGAGCTCGAGTGAGCCCGAGTCGAGCCGCGAGATCTCGAGCAGATCGACCGAGAGCTTGCGCAGGCGTTCGACCTGGTCGCGAACCTGGTCGAGGAAGCGACGGCGCGTCTCCTCGTCGAGATCCTCGTCCTGGAGGAGCTCGACGAACCCGCCGAGCGAGAACACGGGCGTGCGCAGCTCGTGCGAGGCCGTGGCGATGAAGCGCTTGCGGGCCAGGTCGAGCTGGGCGAGCTGGCGCTGCATGTCGTTGAAGGCGACCGCGAGCTGCCCGAGCTCGTCGTTCGAGTCGACCGGGATCGGATGGGCGAAGTCGCCGCTCGCGACCTGCTCGACCGCGCGCTCCAGGCGCTTGACGCGCTGGGCGAGCGCACGGGCCACCAGGTAGCCGCCGATCAGGGCGAGCAGGAGCGCGAGCCCGCCCGCGACGAGGATCTCGTGGCGGACGATCGCGCTCGAGCGGACGACGTCGCTGACCGGAGCCGAGTACACGACGACCCGCGCGAGCTGGCCCCCATGGAAGAGTGGGAGCGCCGCTTCGGCCACGGTCCCCGTCGCGGCGGTCTCGATACCCGTCGCCATCTTTCCCGTCGAGGCCGCCTCGTGCGCGGGCCCGAAACGCAGGTCCTCGGTGGCCACGTGAGACAGGCTCGAGTCGGCGAAGGCGGCCAGCTGGGGTCGACCGCCGGCGAACGAGACCGATAGGAGTGTCACGCGGTTGCCCGAGATGAGCCCGGCCCGCTCGACGACGCCCTGGACATCGGGTCCGCCGAGGCTGCTCCCGATCGTCTGCTCGATCTGGCCCGAGGTGCGCCGGGCGGCGGTGGCGAGCGAGTGGAGCTGATCGTTCAGCAGCCGCGAGCGCAGGCCGGGGGCCACGTACATGTAGAGCACGACGATGGCCAGGAAGGTGATCGCGAAGAACACGAGCGTCACGCGATTGCGCAGCGAGTTCAGGCTGACGGCGACGGCCAACCGGCGGCGCAGCGTGTCCAGGGCCGCCCGCAGGCGACGGACGAGGTCTAGACGTCGGTGTCGCGGAATCGGTACCCAACCCCCCGGACTGTGAACAGGTACTCGGGATCCTTGGGATCCGCCTCGATCTTCTCGCGTAGGTGGCGGATGTGGACGTCGATGGTGCGTGGGTCGCGGTACGCCGAGTCGCCCCAGACGCGCGCCAGGAGCATGTCGCGGGTGAACACGCGGCCGGGGGCGCGGGCGAGGGCGGAGACGATCTCGAACTCGACGAACGTGAGCTGGGCCTCGTCGCCGCGGACCCGGACCGAACGCTTGGGAAAGTCGATCTTCAGCTCGCGCACGAACAGGGGCGCCTCGTCGGGGGCGGTCTCATCCGGGCGGCTCATCTCGGCGCGACGGAGCACGGCCTTGATCCGGCTGCGGAATTCGCGCATCGAGAACGGCTTGGTGATGTAGTCGTCGGCGCCGAGCTCGAGTCCGACGACCTTGTCGATCTCCTCTGACTTGGCGGTGAGCATGATGATCGGCACCGAGCTGTAGCTGCGCAGACGGCGGCATACCTCGAGCCCGTCGACGCCCGGGAGCATGAGGTCGAGGACGACGAGATCGAACGGCTGCTCGCCGAGCCGGAGCAGGGCCTGGCGCCCGTCGGTGGCCTGGACCACCTCGTAGCCATCCTTGCGTAGCGGGTACGACAAAAGCGTCTGAACTGACTGCTCGTCGTCGACGAGCAGGATGCGGGCTGAGCGATCGGCCACCGTGCGTCTCCTCTTCTACACACAGGGTAGAGCGCGCCCTCCGCGAACCGGTCGCACGTTGCGGGTTGCTCGCGCAGGCGGTCCCCTAGTGCGGCTACCCTAAGGCCCGCATGCTGAACCCGCGGATCTACCGGGCGGCGTTTTTGCCCGTCTTCGTGGCGGTGGTAGCGCTCGCTTTCTCGTTCCGCAACGAGCCCGGCCCGCTCACCACGAACCTCGCTCCTGCGGCGTTCAACGAGCAGGCGGCGTTCAACATGCTCGCGAACTTCGCCAAGCACTACCCGCATCGTCAGCCGGGGTCGCCAGGCGACACCGGGGTGGCTAACCAGGTCGCGGCGCGCCTGGCCGCGCAGCCAATCGGGTTCAGGGTCAGAACGCAGTTCTTCACCGCCGACACGGCCGCGGGCACGCGCACGGTCGAGAACGTGATCGCCGAGCACACCGGGTCCTCGCCCGGCCGGATCGTCGTCATCGCCCACCGCGACGCCCTCGGCCCGGGCTCGGAGGCGAGCCTCTCGGGCACCGCAACCCTGATCGAGCTCGCCCGCGTGCTCGCGGGTCGCACGCTGAACCGGACCGTCGAGCTCATCTCGACCAGCGGCTCCGCCGGCCTCGCCGGCGCGACGCAGATCGCCGGTACCGTCGGCGGACCGATCGATGCTGTGATCGTCCTCGGCGACATGGCTGGAGGCCGGGTCAGCGAGCCCGTCGTCGTGCCCTGGTCGGGGAGCGAGAGCTTCGCCCCGCTTCTCCTCCGCAACACGGCGGCGGCCGCCGTCCGCAGCCAGGCCGGGATCGCCCCGGGTGGTACGACCCTCGTCGCTCAGCTCGCGCGGCTCGCGTTCCCCCTGGCGGCCTCCGAGCAGGGGCCATTCAACGCCGCAGGGATTCCCTCCGTGCTCCTATCCCGCTCCGGGGAGCGTGGCCCGAGCGCCCGCACCCCGGTGAACAAGGCCGCGCTCGCAGGCCTCGGAAGCGCCGCCCTGCAGACGATCAGCGCGCTCGACGCGGGGCCGAACATTCCGCCTCCGGGCGCGTACGTGCTCTACAAGAAGATGACGGTGCCGGTGTGGCCCATCCGCCTGCTCGTGCTCACCCTGATCCTGCCCGTGCTGTGCGCGACGATCGACGCCTTCGCGCGCGCCCGGCGCCGCGGGCATCAAGTCGGACGCTGGGCAGCATGGGTACTCGCCACGGCGCTCCCCTTCGCGCTCGCCTCGCTGTTCCTGGCCGCGCTCGGCGCGCTCGGCCTCGTCCCCGTCACGACGCCGGGTCCCGTCGTCGCGGGCGCCGTGCCGGTCGACGCCGGGACGCTGGTCGAGATCGTGGCGGCCGCCGTGGTGCTCGTGCTCGCCATGGTCCCGCTCCGGGCCTTCATCCTCGGGCGGGTCGGGCTGCGCGGAGACCCCACGGACGGCGGTGGGGGGGCGGCAGTCCTGCTCGTGCTGTGCGCGATCTCGCTCGTCCTCTGGGTCGCGAACCCGTTCGCCGCCGCGCTCGTCGTTCCGGCGCTGCACCTGTGGATGTGGATCGTCGCCCCCGAGGTCCGGCTCCGCGCTCCGGTTGCCCTCCTCCTCGTGCTCGCCGGCCTCGCCCCCGTCGCGCTCGTGATCCTCTATTACGCGACCCAGTTCGGCCTCGGCCCCGTCGGCGTGCTCGAGACGGGAACGCTGCTCATCGCCGGAGGCGGGCTCGGGGTCACCGCCGTGCTCGAGTGGAGCATCGTCGCCGGCTGTGCCGTGAGCGTCGCCGTCATCGCGGCCCGCTCGGCGGGCGTGGCGGCGCCCGAGCCGGCGCCGATAACCGTGCGCGGACCCGTCACCTACGCCGGCCCGGGGTCGCTCGGAGGAACGAAGTCGGCGCTGAGGCGGTGACCCGGCAGTGAGGCGGCTCGTGCGCGCGACCTCGTCGGTGCTGATCCTCTCGGGGCTGCTGCTCGTGATCGACGCCGGGGTGACGCTGCTGTGGCAGGAACCCGTGACGGCGGTGATTGCCTTGGTCAAGCGGAGCGACATCAACCGCCGGCTCGTGGACCGGCCTCTCACCCTGACCCCGCTCGACAATCGCGTTCTCGCCGGGATCACCGACGCTGACGGGCGGATCGCCTTCTACGCGCGCCTCTACGCCCGCCGGGCGGTCACGGGTGAGCAGATCGGCACGATCGAGTTCCCCGTTCTCCATGCCGGCTACGCCGTGATCCAGGGGACCGATACGGCCAGCCTCGAGGAGGGACCCGGGCACTATCCGGAGACCGCCTTCCCCGGAGTCCCTGGCGACACGGTGGCCATCGCCGGGCACCGGACCACCTACCTCGCGCCCTTCCGCTATCTCAACAACCTCAAGCCGGGCAACCTGATCGTGGTAACGATGCCCTACGCGCGCTTCACCTACCGGGTCCAGATGCAGCGCATCGTCACCCCGACGTCGCTGTGGATCACGGCCAACAAGGGCTACGAACGCCTGGTCCTGTCCGCCTGCAATCCGCTCTACAGCGCCTCGCAGCGCATCGCCGTGTTCGCGAGTCTGTACGAGCAGGTACCGCTCGGCCGGGCGGCCAGGGCGTAGCGCCGACCGGCAAAGTGGGGTCAGGACCCCATGTAGCGCTCGTCACCCCGCGCCGATGCTTTGGACATGAGCCAAGCACTGTCGTACGTTACAGCTACACCTAGCAACCAGCGGGAGCAGTGGCTTCCGTTTACGGCAGCCAGGTTGGGGAAACTGGCAGCAAGGCGAAACCGCGTGCACACCGAACGAGAGGCGAGACTGTCAATGCTCAGTGCTCAAATCGCACAGGGCGAGTACATCGTCGATCCGCATGCCATTGCGGATGCGATTCTCAGCCGCGTGCTCATGATGGCAGGGGGTGTTGGCCGATCAGAAGGAATGCTCGTATCCCGCGAGCTCGCCCTCGACATCTCCGAAGACCACACCGACCGGCCCGTCCATGACGCACCCGATCCACGTTAGGCCCGTGCTCGCGGCAGCGGCCTCCGCGTCCCTGCGCGCGTTCGGCGGGATGCACAGGCAGAGCTCGTAGTCCTCGCCTGCCGTAGCCGCGAACGCCCCCGGCTCTGAGCCGAGCTGGGCCGCCACTTCGGCGACGCCGTCGGCGAGGGGGAGCCGGGCCAGCGCGAGCTCGATCCGAACGCCGCTGCGCCGAGCGAGGTGACCCGCGTCGGTGGCGAGTCCGTCCGAGACGTCGATCATGGCGTGGGCGCCGGCCGCGGCGAGGGCGAGCCCCTCCGCGAGCCGCGGCTCGGGCCGCGCGTAGCGACGGCTGAGCGCGGCCGGGCCGCGAGCGCGCCCGTCGAGCACCGCGAGCCCGGCGCCGGAAGCGCCCAGCGTTCCCGTGCACGCGACCAGATCCCCGGGCCGGGCGCCGTCGCGCCCGACGAGCGCACCGGGATCCGGCGTCCACCCGACCACGGTGAAGGAGACGGTGAGCGCCGGGGCGTGCGTGACGTCGCCACCGGCGATGACGACACGCGCTCGGTGGGCGACGCCCTCGGCGCCGGCCGCGAGCGCTCGGGCCTCGGCGAGCTCGGTATCCGCCGGCAGTCCGAGCGCGAGGTATGCCTCCCCGGGGCGGGCACCCATGGCCGCGAGATCCGAGAGCGCGGCGGCGAGCGCGCGGTGGCCGATGTCCTCGCTTGCGAGCTGAGCGCGGCGGAAATGCACGCCGTCGACCATGGTGTCGACCGAGGTGACGGCGTAGCCACGGCCGCGCACGACGGCGGCGTCATCGCCGAGCCACCGCACGACGTGGGGTCCTCCGGGCCGCAGCGTCGTCTCGAGCGCGGCGATGAGATCGAGCTCGCGCACGGCGCGGGCGCGACGGCGCTCAGCGGTGCCGGTAGACGATCCGGGCGCGGTCGAGGTCGTACGGCGAGAGCTCGACCCGAACGCGGTCCCCAGGCAGGATGCGGATGCGGAATCGGCGCATCTTGCCGGCGACATGCCCGAGGACGACGTGGTCATTGTCGAGCTTGACGCGGAACATCGCGTTCGGGAGGGCCTCGATGACCTCCCCCTCCAGCTCTACCTTTTCCTCTTTGGGCACGCGGTGGATGCTATCGGGCTAGCCGCCGGCGCCTGCCCCGCCCGATCCGGCGCCCGTCCCGGTGCCCGTCGGCGGAACGGTTCCGTTGCCGTTTCCGTTGCCGTTGCCGTTGCCGGTGGGGGGCTGCGGCGTGGGGTTGTACAGCTGTGGGTTCGTGTACTGGCCGCCGGTGGTCGGCGTGGTGGGCGTGGCCGGCGTCGTCGTCGTGATGGGCAGCGTCGGCGTGCCGTGGGTTCCCGGCACCGTGTACGTGTACTGGTACTGCGAGCCGCCGACGGCGTAGTGGTAGGCGGCGCCGTAGAAGGGCTTGCCGACGAACTGGGTCGTGGGCGCGGTGAAATCGCCGCAGTAGCCCGCTTCCGCCTCACGCATGTACGTGTGCCAGATCGGCGCCGCGAGCGTGCCCCCGAAGCCCGGTCCGAGACCGTTGACGTCGTTCATCGAGGTCGTCTCAGTCGGATATCCGACCCACACCGCGGTCGAGAGCTGGGGTGTGAAGCCGACGAACCAGGCGTCGGTGTAGTTGCTCGTAGTCCCCGTCTTGCCGGCGGCGGGGCAGCCGTAGTTGGCGGCCGTGCCCGTGCCCGAGGTGATCACGCCCTTAAGGACCTGGATCGCGGCGTAGGCCTCGGCGGGGGTGAAGACCTGCGTAGGCTGGGGACTGCCCAGGTTGACCACCGTGCCGTTGGCGAGGATGACCTTGGAGATCACGGTCGCGGGGTAGTGGTAGCCGCCGTTGGCGACCGTGGCGTAGGCATCGGCCATCTGAAGGGCCGAAACGCCCTTGTAGAGCCCGCCGATCACCTCGGACGGATTGCCCTGGAGGGGCGACGTGATCCCCATCGCGTGGGCCATGGCGTCCAGCTTCTTGAACCCGATGTCGGCAGCGAGTTGGGCGAACACGGTGTTGTCGGAGAGGACGGTGGCCTTGGTTATGTTGATGGTGCCCTGGTAGGTGTGCTCGGAGGTCTCGACGCCGTAGGTCGGATACCCGGGCAACCACCCCGGGACGAGCTGCTTGGACGTGTAGTAGGTGGTGTTGGGGTTGCCCTGGTAGTCGTGGATCAGCGCCATGAGCGCGAAGACCTTGAAGGCGGACCCGGTCTGGCGGTTGGCCTGGGTTGCGTAATCGAACTGTGACTGCTGGTAGGTGGTCGAGTTCGCCATCGCGAGAATGTTGCCGTTGGCGGGATTCACGGTCACCACCGCGGCAGCAGGATCGCCCGGCTGGCTGAGCTCGCTCAGGATCGACGCCCGCGCCTCCTGCTCGTAGACGGGGTTGATCGTCGTGTAGATCTTCAGCCCGCCCCGGTCGACCACGCGCTTACCGAGCTGCTGGACGAGCGTCTGCTGGACGTAGTCGAGGACGTAGGGCTCGTGGCGCTGGGTGAAGTGATCGTTCTGCTGGACCTGGAGCGGCTCGGCGTTGGCGGCGTCAGCCTGGGTCTGGCTGATGTAGCCCGAGGTGACCATGGCCTGGAGCACCTCCTGCCGGCGGCCGCGCGCGTCGACCGGGTGCAGGAACGGGTTGAATGAGGTCGGAGCCTGAGGAAGCCCGGCGAGGAGGGCGACCTGGGCGAGGTTGAGCTGGGAGACGGGCTTGTTGAAGAAGAGCTGCGATGCCGCCCCGACGCCGTAGGCGTTCTGGCCCAGGACGGTGCCGTAGGGGACGTCGTTGAGGTAGTGGTCGAGGATCCAGGAGCGGCTGTGGGCCTTCTCGAGCTGCTCGGCGAGCTTGGCATCGATGATCTTGTACCTCAGGTCGCGGTGCTTGAGGTAGCGCCCGGGGATATACGTGTTGCGTACGAGCTGCATGGTCAGCGTGGAGCCGCCCTGGATCGAGCCGCCGCCGTTGAACAGGTCCCTGAGCCCGGCGCGCAGGATCGCGTAATAGTCGACGCCGCCGTGCTGGTAGAAGCGCCGATCCTCGATCGCGACCGTGGCCTGCCTGAGCGTGTTCGGGATCTCGCTGCTCGGCACCACCGTGCGCAGGACGGTGGACTTGAGGAAGCCGAGCGGCTTCCCGTTGGCGCTGAACACCTCGGAGACCTGGCCCTGGTCGCGGGCGTGGAGCTGACTGATGTTCGGGGCCGAATCGGCGACCGACACGACCCACCCGACCGCGCTCAGCACCCCGATGGCGAGCAGAGAGACGGACAGAACCGTGACCAAGAGAGCCACGCGCTTGAGGGAGCTGCCGCCGTGTCGCCGGCGTCGCCGCTGTCGTTCGAGTCTACTCATGGTTCGGCGCAGTGCGTCGGGTGGCGAGTTTAGCCTTGTGGTTGTTTCGTTTCTGTTGGCGAGGGTCCTGCTTTGACGCGGGGCTTACGTGGTCGGGCGCGGGTGCGGGCAGCGGCTGTGGAGGGGCGGGCGGCCCGTGCCCTGCAGCAGGCGGGTCTTGGTTAGGGCGCCGGCGTGGTGGAGGGTTCTTTCGCAATTGCTGCCGGGCACGGGCCGCCCGCCCCCCCACACCGTGCGCCCGGTGGCCGTTCGCCCTCCGTGGCCGCGCGTCGGGACCCATGCGCTCCGGGCCGGGCTCCCGCGGGTCCCACGCCATCCACCGCGGCGCCTTGGGAAGCTATGTCCGGGTTCGGGCGATAGCTCCGAGCGAGTGGGGATGCTCAGGCGGCGGACCGTGCTGCGGTGGCGGGGGGTGGGCGTGCGGTTCCGACCCGGCACCCTTGCGAAAGAACCCTCGACCACGCCTGAGCCCGCCGTACGGCCGCCGGGTGCCGGGGCGGAGGCCGCACGCCCACGCCACCCCCTCCAGCGCAACTCGACAGCCCGCCGTGGTATCCACCAACGAGTGACCGGAGTGACCGAACTGACGCGAAGGGGCCTGCTCGGTGGCGTGGCCGGGGCGGGTGCCGCCGGTGTGCTCGCTCGCTCCGCGGGTGTGGCGGCGGCGCTGGGGGCTCCGCCGCTGGTGTTCGACCGGTGGGTCGGAAGGGTGGGGCGGCGGTCGGGGCCGATTGCTGCTCCGCGGCCGTTTGCGCTCGCGGGCGTGGAGTGGGAGTCGCCTCGGTCGGCGCGGATTGAGCTGCGGGCTCGGGCTCGTGGTGGGCCTTGGAGCCGGTGGGGGGTGGCGTCGACGCTTGGGCATGGGCCGGATCGGCCTGCCTCGGACGCGCTTATCGGGGAGGTGCTGTGGACGGGGGCGGCGGATTTCGTCGAGCTCCGGTCCTCACTGCCGCTGGCCGGCGTGCGTCTGCACTTCGTCGGGGTCGACGAGCCGAGGGCGACCGCGACCGCGACCGAGGTGGCGGCGCCGCTGGCGCAGCCGGTTCTTCAGGCCGGTCCGGGCCAGCCGCCGATCCTCGCGCGTTCGGTATGGGCGCGGGGGGGATCGCCGCCCTCGTACGTCCCGGGATATGGCGAGGTGATGATGGCCTTCGTGCACCACACCGACTCGCCGGGCGGCTATGGCCGCGGCCAGGTGCCGTCGATCATCCGGGGGATCTACGCCTATCACCGCTTCGTCCACCGCTGGAACGACATCGGCTACAACTTTGTCGTCGATCTCTACGGGCGCATCTGGGAGGGGCGCCTGGGCGGGATCGACCAGGCCGTCGTCGGTGCGCAGGCCGGCGGCTACAACCTCGAATCGACCGGCGTCGCGGTGATCGGAACCTTCAGCGGCGTGGCCCCGTCAGCCCTCGCGCTGGCCGCGATGGAGCGCCTGCTCGCCTGGAAGCTGTCGCTGCACGGGGTGCCGACGCGGGGGCACGTCACGGTGGTGGTCGATCCGGCCTCTGCCTTCTACACCCCGTTCCGGCCCGGCCAGCACGTGTCGCTCCCGCGGATCGCCGGGCATCGCGACGGCTGCACGACCGACTGCCCCGGCGGCGCCTTCTACGCGCGGCTGCCGAGGCTGCGCCCGCGGATTCAGCGCCTGGCGGGCGACCCGGCCCGGATCGTCCTCTCCCCGCTCGCGCAACCTGGGAGCGCCTCCGCTCCGATCACGGTGTCGGGAAGGCTGACCGATCTCCGCGGCGCCCCGAGGGCCGGGGCGCCGGTCGAGGTCCAGGAGTTCGCGGCCACGCGCCACGGCACGACCGAGACGACGATCGCCACGGCGACCACCGGTCCTGACGGCAGCTTCAGCGCCGCGGTGTCGCTGACTCAGTACACGCTCTTGCGCGCGCTCCATCGCCCGGCGCCCGCGGCGGTCTCGACCCTCGTCCCGATCGAGGTCTCCCCCGCGATCACCCTCACCGTCTCCTCGACGGTGCCGCTCACGGTGACGGGGACGGTCGCTCCGCCGACGAGGACGGCGACCGTCGAGCTCTTCGCCGTGCAACCCGACGGGTCGTGGACGCCGGCGTCGAGCCAGCGCGTCGCCGTCGTGCGCGGGGGCTTCTCCGCCACCTTCGGCACCCTCGCCCCGGGCACCTACGGCCTCTCCGCGCACACCCCCGCCGATGCGGTCAGCGCCGCCGGCTCCTCGGCGCCCGTGGCGGCCACGATCGCGTAGCCGGGCGGTCGGCACCGCCGCCGCCAAACAAGGCGGCGCCAGCCGCCCCATTAAACCCGAGCGGTGTCCCGGCGGCTGGGCCCGCGGTAGGGTCGCGTGCTTGGAAACCCCTGCCGACACGCGGGAGGCGGTTCGCGTCGCCTGGCGCGCGCTGTGGACCTCGCGGGTGGTGGTGCTCGCCAGCGGGATCCTGGCCGTGCTCGAGATCGGCCGCGCGCCGGGCACGACCGGCTTTGACCCCAACAACCTGACGGCGCCGTTCGGCTCCTTCGGGAACCTGCTCGTGGCGCCGCTCGCGCGCTGGGACTCGTGGTGGTACCTGACCATCGCCCATGGCGGCTATGGCCAGAGCCGGATGAGCACCGCCTTCTTCCCGCTGTATCCGCTCACGATCAAAGGGGTGGGATTGATCGTGCGCTCAGACCTGATCGCCGGAGTGCTCGTCTCGGTCGTCTCGTTCGGGGTCGCGCTCTTCCTGCTTTACCGGCTCGCATGCCTCGAGCTCGGCAGCACCGCGCGGGCGCGGCTCGCGGTGATGCTGATCGCGTTCGCTCCCGTTGCCTTCTTCTTCTCGGCCGTCTACAGCGATTCGCTCTTCCTCGCCCTGTCGGTGGGGGCCGTGCTCGAGGCGCGGAAGGGCCGATGGGCGATGGCCGGGCTGCTCGGGGCGCTCGGGGCGGCGGAGCGCAACAGCGGCGTGATGCTCGTGGTGCCACTCGCGCTCCTCTTCCTCTACGGCCCGCGGGCGGACCGGCCACCGCCGGCCCCGGGGCCGCTCGGCCGCCGGCGGCTGCTGCCGCGCTACCGGCTCGAGCCGCAGGTCGCGTGGATCGCGCTCGTGCCCGTGGGGCTGTTTGCGTACCTGGGGTACCTGGCCCTGTCGATCGGCGATGGCCTGGCGCCGCTGCACGCCCAGACGCTCTGGTTCCACCACTTCGCCGGGCCCTTCGGGGGGGTGTGGGACGGCACCGTGGCGGCGTGGGACGGCCTGCGCCAGCTCATCCACGGATCGCGGGTACCGGTGTACTTCACGGCCGCGGGCGGCGACCCGTTCACCGTCGCCGGGCAGAACCTGATGCTGTTCGGCTTCCTTGTCCTCGGTATCGTGGCGCTGATCGGTACTCTGCGGCGATTACCGATCGCCTACGGAGCCTATGTTCTCGCGGCGCTGGCGCTGCCGCTGTCGGACCCTGTCAAACCCCAGCCGCTGGACTCGCTGCCGCGCTATGAGATCGTCCTCTTTCCCTTCTTCATGTGGGCCGCGATCTGGCTCGAGGAGCGCGGCTGGAACGACAACGGGCTCGCGGGCTCGGCGGTGCTGCTTGGATTCTTCACGGCGATGTTCGCAACCTGGCGGTTTGTCTCATGATCGGTCGTAAGCGCCGGTCCAAGAGCCTCAAGCTCCCGCGGGCAATCCTGCTCGACGCGCTCGGGACGCTGATCGAGCTCAAGCCGCCCGCCCCGCTGCTGTGCGAGGAATTCCAGCGGCGATTCAGCATCCCCATGCCCGTGTCCCAGGCCGAGCGGGCGATCGCGACCGAGATCGCCTACTACCGCGATCACCTCGACGAGGGTGCCGACATGGACGAGCTCATGGAGCTCCGCCGCCGGTGCGTGGTGGCGATGGTCGACGAGCTCCCACCCGAGGCGTCGGTAGTTCCCGTCGAGGATCTCACCGAGGCGCTGCTCGCCTCGATCACCTTCCAGGTCTTTCCCGACGTGGGCTTCGCCCTGGGCGCGGCGCGGACACAGGGGACCCGTCTCGTCGTCGTCAGCAACTGGGACGTCTCGCTCCACGAGGTCCTCGCCCAGCTCGAACTGACTCACCTCCTCGACGGCGTCGTGATCTCGGCTGAGCACGGCGCGGGCAAGCCCGACCCGTCGATCTTCAACCAGGCCCTGGCCGTCGCGGGCGTCCCCGCCGGCAAGGCGGTCCACGTCGGCGACAGCATCGAGGCCGACGTCGACGGAGCGCGCGCGGCGGGGATCGAACCCGTGCTCATGCGCCGTGACGGCAGCCCGGGTCCTCCGGGCACGCGAACGATCAAGAACCTGATCGAGCTGGTCGTAAGCTAAGTGGCCCGTTTGCGCGCGGTCGACGTGCTGCCGCCGTGGCGGTGGTGGGCCGCCCCGGCCGCGATCGTGGTCGGACTCGCGCTCGGCGCGATCGGGGACCTCATCGTCTCGATCATCGGTGCTGCCACGGGGTCGAGCGTGAGCCATCCCCCGCCCGCCGTGAACATCGTCGGCAACGTCGTCTTCGACCTTGGCTTCGTCGCGGCGGCGATCTACATCGCCAGGCTCCTGGGCCCGGTGCGACCGGTCGAGTTCGGCTTCCGGCGCTTCCCGGTCGTGCGCGTGCTGTGGCTGCTCCCGGTCATCGCCGTCGTCTACTTCATCGGCACCGCCCTGTACGCGAGCCTGCTCAGTCTCCATGGCCGCGAGCAGTTGCCCAGCGGGCTCGGGCGTCCGAGCGACACCGCGGCGATGATCGGGGTCGGCGTGTTCGTCACCGTGATCGCGCCGATCGCCGAGGAGTTCTTCTTCCG
>JAXDGF010000296.1:0-21082 GCA_034665165.1 Solirubrobacteraceae bacterium | reverse complement strand
ACCTGCGCTGATGGCCCCTGCCGCGGCCAAAGCGCCAATAATCCTCCGACTCCTCAACACTGTTGCCTTTCTCCTCCCAAGCTACGGCCGCCTGCGCAAGTCGTCGGCGCTACGATCAGGCAGCGCGGCGGGCACGCTACACAATGGCGGGGAGGTTTGCAACGACGTAGCGTGGAGGGCAGGTCTTCACAGGGTCGGCTACACCGGGTTCGCGTGCCGCGCGCGGCGAGCCAAAAGCCCGGTTACGCGCGCTGTGTGAGGCATCCATCGGCCCGCGGCGACGGGACTGTAATGCCGCATGCAGTGTTGCAGATGCAACCCAAGGCTTCAACCTCAACTCGAGCCTTAGGCGTAGCGCCGCAGTCCGAGCGCGCGCGAGCGCGTGCGCTAGAGTCACGCACCTGGGAGCTTGAAAATCGGAGGCCTACAAAAAATGTCCGAAGACAGCAAGGGCCTGCGTGACCGCGTGACGCGCCAAGGCGAAGAGGCGATCGGCAAGCTCGCTCAGGAGCTGCTCGAGAACCCGATCGTGACCGGGGCGATATCGGCAGCGTTCGAGACGCGCGAGCGCGCCGTGCGCGCCCAGGAGGTCGCCATGGGCGCCCTCAACCTCCCGTCGGCGAGCGATCTCGAGCGACTCACGCGCCGGTTGCGCGGCGTCTCCCAGCGCCTCGAGGGGATCGAGGATGCGCTCGATCGCTTGGAGGACCGCATTGACCGGCTCGGCTCGAATACGACCCTTGAGGCCCGGCTGGCGGCGATCGAAGCTGCGCTTGTGCGGCTCGAAGCGTCATCCGCCGCCCGGGATTCGTAGAGCGGCGGTGGCGATCTCGCCGGCCCGCAGCTCGGCTCTTGTCAGGGCGTCGGTGGTGATTCGCGACCGCTTTGGCAGCACTTGGTCGGTGACGATGAGGAGGGACGCGGCCGCCAAACCCTTGTTGGCGGCGATTGTGAAGAGGGTTGCGGTTTCCATTTCGACGGCGAGCGCGCCTTGGGCGGCCCACTCCTCTTCCTGGCGGTTGCCGTCGTAGAAGAGGTCGGTGGTGACTATCGGGCCTTGGTGGAGGTCCTCGGCGGCGGCGGCGCTGGCGATGGCTTCGGTTAGGTTCTGATCGGGGGTCGCTCTCTCTGGTGCCCCCAGGGCTCTGCTGGTGCCGTCGGTCGCTATTGCCTCGCGCGCGAGGATGAAGGTGCCGAGCTCGATGGTGGGGTCGAGGGCTCCGCAGGTTCCCACGCGGATGAGGCGCTGGGCGCCGAGGAGGGCGAGCTCGGTGATGATGATCGCGGCGCTCGGGCCGCCCATACCCGTGCTCTGGATGGTCAGCGGCTCGTCGTCGGCGGCGGTGCCGGTGTAGCCCCACAGGCCGCGGTGGTGGTTGAACATCCTCGGCTCGCGCATCAGGGCCTGGGCGAGGCGCAGCGCACGCCCGGGATCGCCGGGGAGGAGCACCCGCTCGGCGAGGGGAGCGGTGGGCTGAAGGTGGATCGGGCCGGTGCTCATGGTTTGAACGGTATGCCACTTTTCCGCGGGTAGACTCCGCCGCGATGCCCGGCGGGACGGCGGAGGCTCCAAGTGGTTCGGGCGGATCCAAAATGACCGAGTTCAAGTCCGAGACCGAGTTCCGGGAGGTCATGGATCGCACCTTCGCCCTGATGAGCGAGGATCCGGACATGGGGCCGAAGCTCCGCGACGCGGACACGCCCCAGCGGTTCGAGTTCACCGACGTCGATCTCGTCGTCAACATCCGGGCCGGGGGACCGAGCGAACCCAACCTTTCCTGGGTGTGGTCGGACGACATCGACTGGGAGCCCAAGGTGAGGATGGCGATGAGCTCGGAGACCGCGAATCGCTACTTCCAGGGCAAGGAGAACATCGCCATCGCCATCGCCCGCCGGAGGATCAAGGCCGCCGGCGACGTCAAGGCCGCGCTCGCGATCCTCCCGATCACCAAGCCCCTGTTCTCTCGCTACCGGGCGATGATCGCCGCCGAGTACCCGCATCTCGAGGATTAGGCCGGCGTTGACAGTTGCGTCCAGAGCGAGTAGACCTCATAGCTCCAACAAGACACCAGGCCGGAGCGTGAGTTCGTCACCGGCAGCGTGCGCCAAGGCGCGCGCCGGAGTCGCACCCGCGAGGCGCCGCCACTACTGCGACGAGCGCCGACGGCCTACGGAGCGGGCCGCTTCGCCCGCGGGCGGCGGGGTCTCGACCGGATCCCGCCGCCAACTACTGTGCTGAACCTCCGCGAGGTCGCGGAACGGGCAGGGGTAACACCCGCGACCCTGAGGCGCTGGGTCGCGCAAGGCGTGATTCCGCAGTACCACGGGGCGTGGACGGCGGAGGCCGCGGCCCAGGCGCGGGTGGTCGCGCGCATGCGCGGCCGCGGCCACTCCCTGCGCGCGATTCGCGAGGCAACCGAGCAAGGACGGCTCGCCTTCGCCTACGTCGAGGAGCTCTTTCCGACGACCAACGCGACGTTCACGCTCGCGCAGGCGGCCAAGGAGACCGGACTCGAGCCCGGGCTGATCGAACGCATCTCAACCGCGCTTGGGCTCAGGCCGATCCATGCCGAACGGCTTTCCGAGGACGACGTCCAGCTCCTGCGCTACATCGCGGCGGTCCTCGAGTCGGGATTTCCGCTCGTCGCCATGCTCCAGCTCGCGCACGTCTACGGCCAGTCACTGGCGCAGATCGCCGACGCAGAGGTGCGGCTCTTTCACCTCTACGTCCACGAGCCCCTCATGCGCGACGGAGTCTCGGAGCTCGAGATGGCCGAACAGATGGAGAATCTCGCGCGCGTACTGCTGCCGCTCGCGTCGCCGGTCATGGACCAGGTCCACCAGCGCTTCCTCCAGCACTTCATCGAGCAGGACGTCGTGGGCCATATGGAGTCAGACCTCGAGGGCGCGGCCGACGGGCTCGGGCGGATGCGGGTGGCGGTCGCGTTCGCCGATCTCGCGGGCTACACGCGGCTGACCGAGGAGGAGGGCGAGCTCCAGGCCCTCGACGCGGTCGAGCGCTTCGTCGACGCCGTCGAGCTCACGCTGCCCGACGAGGCGCGGGTGATCAAGACGATCGGAGATGGCGTGATGATCGTCGGCTCTGACGCTGCCACCCTCACCGACTGGGCGGTCGGGTTCCAGAGCATGCAGACCGAGCGGCCGCTGCCACGCATCGGGATCCACTACGGCTATGCCATCTACCGCGACGGCGACTACTACGGGCGCGACATCAACATCGCGGCTCGAGTTGCAGCCCGGTCAGCGGGCGGCGAGGTCCTCGTCACCAAACCGGTGGTCGACCAGGCCGGGTCGCACCTCGAGTTCGAGCGCATCGCCGAGGTCCGGCTCAAGGGGTTCACCGAACCCACGGAGATCTTCCTCGCGCGGATTCCGGCGGCCGAATGAACGAGCAGGAGGTCCTCGACCGGGTGCGCTCCGGCGAGCTTCTGGTCTTCGGGCGCGCGGTACTGGTCCTCCTCTCCGGTGGTCGTGACTCCGTCTGCCTCCTCGATCTCGCGGTCCGCATCTCCGGAGCCGACTCGGTCCAGGCGCTTCATGTCAACTACGGGCTGCGCGCGGAGGCCGCCGACGAGGACGAACGCCACTGCGTACGGCTGTGCGGGGAGCTCGGCGTCCCGCTCGAAGTTGAGCGTCCGCGCAGTCCACGAGGCAACATCCAGGCCTGGGCCCGCGACGTCCGCTACCGCGCCGCCGCGGCGATCGCCCAGCGGACCGGCGCCGAGGTCGCGACCGGACACACGGCGACCGACCAGGTCGAGGGCGTCCTCTACCGGCTGGCCTCCTCGCCGAGCCGCCGGGCCTTGCTGGGCATGCGCGCGCGCAACGGCAACATCGTCCGTCCCCTGCTCGAGCTCACTCGGGCCGATACGGGCTCGTACTGCCGCGAGCGCGGGCTCACCTGGCGCGACGACGCCACCAACGCGGAGCTTGGTTACGCGCGCGGGCGCGCCCGCGGCGAGCTCGTGCCCGCCCTTCGCGCCCTGCATCCGGCGGCGGAAGCGAACGTGCTCGCGCTCATGGAGATCCTGCGCGACGAAGCGGCCGTGCTCGACACGGTCCTCGACGAGGTCCTGGAAGGGCGCCCGGAGATCGAGCTCGCGCGCCTGCGCGAACTCCCGGCGGGGTTGCGCCGGCTCGTGGTCCAGCGGCTCGCGGACGTCGCGGCGGGTGGCCCGGCGGCCGGGATCGCCGGTCGTGCCGACGAGGTGGCGGCGCTGCGCGACCAGGGGACGGCATCGCTCGATCTCGGCTCGGGTGTGCGCGCCGTGGCCGAGTACGGGGTGCTGCGGCTCGAGCCCGCCCCCGGGCCGGTCCGGCCCGCACCCGGGCCGGTCCCGCCGCCGCGCGAGGCGCGCCTCGCCGTTCCGGGCGCGGTCGGCTTCGGCGACTACGAGGTCCGGTGCGAGATCGGACCGCCCGAGCGGCGTCCGGGCAGCCTCGACCGCGCCGCGCTCGGGCCAGAGCTCGTCGTGCGCACGTGGCGGCCCGGGGACCGGATGGCGCCGCTCGGCCTCGCCGGCACCAAGAGCCTCCAGGATCTCTTCACGGCGCGCCGCGTCGCGCGGGCTCGGCGCGCGACGGTCCCCGTCGTCGAGTTCGGGGGCGACATCGTCTGGGTCGCGGGCGTGGCCACCTCTGAGCGGTTTAAGGTAACTGCGGACACGCGCGAAGCCGTGCACCTGAGCGCCGTCATAAACTCCAAAGCGGTGGATGACGACGCCATCGGGGACATCCTCGTGAACCCTGAGGAGCTGCAGAACCGGGTGCGCGAGCTGGCGGCCGAGATCTCGCGCGACTACGCGGGCCGTGACCTCGTCCTCATCGGCGTGCTTAAAGGCGCCGTCTTCTTCCTCTCGGACCTGATGCGCCAGCTCGACGTGCCCTGCGAAGTCGACTTTATGGCCGTCGCCTCGTACGGATCGGCGACCAAGTCATCGGGTGTCGTCCGCATCCTCAAGGACCTCGATGCCGTGATCGAGGGCCGAGACGTGCTGATCGTGGAAGACATCGTCGACTCCGGGCTCACGCTCCAATACCTGCTCCGCAATCTCGGGGCGCGCAACCCGCGCTCGCTCGAGGTCTGCGCCCTGCTCACCAAGCCGGACCGGCGCAAGGTGGACCTGCCGACCCGCTACGTCGGCTTCGAGATCCCCGACCGATTCGTGATCGGCTACGGTCTCGATCATGGGGAGCGCTACCGCAACTTGTCGTTCGTCGCGGCGTTGAAGGAATGAACCGCGATGGGGCCTGAAATGCAGGTGCTACGCTTGACCATTCCCCGTACAGACCTCCCGGTGTGATGCGCGGAAACTTCACTATGAGCAGGTTCTTCAAGAGCGCCGCCTTCCCGATCCTGATCGTGGTCGTGCTCGCCTTCTTCGCCCAGAAGCTGATCGGCGGCAACAGCCATACGCCGAAGCCGACGTTCGGGAACTTGCTGTACTACCTCAACAGCGGCGAAGTCAAATCGATGTCGCTGGACCAGAAGGCCAGCAGCGCCAACGTGACGCTGACGCCCCAGGGTGCCCAGCAGGCCGGGGTGACTAAGTTCTCGGTCGGCTACCCGAACAACTACTCGCCGACGCTGATCAAGGACGCCCAGACCTACATCGCGGGCGCGAACACCGGCAACGGGCTCGACGTCCAGAGCACGGCGAGTAACGACTGGATCGGTCTGCTCACGACGATCTTGCCTTTCCTGATCTTCATCGGGTTGTGGATCTTCCTCATGAACCAGGTCCAGGGCGGCGGATCGAAGGTGATGTCGTTCGGGAAATCGCGGGCCAAGCGGCTTTCGGTCGACTCGCCCAAGATCACCTTCCGCGACGTCGCCGGTGTCGACGAAGCCGTCGAGGAGCTCCACGAGATCAAGGAGTTCCTCGAGAACCCGAAGAAGTTCCAGGCCCTGGGCGCGCGCATCCCCAAGGGCGTGCTCCTCTACGGACCTCCGGGCACGGGTAAGACGCTGCTCGCGCGCGCGGTCGCCGGCGAGGCCGGGGTGCCCTTCTTCTCGATCTCCGGCTCCGACTTCGTCGAGATGTTCGTCGGGGTCGGCGCCTCCCGCGTCCGCGACCTCTTCGAGCAGGCCAAGCAGAACTCTCCCTGCATCATCTTCATGGACGAGATCGACGCCGTCGGCCGCCATCGCGGGGCCGGACTGGGCGGTGGCCATGACGAGCGCGAGCAGACGCTGAACCAGCTCCTCGTCGAGATGGACGGCTTCGAGATGAAGGACAACATCATTCTCATCGCTGCCACCAACCGCCCCGACATCCTCGACCCGGCCCTCCTGCGTCCCGGACGCTTCGACCGCCAGATCGTGGTGGACCGTCCTGACCGCCTCGGTCGCAAGAAGATCCTCGAGGTCCACACCCGCGGCAAGCCGCTCGGGCGAGAGATCGACGTCGACGTCCTGGCGGGTCAGACCCCAGGCTTCACGGGCGCCGACCTCTCGAATCTCGTCAACGAGGCTGCCCTGCTCGCCGCCCGCACGGGCAAGCGCGAGATCACCCAGGTCGAGCTCGAGGAAGGGATCATGCGCGTGATCGCCGGTCCCGAGAAGAAGACCCGGGTCATGAGTGAGAAGGAGCGCCGCATCACCGCCTACCACGAGATGGGGCACGCGATCGTCGGCCACTACCTGCCGTACTCCGATCCGGTCCACAAGATCTCGGTCATCTCTCGCGGTCAGGCGCTGGGATACACGATCTCGCTGCCGACCGAGGATAAATTCCTCACTACGCGCGCGGAGCTCCTCGACACCATGGCGATGACCCTTGGCGGTCGGGCCGCCGAGGAGATCGTGTTCAGCGAGGTGACGACCGGCGCCTCGAACGACCTCGAGAAGGTGACGGCGACGGCCAAGCAGATGGTCATGCGCTTCGGGATGAGCGAGAAGCTCGGCCCCCGCGTCTTCGGCCACGACCACGGCCAGCCCTTCCTCGGGCGCGAGTTCTCGGCCGAGCCCGACTACTCCGACGAGATCGCCCGCGAGATCGACGACGAGATCCGCCGGATCGTCGAGTCCGCGCATCAGCAGGCCCGGGACATCCTCGGCCAGTACCGCGAGTCGCTCGAGAAGCTCTCCGAGGTCCTGCTCAAGCGCGAGACGATCGAGAAGGGTGAATTCGAGGCCCTCCTCGACGGCCAGACCGAGCTCCAGGTGTTCGGCGCCGAAGCTCCTCCGCCCCCGCAGCTTCCCGTCCCGCCCACGACGGCGGATCGCCCCGAGCGCGAAGCACCGCGGCCGCTGCCGAGGCCTGGGCTGGCCGGTGGGACGGCGGAGGCTCGCAGCCTCGAGCCGCCGCAAAAGCCTGAGCTCGCCTGACCCCCACTCGCGGCCCGTCCGCATCCTCCTCACCGCGACGCGCCTGTGGCTGCCCCTGGCCATCGCCGTCGTGGGCGCCGTCTTCACGGTCATAGGTCACGGGCGGTCGAATATCGCCGCGGTCGGGGTGAGCCTGCTCATCGTGGCGCTCACCGTGTGGCTCATCAACTGGCTCTTCCGGATGAGCCTCGAGAGCAACCGCGAGCGCGAGGACGAGGAGGAGGCGCGCCGGTTCTTCGACCGCACGGGGCAGTGGCCTGAATGACGCCGCCTGAGCCGGTCCGGCCCCGGGAGTTCGGCGCTGATAGCAGCGCCAGGTTCCGCACCGCCGACCGAACTCCCGACGGAATTCGCGCCAGCGGATTCCGCGTTATGGGGGTGATCAACGTCACCCCCGACTCGTTCTCGGATGGCGGCCTCTACCTGGACCCCGCGCTCGCCGTCGCGCACGGTCTCGAGCTCGCGGCCGAGGGGGCGGCGATCCTCGACGTGGGCGGCGAGTCGACCCGTCCCCGGTCAGAGCCCGTGCCCGCGCCTGAGGAACTCAGGCGCGTCCTGCCCGTGATCGAGGAGCTCGTCGCCTCCGGGGTGGAGGCCCAGATCTCGGTCGACACCTCGAAGGCGGCCGTGGCCGCGGCCGCGCTCGCGGCCGGTGCCACCATGGTCAATGATGTGACCGCCTTCCGCGCCGACCCGGACATCGCCTCGCTGGTGGCGGCGAGCGGCGCCGACTGCGTGCTCATGCACATGCTCGGCACCCCACGCACGATGCAGGACGACCCTCGCTACGACGACGTCGTGTCCGAGGTCAAGGCCTTCCTCGAGGAGCGCATCGCCTACGCCGTCGCCGCGGGCGTGGCTGAGGAGCGGATCCTCGTCGATCCCGGCATCGGCTTCGGCAAGACCGCCGACCACAACCTCGAGCTCATCAACCGGCTGGACGAGCTCGTCGCCCTCGGACGGCCCGTCGTCGTCGGGACGTCGAGGAAATCGTTTCTCGGGCGCTTGACCGGGCGAGTCACCGACGACCGGCTTCCGGGAACGATCGCCACG
The DNA here is from genome assembly GCA_034665165.1 of Solirubrobacteraceae bacterium. Taxonomy (GTDB): domain Bacteria; phylum Actinomycetota; class Thermoleophilia; order Solirubrobacterales; family Solirubrobacteraceae; genus Palsa-465. Next base: position 12,678 of record JAXDGF010000296.1, on the reverse strand, counting down.
AACGTGCTGGCCTACGAGCGCGGCGCCCAGGTGTTCAGGGTCCACGACGTCGGGCCCGTCCACGACGCCCTTGCCGTGGCGGCTGCTACGGTCAGAGCCGGATGTCCGAGCAACACGACCGGGATGAATACGACGACCTCGACGAGGACGTCGACGAGGGCGACGAGGGCCGCTCGGAGCCCGAGGTAACGATCGAGATCAGCGGCCTGTCGCTCTTCACGCATGTCGGCGTGACGGCCGCCGAGCGCGAGGTGGGCCAGCGCCTGCTCCTCGACATCAGGCTCGACGTCGGCGACTGCGACGCCACCATCACGGACCGGATCGAGGACACGGTCGACTACGCGCAGGTGTGCGAGGCGGCGAACCTGGTCGCACAGCAGCGCTCCTACAAGACGCTCGAGCGCCTGTGCACCGCCATCGCCGATCGCCTGCTCGAACGCTACGAAGCGGTTGCGGTCTGGGTCAAGGCGGCCAAGCCCGAGCCTCCGCTGCCCCTCCCCGTCGGCGAGGTCTCGGTCGAGGTGTGGCGCGAGGCCTAGTGGAATCCGCTGGCGCGGATTCCATTGGGAGTTCGCCTGGCGGCGAACGTCCCGAGCGTCGAGGTGATCATCTGACCAGAATCGGCTACCTCGGCCTCGGCTCGAACGAAGGCGATCGCCGCGGCCACCTCGAGGCCGCCGTGCGCGCCCTCGCGGAGCGCGGCGCAGAAGTTTTCGCGTCCTCGTCGGTCTACGAGACCGAGCCCGTGGGCGAGGTGCTCGACCAGCGGGAGTTCTTCAACGCGTGCGTGCGCGTGCGTACCGAGCTCGACCCCGACGGCCTGCTCGACGTCTGCAAGTCGGTCGAACGCGCCCTCGGTCGCCTCCCGGGCGGAGTCAGGCACGGCCCGCGACCGATCGACGTCGACCTCCTCCTGCTCGGTCGGACCCAGCTCAGCAGCGAGCGGCTCACGCTTCCGCACCCCGAGGTCGGCGCCCGGCGCTTCGTGCTCGTACCCCTCCTCGAGCTCGACCCCGACCTCGACGTCCCCGGGATCGGGCGCCTGGCCGACGCGCTCGCCGCCCTCGGAGAGGGTCAGGCGGTCCGGCGTGCCGGAGCGCCGCTGATCTAAGCTCGCGCGATGTTGCTGGTCGTCGACGTCGGGAACACGCAGACCCACTTCGGGGTCTGGGATGACGATGAGCTGCGCGAGCACTGGCGCTTCGCGACCATCCGCGAGTCGACGTCGGACGAGCTCGGGGCGGCGCTCTCCAACCTCCTGGGCCTGCGCGGGTTCGGCTTCGGCGACGTCGAGAAGTCGATCCTCTCCTCGACCGTCCCCCAGCTCGTCGAGCAGTGGACGGAGATGGCGGGGCGGTATCTGGGACACCGGATGCTTGCTGTCGGGCCTTCGATTCGGACGGGGATGCCGATCCGAATCGACAATCCGCGTGAGGTCGGCGCCGACCGCCTCGTCAATGCCGTAGCCGCCTACCACCGGCTCGGGGGCCCGTGCATCGTCGTCGACTTCGGGACCGCCATCACGTACGACGCCGTGTCAGAAGCCGGCGAGTACCTGGGCGGCATCATCAGCCCGGGGGCGGAGATCTCGATCGAGGCGCTGTCGGAACGGGCCGCGAAGCTGCCCAAGGTCGAGCTCGCCGAGCCGCGTGCGCTGATCGGGAAGTCGACGGTCGATGCCATCCGCTCCGGCATCGTGTACGGCTTCGCCGGGCAGGTGGAAGGCATCGTCCGGCGTCTGCGCGAGCAGCTGGGGCCCAGCACCCCGGTGATCGCGACGGGCGGCCTCGCGCGCGCCTTCGTGCCCTTCATCCTCGAGACCATCGATGAGGTCGATGACCTGCTCACCTTGAAGGGCCTGAAACTGATCTACGAGCTCAACGCGGGCTGACGTTCAGCCCGCCGCGGGGACGGGCACGTCGGGGGTGCGGGCGACGATCGCCGCGAGGATGAGGAAGGTCAGCGTCCGGCGCTCCTGGGGCAGCTCGGCCGCCGCCTCCTCGTAGCCGTCGAGGAGCCGGAGGATGGCCGCGAACACGGGGGCGTCGTCGATGTCGGCCGGTACGTCGCACGCAAGCCGCGCGAGGGCCAGCATCTCGTTCGCGTCGCCGCCGCGCATCGACGCGATGGCCCCGAGCATGACGAACTCGGCCACGCGGTCGAGGAGCACGTGGGGCGCACGCTCGCGAGCACCGACGGCGGGTCCGACCGGCTCCAACGTTTCCCCGGCTGCCAGCCTGAGCGCCTGACGCGACGAGATCGATCGGAGCTGCTCGGGCGAGAGACCGGCCTGGACCGCCGCCCTGATCCCGAAGGCGGCGCCCGGCATCGTCGAGCCGTAAGGCGCGTCGCTGGCGAACACGATCTGGCCGGGCGGGACGAGGGAGAAGAGCGCGGCGAGGTCGGCGGGCATCCACCACGCGGTGTCGAACAGGAGGTTGGGGTGGTTGGGGGCCGCGTGCCAGATCCAGCCCAGGTCGCAGATGGCCGCGTGCGCGAGGATCAGGCGCGCGTCGGGGAACTCGCCCGCGAGCGCGACGGCGTGCTCGCCGAGGGCGGGAATCCCGCGACCGGCGTGGACGAGCACGGGGAGTCGGCGTTCGGCCGCCAGCGCCACCAGCGGGCGCACGCCGGGATGGTCGAGGGTGAACTCCTCGGCGCGGGGATGGAGCTTGATCCCGCGGGCACCGGCGTCGAGGCAGCGCTTCGCCTCGATGACGGCTTGATCGTGGGGGTTGACGCGGCAGAAGGGGACCAGAAGCCCGTCCGAGTCCTCGGCGGCGGCGAGCACGGCGTCGTTCGCGGGGGGGTAGCCGCTCGGTTCGTGCATGGGGAACACGAAGGCGCCGACCGCGCCCGCGAGGTTCAACGCGTGGACAATCTCCTCGGGGGTCGCCTTCATCCCGTCGGGATCGTTCTGGCCGATGTGGGTGTGGGCGTCGAAGAGCTCGAGGCCGGGGACCTGCTCGCGCACGACGTCGTACCAGGGGCCGAACGTGTTCGCGAGATCCATTGCCGCCAGAGGCTGTCATGTTCGTACCATGGATGCGTGTCCAGCCCACAGCTCACCGACGGCTGGCGGCTCGGGTCGGCCGCCCGCGGCGTCTCGATCCCGAACCGGGTCGTGCTCGCGCCCCTGGCCGGAATCGGAAACTGGTTCGTGCGCCTGCAAGCTAAGCGACACGGTGCGGGGCTGGTTGTGTCCGAGATGGTCTCGAGCTTCGCGGTCCACTATCGCAACGAGAAGACCTGCCGCGAGCTCCTGCGCATCCACCCCGACGAGCACCCGGTCTCGATCCAGCTCTTCGGCCACGACCCGGACATCATGGAGTCCGCGGCCGAAACGGTGGCGGCGGCGGGAGCGGACGTCATCGACCTGAACATGGGTTGCCCGGTGCCCAAGGTGTGCAAGACGGGCGCCGGCGCCGCCCTGCTCGACGATCCCGACCGCGCCGTGGCGCTGGCGCGCGCGGCGGGCCGGGGCAGTGGACTGCCCGTCACCGTCAAGCTCCGCTCGGGCCTGCGTCCCGGCGAGCGCGGCGGCGTGTCGCTCGCCTACCGGCTCGTCGACGAGGCCGGCGTCGCCGCTCTCTCCATTCACCCGCGACACGCCTCCCAGCGCCACTCGGGGCGGCCGGACTACGACCTCGCGCGCGCGCTCGTCGAGGAGCTGCCGGTCCCGGTGCTCATCTCGGGCGGGCTCCACACCGCCGCCCAGGCCCGCGCCGCCTTCGAGCACACGGGCGCCGCGGCCGTGCTCCTGGCCCGCGGCTCGCTCGGGAATCCGTGGCTGTTCGAGCAGCTGCTGGGTACCCGAGACGGCGAGCCGACCCGGGACGAGGTGGTGGGCGAGCTCGACTGGGTGATCGACCGCGCCGTCGAGCACCTCGGCGAGGACCGGGCGACCCGGTACCTGAGGAAGTTCTACCCGTGGTACGTGGACCGCACGGGTAGCGACCCGGCGCTCCAGGCCGCGCTTCAGACGGCACCGACGCTTCGCGAGGCGCGGGCGCTGCTCGGGCTCGGGGAGGCGGTCGCGGTGGGGTAGGGGCGCGGCCGCGGTGGCGCCGGCCGGGGGGCGGGGTCGAAAGTGTCAAATAATTCGATAGAAGTGACCACGCGCCGGCCCGCGCGACGGTCCGGGTCGTGCGCTCGCTGCGGACAGGGTCCGCCGCCGACCGCCCACCGCCGCGGGTGACCCCGGATGCATAGTAGGGTCACTAAGAGAGGTATGGGAGCTCGCTGTGTCGCCACCGTCGCCGCGCTGATCGCGGCCGCCCTCCTCGCGGCTCCAGGCATCGCGGGCGCGCAGGTCGAGCCCTACGGCACCGACAACTACGGGACTTTCTACAACGTCCTCCCTCCCGGGACGAACGGGCTCGACAACGCGGTGCAGCTGGCGGCTTACGAGGCGCTGGGAGCCAGGCCGGCCCACAACGACGACCAGCTCGCCATGTACTCCAGCCTGGCCACGGCCGCTCCCGGGATCCAGGCCTCGCAGCTCACGAGCTTCTTCAAGGACGCCACCTTCGGCGTCCGGACGGGTGAGCTCGCCGGCACCGAGAGCCCCGAGCCGGGCGTGACGATCGAGCGCGACGCGCAGTTTGGCGTCCCGCATATCTACGGCGACACCAGGGCTGAGCTCATGTTCGGGATCGGTTACGCGACGGCTGAGGACAGGCTCTTCTTCGTCGACGCCCTGCGCCACGCCGGGCAGGGAGACCTGGCCGCATTCGCGGGCGGCGCGAATGTGCCCATGGACGAGAGCGTGTGGCGCAGCACCCCGTACACGCAGCAGGACCTGCAGAACCAGATCAACTACGCGGCGGCGAGCCTTCCGGACGGGCAGCAGATCCTGTCCGACGCGGGCAGCTATGTCGACGGGATCAACACGTACATCTCGCGCGCGCAGCTCGACCCACTGCTGATGCCGGCCGAGTACGTCGCGCTCGGCCACCTCGGCGGTCCCGCTCCGTTCTCGCTCGAGGACCTCGTGTCGATCGCCTCGCTCGTGGGCGGCATCTTCGGCCGCGGTGGCGGCGACCAGCTCGCGAACGCGGTCCTGTACGAGAACCTGCGACAGCGCTTCGGGCCCGAGCATCGCGCCGGCGCGGGCTCGCCCCAGGGGGTTCGCGCAACCGCCGTGGCGGCGCGCACGCGGCAAAGGCCCGCGCGGCAAAGGCCCGCGCGCCACCGCCGCCGCGACCGCACGCCGCGCCACCCCCGCGCCGTCCCCGACCACTCCGGCTTCGCCACCTTCCTGAGCTTCGTCGATCCGAATGACCCCGAGGCGCCCACCACCGTCCGCGGCAGGTCGTTCCCCTACCAGACCCTGCCGCTCCACAACAAGACCGCACTCGCCAGCATCGCCCTCCCCGACCCGGGATCCGTCCAGTACGTCGACCACGTCGCCGCGGGCGCGGTGCCCTCCGGGGCCCCACCGGCCGAGGGGCTTGCCAGGAGCAAGGCCAAAGCGAAGCTCGGCCCCGCCGCCAACGACGTGCCCGGCCTGCTCGCCTTCCCGACCACCGACTCCAACGCGCTCCTCGTGTCGGGCGCCCACACGACGTCGGGGCACCCGATCGCGGTCATGGGGCCCCAGGTCGCCTACTTCACCCCGGAGATCCTGATGGAGGAGGACATCCACGGCCCCGGGATCGACGCCGACGGGGCCGCGTTCTCGGGCGTCAACCTCTACGTCGAGCTCGGGCACGGCCCAGACTACGCGTGGTCGGCGACCTCGGCGGGCCAGAACATCATCGACACCTTTGCCGCGCCGCTGTGCGACCCGAGCGGCGGGAGGCCGTCGATCGCCTCTGACTACTACGTGCTCGACGCTCACTGCGTGCCGATGCAGACCCTGACCCGCACGGAGTCGTGGACGCCGAACCTGGCCGACATGACGCCAGCGGGCTCGGTCACGTTCGCAACGCAGCGGACCGCGTTCGGGCTCGTGATCGCGCGCGCCACGGTCAAGGGCAGGCCGGTCGCCTACACCAATCTGCGCTCGACCTACATGCACGAGCTCGACTCGGTCCAGGGGTTCGAGATGTTCAACGACCCCGCGCGGATGCGGAGCCCGCAGGGCTTCATGGGCGCCGCGGACCAGATCGGCTACACGTTCAACTGGTTCTACATCAACGATCAGCACATCGCCTACTTCAACTCGGGCCACAACCCCGTCCGCGCGCGCGGCACCAACCCGCTCTTCCCAACCTGGTCGACGTTCCCGTGGAAGGGGTACGACCCGGTCACGGCGACCGAGGATCAGACCCCGCAGCGCGCGCACCCGCAGGCGGTCGACCAGGCCTACCTGACGAGCTGGAACAACAAGCAGGCGCCCGGCTACAACGACGCGGCCACGGCGCAGGAGTTCTCCTCCGTCTACCGCTCCCAGCTCCTGGACAGCAACATCGGCTCCTACCTCACCGGCGGTAGGAAGATGACGCTCGTCGACCTCGTCAACGCCATGGGCAACGCCGGCACGCAGGATCTGCGCGGTGTCGCGGTGCTCCCATACGCGCTCAAGATCATCGGCCACCCCGCCGACCCGACGCTCGCGCGGGCGGTCGACGAGCTCGGAGCGTGGTCCGCGAGCGGTTCGCACCGGATCAACCGCCAGCACCCAGGCGCGTCGGGCGCCTACGAGCAGGGTGACGCGGTGAGGATCATGGACGCCTGGTGGCCGCTGCTGATCAAGGCGGAGTTCGACCCCGTGCTCGGGTCCACCTTGCTCGGCGACGTCGAGGCCAACTTCGCCATCAACGACGAGCCCGGGCACGGCACGAGCGGGAATCACCTCGGTTCCGCCTTCGACGTCGGCTTCTACGGGATCGTGCAGAAGGACCTGCGTGCGGCGCTCGGACGGCGCGTGGCCGGCCCGCTCAACCGCGTCTATTGCGGCAACGGTTCACTCGCCCGCTGCCGCGCGGCGCTCGAGAGCTCGCTGAGCCACGCCATCGGCGAGTCCCCGGCGCAGGTCTACCCCTCCGATGGGGTCTGCCAGGCCGGGGATCAGATGTGCTCGGACTCGATCCAGTTCCGCGCCATCGGAGCGATCACGCAGCCGCTGATCGAGTGGATCAACCGCCCCACGTTTCAGCAGGCGGTCGAGATCCAGGCGCACGCGCCGTAGCGGCGCCCTGACTCCTAGCCGCAGCCCGACCCCGGCTGGTTTGCCGTCGACGCCGTCGGGGTGCATTGCGCCCAGGCCGAGCGGTAATAGGCCCCGTTCGTGTTCCCCTGCAGTGTGCTGGCCGCGGATGACCAGTTGAAGGCGTTGCCGTTGAGGTTGACGTTCGCGCCTGAGATGGCACCGGTGAAGCCCCCGTTCCCGCTGATGTTGACCGTCGACTGGGGCGCGTAGAGGAGACCGTAGAAGGCGGCGTTTCCGGAGTAGGTCACCACGTTGCTTCCGTCATTGTTGCCGTAGACGAAGATCTGCAGGTTGAGGGGATTGGCGGCGACGTTCGTCCACGTCGCTTGGCCCGAGAGGCTGAAGGTGCCGCTGCCGTGCGGGCAGCCTGATCCCGGGTCGTCGGGCGAATCGATGATGATCTCGGCCGAGGTCGCCGGGGCGAGGGTGATGTTGGCGTTACCGGAGACGCTGAGCGAGCAGAAGTTGTAGACCGCGCCCCCCAGCGTCAGCGATGAATGCTGCCCCGACATCGAGAGTGAGCGCGTAGTCGGGTTCCAGCTGACATTGCCGCTCGACTGGTCGAAGTTGATCCCTGCGGGAATGGGGCTCAAGAGGCCGTTGGTGATCCGGGCATCGTCGTTCACAGTCACCGAGTTCCCTGGCGCCACGGGGTCGAGCACGAGGGGATTGGTGAGCCGGGTCGTCGGCCCGAGCGAGGCGTTCCCCGTCGTGGTCGCGACGCCCGCCGGCCCGAGCACGTTGCCGGTGGCGGTGGAGTTCCCCACCGCCGAGACCGTCACGTTCGAGGCGCCCGATCCGTGCACGACGGCGCCGCCGTCGAGTTTCACCTGCTTCAGCCCGGTGATGCCCGCGATGGGAAAGAAGGGCGCGGCCGTGAAGGCGGCCACCCGGATCTGGGAGCGCTCGCTGATGCCGTTTGACCTGCCCACGGCGGTGACGCAGCGCTGAGCGAGGCTACTGGCGCTCGTGAGCGTCAGGCCGACGCACGTATCGCCTGAGCCCAGGACGGGCGTCGTCCAGTACTGGTAAGTGGAGCCGTTGCCCAGCGTGGTGACCGAGCTCGCACACGTGCCGGTGCTGTCGGGGCTGGCCACGGCATCGCCGACGCACTTGGTGTTCTGCGAGTTGGCGTTGGCCGGATCGAGCATGTTGAGCCGGTAGGAGGCTATCTGGAGGCCGGCCTCGGCCGTCTCGGCCGCGCTCTTGCGGTACGTGTCGCGTCGCGAGGACCCCAATGTCTGCACGCCGATGGCCACCGCGGCCGCCATGAGCAGGGAGACAACGAGGAGGACGCACATAGCCACGATCATCGCCATGCCGTCGTCGGCGAGAAGATGAGCTCGAATGGTTCTCATGCGGACCTGCCTCATTGGGTGTTGAGCTGCAGCTGAGTCGGATAGAGAGGGTTGTCGTACAGGAGGTCGAGCGCGGCGTTGAGGTTGGCCTTGAACCAGAGGCGGACGCCGAGCCGGTGCCCCGGAGCGATGCTGACCGTGCCGTTCGAACCCCGGAAGTTGAAGATGTAGGAGACCTGGCTCGCGCTCGCGGGCCAGTTCCCGCCGGTGCCCGGGTCGGTCTGGCCGACGTAGCCCGCGCCCCCGAGCGCGACGGGCGGCCAGGCGAGGATGTCGAGGAGGGATCCCGCGACGCCGTTCGAAGGCGGGATGTCGTAGATCTCGAGGCAGAAGCTGACGACCGCCGACGCGCTGCCCACGGTCTGGCTGTAGAGGCTGATGCCGGCGTCGCCGGTCAGCGTCGTGGTCGCGGTCACCGGCGAGCTCACCCAGAAGCCTGCCTGGACGTTGAGCAGGTTGCTGAGGAATCCTGTATTCGAGCTGCAGTCGCTCGTCTGCCCCGTCCCTCCCCCGGTGCTGCCGTTGCAGAGCGTGCCCAGCGTCGGGCACAGGGGCTGGAGGATCCGACCGACAGTTTGGCTGCCGGAGGGTTGGTCGGTTGAGTAGTGATATAGCGTCGTGTCGGACGCTGCCGGCGGTGTGTTGTCCATCAGGTCAGGGGTTGGGCACCCGGTGAGGGTGAGTCCAATGCTGCACAGGAGGGTGCTGACGGCGGCCACCGTCGCGTGTGTAGCGTGGTCGGCCGACGGGGGTTGCTCGGTGCCCCCCGTCGCGGGCCAATCGTGCAGGTAGTACGTGTTCGGGTTGCCGGAGTTGATCGGCGACGTGCACGGCTGACCCGCGACCCCCTGGGAATTCGTGCACGTCGTGGCTGGGTTGGTAAGCGGATTGCCGGACGCCGCGGGTGGGTCGGCGATCACGGTCGAGACCCACACCGGACTCGGCGACCCGGTGCTGCTCGCAACCGCCACGGTGACGCGCTTGTAGTCCTGGCTCGACGGGCAGGCCGGAGCGCACTTCGGGTCCGTCGTCCAGGTGACGAACTCGTAGATCTTGCCGCCGAAGCGTCCCTCGCTCCAGTTCTGCAACGGGGTGACCACGCCGGGGGTGGTCGTGTCGATGTCGAGGTTCTCCGACGCTCCGGTCTTCCGGTTCCATTCGAATGTCGGCGTCGAGCCCGCAGTCACGTAGTAGTCAGGGTTCGTCGCGTCGGTCGAGGCGGCGGGCGCGGAGGAAAGGCCCACCTGGCTGTAGGGGATCCCCTGTACGAACTCGATCTGCTGCTGGGCGATATGCGCCATCGACGTCTCGCGCTCGGCGACCAGGGAGGCCCGCTGCGAGGCGGTGAAGCCCATGAACATCCCCATGATTCCGATGATGAGGATGACGAGGGCGACGGTGAGTTCGATCAGCGTAAACCCGTCCTCCTGTCGCGCCAGTCGGCGAGCGAGCGCGCGTCCGGTAAGCCGAGCGGCGCGCATCAGTTGCCCACGTTCAGGTTGCGCATCAAGGCGCCGTCGCTGAACACGATCGAGCTCGTCAGGCCGCCCGCGGCGCCCGCCGACGCGGGGACGCTGATCGTCGCAGTCATGTAGTACGGCGCAATGCTGTTCGGGTAGAGGGTGAACACGGGACTGGTGGTCGTCCCGTTCACGAGGTTGGTCATCACGACTGTCCCGCTCGCGAGCGCCGGCAGAGCGGCGCCCTGGGCCGCCTGGACCCGGACGCACTGGCGATACGAGGTTCCGGTCTGCGGGATGTCGCACTCGTAGTAGACCTGGAGCGCGACGCCCTCCAGGGTTACGTTCATGTCGATCGAATTCGGCGTGGAACTCAGGATCGCCGTGGCCTGGCGGATCTGGCTCACCATCGAGTCAAGTCCCGCCCGCGCCGCCTGCTGAGCGAAGGAGTAGTTGGCGTTCCGCTTCTGGTTGTTGGCGGAGACCACCACCGGCGTCATCACCGAGCCGATGACGATCGCGGTGAGGAGGCAGACGACGAGGACTTCGATCAGCGTGAACCCTGCTTCGCTGCGAGCCTTGGTGCTGCGGGCATATCCAATTCTCTTGTGCATGACGGCCGAATCGCGCTCTGGCCGGTTGTCCGGCCCGGACGGTCAGGCTCGCCTCCCTGATTCAAATCGACGGACCCCAGGCCGTGGGCTGGCCTGGCAATGTCCATGTGAATACGAGCGATTTACTATGGTTGTCTCGACGGCCCGGCTCGCTGGCTTAGGTTTGACGCGAAAATCTGGCCAAACGGCAGGACAGGTGAACAACGACCCGTCATCTTCCGAGCCCGGGGCCGCCTGCCAGAGACTGCTTGGCCCGTCGCTATACTTCCGCGCCCGCAGCACCCGGGTAGGGCTTGCTCGCGCCGTTGGCGCGGGTTTTTTCTCGTCCGGGCGCCTGCGCCCGCGATCACCCCTGACACCACGAAAACTTAGGTTCACAGCATCATGCCCAAGGACGTCATCCTCACCGCCGAAGGTCTGGCCAACCTCAAGGCCGAGCTCGATCACCTTTCCAACGAGCGCAGGCGCGAAGTCGCCGGGCGCATCAAGGAAGCGCGCGAGTTCGGCGACATCTCCGAGAACGCCGAGTACGACGACGCCAAGAACGAGCAGGCCATGCTCGAGGCGCGCATCGCCCAACTGGAGGACAAGCTCCGCTCCGCCACCGTGATCGACTCCTCCGATCTGGGTACGGACCTGGTTCGGGTCGGCTCTGTCGTGCACGTCAAGGACGAGGGCGGCAAGGCGACCCGGTACACGATCGTCGGCTCGGCCGAGTCGAACCCGGCTCAGCTGCGGCTCTCGAACGAGTCCCCGGTCGGCAAGGCGCTGCTCGGACGCAAGCGCGGTGAAGAGGTGGTCTTCACCACCCCCAGCGGCGAGCGCAAGCTAAAGATCACGAAGATCGACGTCGATTCGAAGTAGCGTTCGGCCATGGCCGACGACGACAGGCGGCGCAAGCTCGACGCGCTCCGGGCCGAGGGCGTCGAGCCCTTCCCGCATGCGTTCGAGGGGGTCGAGCCCATCGGCCTTGTGCGGGCCGAGCACGAAGCGCTCGAGCCCGGGGAGGAGACCGAGGCGCGCCACCGGGTGGCCGGTCGCCTGGCTGCACGCCGCGGGCAGGGCAAGATGGCGTTTCTCGATCTCGTCGATCGCTCCGGGCGGATTCAGCTCCAGGCCCGGGTCGATGAGCTCGGGCCCGAGGCCATGGAGCGGCTCGTGCACTTCGACCTCGGAGACCTGATCGGCGTCGACGGAACCGCGTTTCGCTCCCGCCGGGGAGAGCTGACGTTGCGCGTTCAGAACTACACCCTGCTCGCGAAGTCGCTGCGGCCCCCGCCCGAGAAGCACCACGGCCTCCAGGACGTCGAGACACGGTTCCGCCGCCGCGAGCTCGACCTCATGGCCAGCGAGGAGTCGCGCGAGCTCTTCATCACGCGCGCGAGGGTGATCTCGGCCATCCGTCGCTTCCTCGACGCCGAGGGCTTCGTCGAGGTCGAGACCCCGGTCCTCCAGCCGCTCTACGGCGGGGCCGCGGCGCGTCCCTTCACGACCCACTACAACGCCCTCGACCGCACCTTCTACCTCCGCATCGCGACCGAGCTGTATCTGAAGCGCCTGATCGTCGGCGGCCTCGAGCGCGTCTACGAGCTGGGCAAGAACTTCCGCAACGAGGGCCTCTCGCCCAAGCACAACCCGGAGTTCACCGTGCTCGAGTTCTACGAGGCCTACGCGGATTACCTCGATATGGCGTCGCGGTGCGAGCGGCTCGTGGCCTACGTCGCCGACGCGGTCGGCTACGCGGGCCCGATCGACTTCTCACCGCCGTGGCGCCGCGAGACGTTGGCGGGTGCGATTCTCGACCGTACCGGCGTCGACATCCTCGCCGCCCGCGACCGGGACGCGCTCGCGGCGGCGATGCGCGCCCAGGGCCTCTCCGTGCCCGAGGACGACAACTGGGCCCAGCTCGTCGACGAGCTCCTGTCCAAGCACGTCGAGTCGACGCTGACCGAGCCGACGTTCCTGCTCGACTACCCCGTCGAGCTCTCGCCGCTGGCCAAGCGGCATCGCTCGCAGCCTGGACTGGTCGAGCGCTTCGAGGCGTTCGCGGGCGGAATGGAGATCGCGAACGCGTTCACCGAGCTCAACGA
>JAXDGF010000295.1:0-3013 GCA_034665165.1 Solirubrobacteraceae bacterium | reverse complement strand
CCGAGATTCTGAACCAGGCGTGCCGGACCCATCCCCTCGCGCTCGGCGACGGCGGCCTCTCGCCGAGTCTCGAGTACGCCGGTGCGGGGCGATCCGCCCTGGAGCTCTAGCCGACGCAAGCGCAGGGGCCCGCCGCCGGGCGGCGAAAAGACACGACGCGAGTGAACGCGCCGTTCTCCATACTCGCCCGATCATGAGGTGGCATCGAAAGATGCCCCGCGTGGCCGCGCGGCTGGGCGCGGCCTGGTGGGTATCGGCGGCGGTTGTGCTCGCCCTGGCGGGGCACGCGCCCGGGGCACGCGCGGCGCCGGCGGTCACCGTCTACACCGACCAGCTCGCCGCTTCGGGCTTCATGGGGCTCGGGGTCGAGCTCGATCCCTTCGACACGATGAAGCCGGCCCAGGTCAACTGGCCGCTGATCAACCAGCGGCTCGACTTCATGAGGCCGGGGCTGATGCGCGTGGTCGAGCCCGCGTCCGACTACTTCGGCGGCTACGACGCATCCGGTAACCCCACCTACAACTGGACGTCCTCGCACGTCGTCCAGCTCCTGGCCATCCTCTCCTACGCTCAGAGCCGGGGCATCGCCGTCGTCCTGGGCGACTGGGGCAACCCCCTCATCGGCGGCGACGCGCGCATCCCGATCGACTTCATCGGCCTCCTGCGCAGCGTCTACGGATACACAAACATCCGCTACTACAACGTCACGAACGAGCCCAACGGCAACGCCGGTTGCCAGTTCACGTGCTGGACGGGCATCGTCAAGTCGATTTCGGCCGAGATCACGAAGCTCGGCTTCAAGAGCTGGCTCCAGGTCGTCGGCCCCGACAACGCCAACTCGTGGGACGACACCGAGGCGGCTCAGGCCCTCGACCGGAGCACGGGGCTCGACGGCGACAATCCGCTCGGAGGCGACGCGTGGCTCACCTACACCGCGCACACGATTCCGAGGCTGATCGGGGCCTACGACTCGCATCGCTACGCCACCATCTGGGGGGTCGAGAACGGCGTCTACGGCGACCAGGTCCGCGCGCGCCGGGAGGAGATATCGAACCTCGACTCCCCGACCAAGCCCTACTTCGCGGGCGAGGTCGGGCTGACGGCGCGCCAGGTCACCCCCTTCACCGCGCGCGCGCTGCGCTCGACGCGGACGCTCCAGTCGCTGCTCGATCCGAGCGCCACCGCGGCCAGCACATTCGTCGACAGCCAGCCCAACATCACGAGCTTCAGCTACGGCGTGTGGATGGGGGACATGATGATCCAGGCCATCTCGGCCGGCCTCTCGGGGGCGAGCGCCTGGGATCTCGACGACGCCATGCACGTCGGCGGCGGCTACGGCGTCCAGAACCTCAAGCAGTGGGGACTCTGGAACACGCTCGCGGGCCAGAACGGCTACCCCGCCGCCGACCTCGCGCCGCGCCCGTGGTACTACGCGTGGTCGGTCATCTCCCGTGCCTTCCCGGCCGGGAGCCAGACGCTCGTCCTCCCAGGGACGGGCGTGCCCGGCGTCCGGGCGGCGGCCGCGAGGATCCCCGACGGCACCGGTTATGACCTCTCGCTGGCGGTCGTCAACGAATCCGCCGCAGCGCAGACGGTCACGCTCATAGTGCCCGCCCTGACGGTGCCGCTCACGCTCGCCGGGTACGACTACTTCCCGGGCGCGTTGCCCGTGGATGCCAGCGGCCTGCCCACACCCGCGCAGGCGATCCAGGCTCAGCCCGGCACGGGCGTCAGCGTGCAACTCCCGGCCAACGGGCTTGTGGTCCTCACCTCGCACGGCTTTGGTGCGCCCGTCGCCCTCGACCAGGGGAGGACGAGCCTCGTCGACAGCCTCCACGATTTCCGCCTTACCTACAGCCACAGCCGGCGCATGAAGCTCGATCACGCCAGCCCGTCGGAATTCAATTACGCCCCCTCACGCGCCACCCCCGCCGGCAAGCACAACCAGTTCCTCGCCTACCGCGCGACCCAGATCACGAGCTTCGAGCTGAAGGCCTACTACCCGAAGACGCTGCGGCTCCTGGCCTACGGGTCGCTCGACGGCACGACGTGGACGCCGATCGCGCTCGCCTCGACCGCGCCTGCCCCCGCCGTGGGCGGGCACCAGCTCCTGGCCGAGCTCCTGCCGAGCCAGGCCCTCCCCGCCGGAGTCAACCGCCTGAAGATCGCGCTCGGTCCCGGCACCCAGCTCGCGCAGGTGAGAATCATGGCCCGCCGCTCGGGACCGGCCTGCCTGGCGCCCGGCCTGACCACCGGCGGCGAGGCGATCGGTGGGCTGGCGCCGGGCGCGGTCAGGCGCCGGCTCCTCGACCTCGTCGGCGTGCCCGGCTACCGCGGCCGCTGGCTCTGGAGCTACTGCGTGACCGGCGGCGGCGCCGTCTCCGTCGTCTATACCCATCGCGGCCCGGTCTCGCTCGTGGTCTCGACCGCGGCCGGCTACCGGCCCCGAGGCATCGGCCCCGGGGCGGCGGTCGAGACGCTGCGGGGCCGATACCGTCGCGGGTCGTTGCAGGCCGTCGGCCGGAGGCTCCTGGTCACGAGCGGGGGCGTGGTGTTCGTGATCAAGGCTCGCCGCGTCCAGGCCGTCGGCCTCGCAACGCCGGACCTGCTCGCCCACGGCGGCGCCCTCGTGCGCGCGGTCAAGCTCGCGCTTGGACCGTAGGGGGCGGGGGGGCGGGTGCGTGTAACCCGGGTGCAACCATGGGCCCCGCGATCCTGCCGGGAGGCGTCGCATGAGGACGAAGAGGAGCGACGATGCGCGTGCTCGTGATCGAGGACGATAGGGAGCTCGCAGAGGCCATCGGAGTGGGGCTGCGGCGCGCCCAAATGGCCGTCGACGTCGCGCTCGACGGGCGCTCGGGGCTGCAGCGCGCGCTCGTCAACGACTACGACGTCGTCCTCCTCGACCGCGATCTGCCCGGGCTCCACGGCGACGACGTGTGCGCCGAGATCGTTGCCGGCGGCGCGCGCAGCCGCGTGCTCATGCTCACCGCCGCCGCCACCATCGACGATC
>JAXDGF010000294.1:0-20983 GCA_034665165.1 Solirubrobacteraceae bacterium | reverse complement strand
TGCCGTGACTCCTAAAACGCGAAAGGCCCGGAAGAACGATGTCTCCCGGGCTTTTATCCCTCCGTGTAGGCGCGGCTATGTCAGGTGCCGGCCTGCCCTCTCGGACCAGCCCGCCAAGCTATGGCGGCGGAACCCTAGGGCGGACCAAGAAGATAGGGACGGCCACCGGCCCGGCCTATCACCCAGCGGCCAGAATCGCGAACCGATGTTCGGCCCTAGGGACAACTGGCTGGCGCTCACGGGCACGGGGGCTGGGTTGCCGTAGGTGACGGAAAACGACGGTGTCGCAGGGGCGTGTTGGCCGCGCCGGCCGTCAGTGTCTCGATCTCAACGCCACCCGCCCGCCCTCGCTCACAGGTCCTCGAGCACACGCCCCACGTCGAACAGCCTCCAACCCTCGCGCTCCCCGGCGAGAGGCTCGGCGCTCGGGCGCCACGGCTCGGGTGTGAGCTCGCCGCCCGCGTCGCGGAGCAGGCTCGAGAAATACCGACACACCTCCAGCAGCGATGGAACGAGCGTCTCGATCCGCCGCAGCGCCCGCAGGGCGTGATCGTGGGCGGCCGGGTCGAGGCGCCGATGGTCGCGTTCGATTTTGTCAAGAAACCTGTTGATGACGGGGGTGTGATCTCGGAAGTGGAAGCGCTCGAGGTAACCGGGTCTGTGTTCGCGCAAGATGTCGGCGAAGGTGAGCCAGTCGGCGAAGCGCTCGACGCTCTCGCGATGCTCAGGGCTCGGCGCCGTCGCGGGGAGGAGCTCTACCCACGTCCGCTCGAGGTTCGGTGGCCGCGGTCGGGGCGGATCGTCGGGCAACTGATCGGCGAGCGCGAGCCAGGCCTCGAGCCCGGCGAGCGGGAGCGGAGCTCGCGTCTCGTCCCACAGCTCGGCCGTGTGCGAGAGGACTGTTCGAGCCAAGGCCTTCGCCTCGAGCCGCGCGGCGGGCTCGTCCAGCGAACCGATAGCGCCGCCGATGCTGTCGAGCACCGCGTACAGCTCGGGCGTGTCCAGCTCGGGCACGAGCCGGTAGATCCGGTCGGTGAGTGCGTCCCAATCCGGGTCGCTGGTCAGGAGCGGCAGCTCGCGGTCTCCTCGGCTCCCGCCGGCGAGTGACAGCGCGAGCAGCACACCGTGGGCGCTGCACCCCGACAGGAAGTGGGCTCGCGTGGCAGCGTCATCAGCAAGGTGCTCGATCACGAGATCGCGCCAGCTGGGGTGCACCCACTCCACCCTCACGCGAGCACCCTGAGGAAGTGGTCGGTGAGACGGTCAACGAGCGCCGCCGGCGCTTTCGGGAGAGCGCCGTCGTGATGGCGTCGCAGCGCGTCGGTCAGATCGCGTTCGCTCACCGGTCCCGGTGGCGTGTCGAGCATGGCGATGAGGAGGTCGCGGTGCTCGCAGCTCAGGCTCGAGAACGATGCGGCCATGCCCTCGGTCGGATCGCTCAGCTCCCGCTGCATGATCCCCGGGACGGTCATTTCCTCGTCTGGCATCGCCTCCAGCCGCGCGGTGAAGCGCCGGATCCGCTCGGGCGTGAAATGCGGGTGCGAGACGATCTCCACGCCGGTGTTCCTGAGCCAAGAGCGCTTCTCGGCCGGCAGGTCGGCGGCCTTCGCGTGGCGGAACAGGATCAGCGTCTTCTCGGCGACGTCGAGCTTGCCTGCGTCGACTAGCACCTCAGCCGGAGAAGGGAATCGCTCCGCTCCGCGTTCGCGACGCAACCGTCCCAATCCAGCGCGTAACGGTGTCGGGCGCGACGTCCAGATTAGCCAATGGCGATCGTCGAGCGTGCGCAGGATCCGCTCCATCTCGCTGGACCAGCGCTCGGCGGCGTCGGGGCGGTACTCGGTCGAGCCGAACGCGTCGTCGGCGACGAAGACCTGGGGACGGTTCGCGTTGTAAACCCGCCAGATGTCGTCGGGGCGCGTGCACTCGTGCGCCTCCCAGCCGTCCGTGAGCTGGGCGAGGGCGATCGTGCGGGCGATGGCCGTCTTCCCCATCTCGGGAGGCCCCGTGAGGACGGCGAACCGGTGGGCATCGAGCACCCCGAGCGCGCGGCGGTAGGCCCGCGTGGGAACGAAGACGGTGGCGAGCTTCTTCGCCGCAGAGCGGTCGAGCGAAGATCGTGCCGCCACCTCGACGTCGATCAAATCGCCGAGATCACGCAGGCCGAGCACCGACGGCATCGCCCGTCGCAGCTCGGCCCGCGCATCCAGCCGCTGCCCGATCTGGGTTGCGCCGAGGACACGTACCTTGATGCGCTGGTCGGGCAGCACGTTCTTGATCGTCGCCCCGAGCTTTGGCGACCGCCGAAGGTTCGTGACCACGACGAGCGACCTAGCGAGCGCCACGTCTTCGGGGCGCTCCGCGACCAGGCCCGCGACCGCGTCGACCAACCGCTGGGGCTCAGCGCCACGCACCCACGCGCACTGGATCAGCACGGGGTCCGGAGTTGCGAAGGGGACGAGGGGTGCGCCGAGCGGCGTACCGCTGAGGACGGCACGGAAGCGGTCGGCGCCTCCGGCCCAGGCCAGGGGAGCGACTCCGCCTTCGAGCTCGAACAGCGCCGCGCAGAGCTGCTCGAAATGAAGCCAACCCATGCGGTCGAGCGCGTAGCTCACACGGAGAGTCTGGCTCTCACCCGGCCACCCCGCAAGCATCGCTCCAGCAGGAACCCGCTTGACATGCAAGTAGCTACTTGCCTATCATCCGCCGCCCATAGACGATGTCTTCAAAGCGCTCGCCGATCCCACCCGCCGAACCATCCTCGACGAGCTGAGCGAGCGCGATGACCAGACGTTGTTCGAGATCTGCTCGCGGCTCGCGACCAAGCACGGACTCGGCTCGACACGCCAGGCGATCTCCCAACACTTGGCCGTGCTCGAAGCGGCCGGACTCGTGCTTAGCCGGCGCGATGGCCGCTACAAGCTGCACTCGATAACCCCTGAGCCGCTGCAGGAGATCGCTTCGCGGTGGTCGCGGCCCGAACCCGAGAAGGAGACCGAATGAGAATTCACCTCGCGAGCATCTTCGTCGACGATCAGGAGAAGGCGCTTCGGTTCTACACCGACGTGCTCGGCTTCGAGAAGAAGGAGGAGTTCCCGGTCGGCGAGTACCGCTGGCTCACGCTCGTCGCGCCCGGGGAGGAAGACGGCGTCCGGCTCCTGCTCGAGCCCGACGCGCACCCGGCGGTCAAGCCCTTCAAGGATGCGCTCGTCGATGACGGCATCCCCTTCACCTCCTTCGCCGTGGACGATGTTAATAGTGAGTACGAGCGGTTACGTGCACTCGACGTTCACTTCACCCACCAGCCAACCAACCTGGGACCGGCGACGGCCGCGGTGTTCGAGGACACGTGCGGCAACCTGATTGCCATCGCGCACAAGAACTGAGCAGCTGAGAGCCGGCGCCCCGGCGCGCCGGCTCCGCAACCCGGCTCGGCCTTACGAGGCCGCCACGCCGACCACATGGCCCTGAGCGTCGGCGAAGACGCCGAAGCTCACGCCCGGGACCTCCTGCGTCGGTTGGACGATGCGGCCCCCGAGCTCAACGGCACGTTCGAGGGTGGCGGTAACGTCCTCGACGCCGACGAAGAAGAGGACGGCGTCGTCGCCGCCCTGGAGCGGACCGATCGCGGTCGGAGGAGCGCCGTCGACGCCGATGTCGACGAACGTGTAGCCCGGGAACGCCCCGTCGGAGTACGTCCAGCCAAAGAGCTGGCCGAAGAATTCCCGGGTCGCGTCCGGATCGGCGGAGCGAATCTCTGCGTGAACGACTGGATGCGGCATGGTGCCTTCCCTTTCGTCGATGGTCTCGGCCCGCCTCACGGGCCTCTGATTCCTTCGACGTCCGGGCAACCCCAAAATCGACATCGCTTGTCAGAGCATTTTCAGGAACCGCTGCTTTACTACACCCGACGGCCAAACCTGGAAGGGGGCTTGCCCGCGTGATAGAGGTCGCGAACGTTACGAAGAGGTACGGGGAGAAGGTCGCCGTGAGCGACCTTTCCTTTACGGTCAGACCCGGGATCGTCACGGGCTTCCTGGGACCGAACGGTTCGGGCAAATCGACGACGATGCGGCTGATCCTCGGTCTCGACGCCCCGAACGCGGGTCGCGCCCTCGTTAACGGCAAGCTCTATCGCGACCACGCCGCCCCCCTTCATGAGGTCGGGGCGCTCCTCGAGGCCCGCTCTGTACACACGGGGCGCTCCGCCTACAACCATCTCCTCGCCCTCGCGCAGACCCACGGCATCGCTCGCCGCCGGGTCGGCGAGCTGATCGAGATGGTGGGCCTGAGCGAGGTGGCGGGCAAGCGCGCCGGCGGCTTCTCGCTCGGCATGGGTCAGCGCCTCGGGATCGCCTCCGCGCTCCTCGGCGATCCTCGCACGGTGATGCTCGACGAGCCGGTCAACGGCCTCGACCCCGAGGGCATCCAGTGGGTGCGCAAGCTGCTGCAGAAGCTCGCGAGCGAGGGGCGGACCGTGTTTGTCTCCTCGCACCTGATGAGCGAGATGGCGATGACCGCCGAGCACCTGATCGTCATCGGTCGCGGCCGCCTGATTGCCGACATGAGCGTCGACGAGTTCGTGCAGCGCGCCGCCAAGCACTCGGTGCGGGTGCGCTCGCCCCAGGTAAACCGGCTCGTCGAGCTCCTGGCGGGACCGGACGTGAGCGTCGACGCGCTCGAGCCCTCGGTCGTCGAGATCCGCGGACTCGACTCCGAGCAGGTGGGCACGACCGCGGCCGAGAACGGCATCGTCGTCTACGAGCTCACATCGCAGCGCGCGTCCTTGGAGGAGGCCTTCATGGAGCTCACGCGCGACTCGCTCGAGTTCCACACCGACGCCGTGGACGTCGAAGCAAAGGCGGCGCTGGCATGAGCACCGCGACCGCCCCGCCCACCTCGGTCGCCGCCACAACGCCCGTCGGCCGGGTCACCCAGCGCCGCGTCGCCGTTTCCGAGTGGACCAAACTCCGCTCCGTCCGCTCGACCCGCTGGTCGCTCCTGGCCACGTTGGTCTTGACGATCGGCATCGGGATTCTCGCGTGCGCCGTGTTCGAGAACCGGTGGGCGCACCTCAGCTTCCACGAGCGTCTCGACTTCCACCCGCTCCGGGCCAGTCTCGTCGGCGTCAACTTCGCCCAGCTCGCGATCGGCGTCCTCGGGGTGCTCGTGATCACCGCCGAGTACTCGACGGGCATGATCCGCGCCACCTTCTCGGCGGTGCCGAAGCGCCTGCCCGTTCTCTGGGGCAAGGCCCTCGTCTTCGGCGCAGTGGCGTTCGTGGTCAGCCTTCCCGCCGTGTTCATCGTCTTCTTCGCCGGGCAGGCGATCCTCTCCGGGCAGCACATCAACATCTCGATTTCCCACCCCGGCGTCGTGCGAGCGCTGTTCGGGGCGGCCCTGTTCCTCACGGTCATGGGTTTGTTCGGCCTCGGTCTGGGGGCGATCGTGCGCAACACCGCCGCCGGGATCGCGCTGCTCGCGGGGATTGTGTTCGTCCTCCCACCGATCGTGGGACTGCTCCCTTCGAGCGTGTCCGATTCGATCAACCCGTATCTACCGAGCAACGCCGGCGGCGCGGTGTGGACGATCAACCCCGATCCGAACACGCTCTCGCCCTGGGTCGGCCTGGCCCTGTTCGCCGGCTACGCGGCTGTGACCATCGCTATCGCGGCCGTGCTCCTGAACCGGCGCGACACCTGAGCGCGACGACGACGGTTCAGCTGAGCGTCCGCCCGCCGCGGAGCATCTCGAGCGCCTGAGCGACGCGCCGCTCGCGCGTGTCATCGCGCTTGGCCTCGTCGATCCAGCGGGCGTACTCCTTGCGGTGGGTGAACGCGAGCTTGGCGAAGGAGGCGCTCGCGTCCGGATCTCCGGACAGGGCGTCGGCGAGCGCCGGCGGTACCTCGACCTCGCGCGGAGCCGTGTCGAGCGCGAGCTCTACTTCGACGGTGTCGCCCGCCTCGGCCCCCGCCTCCTCGCGCACGGCCCGGTTCAGGCCGACGAGGAACTCGCCGCGCATGCGCGTGACCGTGGTGCGCCAGGTGTAGCCGTTGACCGTCGCTACGACGGGGAACCGCTTCGCGCCTTCGCCGACCGTGGCTACCTGCTCGTCATCGAGCACGACCGCGGCCGCCGGGCCGCGAGGCATGAGCGTCGCGGTGAAGCGAAGCTGGCCCATGGCGCGATCCTTGCACCTGGAGGGGGGCGGCGGCTTTCAAGCACCGTCGCCTCAGGTTCCTCCCGCCGGACGGTCCGGGGCGGCGAGGAGGATCGCCCCGACGGTCACCGCGACAAAGGCCAAGATCCTCAGTGCTCCGAACACTCCGGCGGGCACGGGCTCGCCGAGGACGATCGTCCCGGCCGCGATCGGCAGCGCGTTCGTGAGCAGCGTGGCCAGGCCGGCCACGGTGAGCGCGCCGCCGCGCTGGTAGCCGATCTGGAGCAGGGAGGTGCCGAGCGTGTAGCCGATGACGAGCGTGATCACGAAGGCGAAGCGGACGCCGCCCTGCGTGGCCAGCTTCGTCGACAGGTCACCGATCGAGAACAGGAGCCCGCCGGCGATCCCATCGGCGACGGCGACCCTTCCCGTGCTCCTGCCCAAGCCAAGGGCGATGAGCGCGAGCGCGGCCGTCGCGCCGATCCACGCGAGGATGGCGACGAGGGATCCGTTGCCGCCGCCGCCACTGCTCTTGGTCAGCGATATCGCCAGCGCCAGCAGCCCCAGGATCGACAGGCCGACGCCCGTCAGTTCGCTCGGGCTCAGTCGCTTGCCCCTCGCTCGCGCGGATATATACGCGAGCACGCCGATCCCGCCCGCGCCGATGCTCTGGACCAGCGCGAGGGGCGCGAGGGCCAGCGCTCCGGCGTAGAGCCCGAACCCGCCCGTCTCCATCGCGAAGCCGAGCATCCAGCTCCGGTTGGTGAGCAGCAGCCGCAGCGAGTGGAGCGGTCGGCGCAGTGACAGGCAGGGCAGGGTGGCGGCGGCGTCGTGCTCGCGCAGGTACGCGATGTTGGCGAGCGTCGTCGATGTGAGCTCGAGCACGATGGCGATGGCCGTGGTTGCGCTCATGTCGCTCGGGGTTGAGTGGGGCTCGGGGCGGCCACGTCAGCTCACCCCATGATCCTCTAGGCCCCCGCCTGGAGTCGCGCGCGGTTTCAGGCCCCCCGGCGGGCGGGCGGCCGAGCCCGTGCTGCGTTTTGATCGTATTTCAATGCATTCGCAGCACACGGGCGCCGCCGGCGGGCCCGGCCGCCGCCGCCGAGCTCGGCCGCCGCCGCCGAGCCCGGCCGCCCGCGGCGGACCCGGCCGCACCCACCGGTTGACAACCATTGGGAAAGTATATATATTTGGGATATGACTGTGACCGATTCTTCCCTCAGCGCCGGGCGCTCCGGCGCCATCGATGTGGTGGCGAGCGAGCTCGTGCCCGCCGCGGCGCTCCTGACGCGCCTGTTCGTCCGCCGCGCCGCGCGCCACATGTCGCGCTCGGAGACCGGGCTCCTGCGCGCGCTGGGCGCGGGTCCGCGCCGGATCACCGAGCTGGCCGAGCTCGAGGGCCACGCCCAGCCGACGGTGACGCTCCTCATCAAGCGCATGGAGGAGCGGGGATGGGTCTCGCGCGGGCGCGACCCGGGCGATGGCCGCGTTGTCGTCGTCTCGCGCACCGAGGCTGGAACAGCCGCCATCGAAGAGGTCCGGGCGAGCTACCGGGCGGCGCTGCGCGACCAACTGGCCACCATGTCCGATGACGAGATCGAAGCGCTCACGGCGGCCACGGCCGCTATCTCCGCTCTGATCGACGTGCTCCAGAGGGCCGAGGCATGACCGCCGGCCGGGGACTTCTCTCCCAGCCCAAGGCGGTGTGGGCGGTCGCCTTCGCGGCCGTCGTCTCCTTCATGGGCCTCGGCCTCGTCGACCCGATCCTGCCCGCCATCGCTACGAACCTCCACGCCTCGCCGAGCCAGGTCGAGCTTCTCTTCACGAGCTACTTCGCCTTCACGGGCATCTCGATGCTCGTCTCGAGCGTGGTCGCGAGCCGGATCGGCGCCAAGCGGACGCTGCTCTCCGGCCTCGTCCTGATCATCGTCTTCAGCGCCGCCGCCGGGGCGTCGAACAGCGTCGGTGCCATCGTCGGCCTGCGCGCGGGCTGGGGCCTCGGGAACGCCCTGTTCATCGCCACCGCGCTCTCGGTCATCGTCGGGTCGGCGAGCGGCGGCGTCGCGGGCGCGGTGATGCTCTACGAGGCCGCGCTCGGCTTTGGGATCTCCCTCGGTCCGCTCCTCGGGGGCGAGCTCGGTGGCGTGAGCTGGCGCGGCCCGTTCTTCGGGGTTGCGTTCTTGATGGCGATCGGGTTCGTGGTCATTCGCGTCTTCCAGCCGCGCACGCCGCCGCCGCCCAAGAGCGAGCGCATCTCGATCCTCGAGCCCCTGCGCGCCCTGCGCCACCGCGCCACCCGCGGCAGCGGCCTCACGGCCGTCTTCTACAACTTCGGCTTTTTCACCCTGCTCGCTTACACGCCGTTCCCGCTCCACCTGAGCATCCACGATCTCGGCTACACGTTCACCGGTTGGGGGCTCCTGCTCGCGATCTTCGCCGTCTTCGTGGCGCCGCGCCTCGGTCGTCGCTTCGGCGATGTTCGCGCCCTGGGAGGAGCACTGATCGCAATCGTGGCCGTGCTCCTCGTGATGGGCGTCCTGCACGCCTCGCAGACGGCGCTGATCATCTGCATCGTGGGCTCGGGCGCCTTCCTCGGGATCACGAACACGCTCATGACCCAGGTGGTAATGGAGTCGGCGCCCGTACCGCGCCCGATCGCCTCCTCGGCCTACAGCTTCGTGCGCTTCTGCGGCGGGGCGATCGCTCCCTTCGTCGCGGGCAAGCTCGCCGAGCACGTCAGCGTTCAGGCGCCCTTTTACCTGGGAGCTGGGATGACCGCGATCGGCGTCGTCGTCCTGTGGAGCTATCGCCGCGCCCTAGTCCCGGTGGACGCCCCCGTCGCCGAGAGCGAGGCCCCGGTCGCCGAGAGCCCGCCCGCCCCGGCGGCTCGTGCCACCGCCGCCCCGGCGGCTCGTGCCACCGCCGCCCCGGCCGCCGGACTCACCGGCGCCGGCCCAATGGTCGTCGCCGTGGGCGGACCGACCGCCCGCCAGGTGAGCGCGCTCGCGGCCCCGATGGCGCGCGCGCGCGGTGCCGCCGTCCACGTCCTCCACGTGATCGAGACGGACTCGCTGGCGGGGGAGGACACCGCCGACCTCGAGGATCCCGTCGACGCCCGCGCCGAGCTCGAGGGCTGCGTGGCCGAATTGCGCGCGGCCGGGGTACCGGTCACCGGGGAGCTTCTCCGCAGCTACGGCACCCACGTCGATGTTGCCGTTCAGATCCTGCGCCGCGCGGCTGAGCTCGGCGCGGGCGCGATCGTGCTCGGCCCCGAGACCCGGCACTCAGCTCTGACACCCGGTGTGAGCGCCTACGTCGCCAGCCACGCGCCTACCCACGTCGTCATCGTCAACCCGCGCGCAGGCGCCCTCGGGCGACCGGTGGCCGGAGCGCTCGACGCGGCCGACCCGATCGCGCTGTGGGACGGCGCTCACCCGGTCTCGTGATCACGGGCTGACCGCCCGGCGGGCTGGAAGAAGGCCCGCCACAGCACTAGTGCTGCGGAACGCCGCTTTAGCTCCGCACGAGGGAGCGCTCCGGCGCTCGGCGTGGCAGCGGTGCCGGCGGGCCGATCGCCGTGTCGTGATCCGGTCGCAGGACCACGATCTCCCCAGCGGCACTGTCGAGCAACCACGCGACATCGCCGGCATCGAACCCGTCGTTGCCGCGGGCGGCGGCGGCGAGCACGATGCGGTCGTAATGCTCGTGCTCGAAGGTCTGGCGCAGGGCGTGACGGTAGGTCCGGCCGCGCTCGATGCGGGCGTCGACGGAGATGCCCCACGCCGCGGCCCGCTGCTCGATCGCCTCCTGAAGCGAAAGGGCGAGAGCGCTCTGACGCGGGAGCGGCGTCTCGATCGGGAGGTGCATCGAGACGCGGGCGAGGAACACAGGGACCAGGGTCGCGTCCTCGGCCCGGGCGAGGCGAAGAGCGGCATCGAGTGCGCGCTGCGAGAGCGCGCCGGGCATGAACGGAAACAGGATGCGGCCCGCGCCCGCGGTCGGAAGCCGCTTCGGGCGCAGGCGCCGATACTGGAGCTGCGTCACCGTCAGGGCCACCACGGCGATCGCCAGTAGCACTACGAGCACGATGAGCACAGCGGTCACGGTTCCTCCTTTGATTCGATGCTGCTCGCGGCGCGGCGCGTACGATCGGCGACGATCCGGAGGTCGACGCCGGGGAGCAGGCTGAGCAGGCGGAAGGGCAGCGCGGGCTGAAGCAGCCGCCGCACCGCCGAGCGGGGCTTGGGGCGGCCCATGAGGATGTAGGTCGTCCCACGGTCCTCGGCGACGCGGGCGGCGGTGGCTGCGATGTCGTCGCCGTGCTCGATGAGCAGGTGGGCGCCGAGCACGCTCGCGAGGCGGCGCAGTGCGTCGAGTTGCTCGCGCTCGTCATCGTCGGGCTCGTGGTTGCTCACCCAGAGCAGGTCGAGCTCGCCCCCGAGGCGCTGCGCCGAGCGCCAGGCGCGGCGGACCACGCGCTGCGATTTCGGCGTCGGGGTGACGAGCGCGAGGAGGCGGTCGTGGATAGCCTGGGCCGCGGCCGACTCGACGAGCCGCTCCTCACGGCTGCCGACGGGCTCGCTCACGACCCGCTTGTGCTCGACCTCCTCCGCGACCTGACGCAGCGAGACCTCGCGGAGGGCGGCGAGGTTCTCGATCGTGAAGAAGTTGTTGAGTGCGGTCTGAATCCGGTCCTTCGGATAGATCTTGCCGGCGATGAGCCGCTCGATCAGTGACTCGGGCGTAAGGTCGAGGAGCACCACCTCGTCCGCCGTCCCGAGCACGGCGTCGGGCACGGTTTCGCGCACGCGCGTTCCGGTCACCTCCGCCACCTGATCGTTGAGGCTCTCGAGGTGCTGGACGTTGACGGTCGAGAACACGTCGATGCCGGCCGCGAGGACATCCTCGATGTCCTGGTAGCGCTTGGGGTGCTCGAGCCCGGGGGCATTCGTATGCGCTAGCTCATCGATCAGGCACAGCTCCGGAGCTCGGCGCAGAACCGCGGGGAGGTCCATCTCCTCGAGCTCGGTGTCGCGGTAGCGGACACGACGGCGGGGGATGAGCTCGAGGCCGTCGGCCTGCGCGATCGTCTCCGCGCGGTCGTGGGGCTCGAGATAGCCGATCACTACATCCCGTCCGGCCTCGGCCTCGGCCTGACCCTCCTGGAGCATGCGGTAGGTCTTGCCGACGCCGGCGGCCATACCGAGGAAGATCTTGTACCGGCCTCGACGCCGCTCCGTGATCGGTGCTTCGGTCTCGGCGGCGCTGGGTTCGTCCATAGCGTCCTGATCATCGCGCTCAGGGAGCGCTCCGCGCGACCATCTTCTATGCCCCTAACACGTTGTGCACGATCAGGTCGATGAGCTTGATCCCGATGAAGGGGGCGATGATCCCGCCGAGGCCGTAGATCAACAGGTTCCGTCGTAGCAACGCGCTCGCGCCGATGGGACGGTAGCTCACCCCCTTCAACGAGATCGGGATGAGGAGGGGAATCACGATCGCGTTGAAGATGATCGCCGAGACCACCGCCGAGCGCGGCGTGCCGAGGCTCATGATGTTGAGGACGTGGAGGGGACCCTGATGATTGCCGGCGAAGGCAAAGGTGGAGACGAAGATCGCGGGGAGGATGGCGAAGTACTTGGCGACGTCGTTGGCGATCGAGAACGTGGTGAGCGCACCGCGGGTGATCAGGAGCTGCTTGCCCACCTCGACGATCTCGATCAGCTTCGTCGGGTTGGAGTCGAGGTCGACCATGTTGCCCGCCTCGCGCGCGGCTTGGGTGCCCGTATTCATGGCCACGCCGACATCGGCCTGCGCGAGCGCCGGGGCATCGTTGGTCCCGTCGCCGGTCATCGCCACGAGCCTTCCGCCCGCTTGCTGCTCGCGAATCAGGGCGAGCTTGGCCTCGGGGGTGGCCTCCGCGAGGAAGTCGTCGACGCCCGACTCCTCGGCGATCTTGGCCGCCGTGAGCTTGTTATCGCCTGTGATCATGATCGTCCGGATGCCCATGGCTCGGAGCTGGTCGAAGCGCTGGCGCATGCCCTCCTTGATCGTGTCCTTGAGGTAGATGACGCCCAGCACCTGTGAATCGCGCGAGACCGCGAGCGGGGTCCCGCCCTCGCGTCCGATCCGGTCGAGCACGGGCTGGAGCTCGGCCGGCGGGCGGCCGCCCTCGGCCTCGACGAACTTGATCACGGCGTCGCCGGCGCCCTTGCGGAGCTGACTACCGTTCAAGTCGACGCCGCTCATCCGCGTCTGGGCGGTGAAGGGGACGAAGGTCGCGTTCAGCGTCTTCATGTCGTGTTCGCGCAGGCCGTACTGCTTGGCGAGGACGACGATCGAGCGTCCTTCGGGGGTCTCGTCCGCAAGGGAGGAGAGCTGGGCCACCTCCGCGAGTTCGGACTCGGCGACTCCGGGCATGGGGATGAACTCCGACGCGAGCCGGTTGCCGATGGTGATCGTTCCGGTCTTGTCGAGGAGGAGGACGTCGACGTCGCCCGACGCTTCGACCGCCCGGCCCGAGAGCGCGAGCACGTTACGACGGACGAGACGGTCCATCCCCGCGATTCCGATCGCCGACAGGAGGGCGCCGATGGTCGTCGGGATGAGCGCCACGAGCAGCGAGATCAGCGTCGTCTCCGAGATCGAGGTGCTCGCGAACAAGCCGAAGGGCCGTAGCGTCGCGACCACGATCATGAAGATGAGCGTCAGGCCGGCTAGGAGGATGTTGAGCGCGATCTCGTTGGGCGTCTTGCGGCGCGAGGCACCTTCGACGAGGGCGATCATCCGGTCCATGAACGACTGACCGGGCTCCTGGGTGATCTCGATCACGAGCCGGTCCGAGGTCACGCGCGTGCCGCCCGTTACCGCGCTGCGGTCGCCACCAGACTCACGGATCACCGGTGCCGATTCGCCGGTGATGGCCGACTCGTCGACCGACGCGATGCCCTCGATCACGGTGCCGTCACCGGGAATGAGCTCGCCGGCGTCGACGACGACGATGTCACCCTTGGTGAGCTCGGCGGCGCGCTTGCTCGAGCCGTCCTTCAGCGTCGCCATCGTCTCCTGACGCATCGCGCGCAGGGTGTCGGCCTGGGCGCGCCCGCGCCCTTCGGCGAAGGCTTCGGCCATGTTGGCGAAGACGACCGTGAGCCAGAGCCAGATGGAGATGGTGAACGTGTACCAGGAAGGGTCGTTGCCTCCCAGCGCCTTGCCGCCGCCGAGCTGGATGAACCAGGTGATCGTCGTGACGACGGCGCCGACCTCGACGACGAACATAACCGGGTTACGGATCTGGACGCGCGGGTCGAGCTTCTTGACGCTGTCCAGGAGCGCGCGGTACACGATGTCGCGCCGGAAGAGCGAGATCGCTTGGCGCTCGTGGGGTGCGGCGGGAGCGGGTGGGGGGGTCGGTGATGCAGGCGCGGTGGTGGACATCAGCTACCCCCGGTTTGGCGGTCGAGGGCGAGGTTGAGCTCGAGTACGTTCACTCCGGGCTCACCTGAGAATCCGATGCCGCGACCGGCGGTGTACGTGGAGATCGTCTTGTCGACGGTGGTCAGGGAAAGGTGCCTGATGGCGGCCACGCGGTAAGCCTGGATGTCGGCGTTCCTCACCGAGATGTCGGGGTCAACCGAGGAGGCCGAGCTGTCGACGGCATCGACGGGCACCGTGGCCGCAGTCAGGCCGCCCGGGTAATAGGGCGTGCCGTTGGGAGACTTGTCGAGGGCGATGTAGGCGGCAATGTTACCCGCCAGGATCCCCTCGGTGATTGTGCTGTTGGGGCCGAGGTTCGAGAATGCCGTACCCCCCGCGTTGTCAGGAGTGCCGCCGTTGATATAGGGCTCTCCCGTCGAGGACGGTCGGGTCTGAAAGTACTTGAGCTCGGGCGCCAGCAACGGGCCCTTGGTGCTCGTGACCTGTAGCTTGCCGTTCTTGAGCACCTGGTACTCGAAGCTCTGGCCGATGATCTTCGACCCGACGAGCTTGCCGTGGACGAATACCTGCTGGCCGTTCGCGTTACCCGGGAAGGCCACCTGGCTGATACCGGTGATGACGAGCGGGTAGACGATCCCGCAGAAGAGGGTGAAGACAATGATGCCGATGGCGGCGGTGATGGCGTCGCGTTTCATGTCAGTAGAGGTGTCCGGTCAAGCCCTGCACGATGGGTCCGAGCAAGAGGGCGGGGAAGAAGGTGAGCGCGCCGATGAGGATGATCACGCCGATCAGGAGCACGACAAAGGTCGGGTTGTCGGTGCGCATGGTTCCCAGGCCGGCGGGGCTGATGCGCTTGCCCGCGAGCGAGCCGGCGACGGCAAGCGCGAACAGGATCGGTGCATAGCGCGCGAACATCATGACGAAGCCGCCGAGGAGGTCCGCGAGCTTGACGCCGTGGGCGCCGAGGTTGCCGGCGTTGGGCTGGATATAACCGGTGTAGCCGGCGAAGGCCGAGCCGTTGTTGTTGGACTGCGACAGGTAGGCGTAGAAGGTCTCGGAGAACGCCTGCGGGGTGGCGGCGCCGTGCGCGCTGAGAGCCCCGGTGGAGATCGACGTTCGGCCCGCCTTGGTAGCAACGCCGAGCGCGGTGGCCAACAACGCCGTGAGCGGGGTGATGAGGATGCCGAGCGACACGAGCTTGATCTCCCGTGCCTCGATCTTCTTACCTAGATACTCGGGAGTACGACCCACCATCAAGCCGCCGATGAACACCGCGAGTAGGACGTAGAGGAGGATCGAGTACAACCCGGTTCCCACACCGCCGAAGATCACCTCACTGGCGGATAGGTTGGCGAAGGGCACGGCTCCGCCGATCCCCGTGAAGGACTCGAGCGCGCTGTTGACGGCGCCGCACGAGGTGACGGTCGTGACGACGTTGAAGAGCGCGGACCCGGCGATCCCAAAGCGCTGGTCCTTGCCCTCGAGGTTGCCGCCGGTCGAACCGGCGAGCACGTGGGTGTGGAGACCCGCGGCGTGCTGAGCGGGAGAGCCGTGCGCCTCGGCGATGTAGGCGACGATCGCCGCGCCGAGGAACATCACCATCATCGTCGTGTAGATCGCGTATCCCTGGCGGCGGCTTCCTGACATCTTTCCGTACATGAACACGAGCGACGCCGGGATGATGAGCACGGCGAGCATCTCAACGAAGTTGGTGAACGCGGTCGGATTCTCGAACGGGTGCGCCGAGTTGACGTTGAAGAAGCCGCCGCCGTTGGTCCCGAGCATCTTGATCGCCTCCTGGGAGGCGACCGGGCCCTGAGCAATCTGCTGACCGAGTCCGGAGAGGCCGCTCGCGCTCAGGTAGTGCGAGAAGTTCTGAATCGACCCCTGCCACACGAGCACGAGCGCGATGACGAACGCCATTGGCGTGAGCACCCAGAGGATGGTGCGGACGAGGTCGTGCCAGAAGTTGCCAAGGCTCTTACCGCTGCGCCCGACGATGCCCCGGATGAGCGCCACGGCCACCACGATCCCCACGCCGGCGGAGAGGAAGTTCTGAACCGTCAGCCCCGCCATCTGGCTGAAGTAGCTCATCGTCGTCTCGCCGCCGTAGTACTGCCAGTTCGTGTTCGTGAGGAACGACGAGGTGGTATTGAACGTCACGTCCCACGTACCCGAGTGGTAGTGCATCGGGTTGAGGCCCGTGAAGTTCCAGAGCGTCTGTGAGCGCAGGATGAAATAGAGCAGGATCCACCCGGCGACCGAGAAGATGATCAGGCTGCGCGCGTACTGCTTCCAGTCCTGTCCGTTGTCAGGGTCGACGCGCAGGGCCCGGTAGGCGAGCCGTTCGGGGACCCGGAACACTGGGTCGAGGAACGTGCGCTCGCCCGAGTAGACCCTGGCGAGGTAACCCCCGACGGGGATCGCCAAGAGGGTGAGCACCCCGGCGAAGAGGAAGATCGTCAGCCAGCCGGAGAAGGTCATTGGTAATTCCGTCCGGGAATCACTGGTAATTCGGTCCGGGAATCACTTGGTTATCCCGTCCGGGAGTCACTTGCTAGAAGTTCTCGCCGCGCAGCAGCGCGTAGAGCAGGTAGGCGCAGATGAGCACGGACACAACCAACCCGAAGAAGTCGGCGGCGCCCATATGCGCGATGAAGTAGGCCCCAGGGAGGCCAAGGCCGCTCATATGCGGCCGATTCCCCAGATCAGCCCGAGCAGGATCGCGAACATGGCGATCCCGATCACGATGGCTACGGCGTCCATGCTTGTACCTTGTAGGACGCCGCGTCTACGCGGTATTCAGAAAGCACGCGTGGGCGTGCAGATCGTGTGAAGGTGGGAAAGCGGCGGCGCTAGGCCGCGAACCGGTATCCCACGCCGGGATCGGTCTTGATGTAGCGCGGTCCGGACGCCGGCTCGATCTTGCGCCGGAGGTTGGCGATGTGCGCGCGCAGGACCTGGGTGTCATCGGAATACCCGGCGCCCCACACCGAGACCAGGAGCTCGCGGTGGGTCATCAGGCGGCCGCGGTTGCGCGCCAGCAACCGCAGGAGGTCGAACTCGGTGGGCGTGAGGTGAACCTCGACGCCGTCGTGCACCACCATCCGGCGGGGAAGGTCGACCTCGAGCCCGTCGGCGCGGATCACGGCTTCCTCGGGCCCGGGCCCGATCCGGCGCAGGTTCGCCTCGAGGCGTGCGACCAGTTCCCGGGGGCCGAAGGGCTTGGTGATGTAGTCGTCGGCGCCGGCGGCGAGGGCGCGTACCTTGGCGTCCTCCTCGCCGACCGCGGAGAGGACGATGATCGGCATTTCGCTCCATTCGCGCAGGCGCCGGCACAGCTCCACGCCGTCAAGGTCGGGGAGGACGAGGTCGATGATGGCCGCGTCGGGTGGGCGCACGGCCACGAGGTCGAGTGCCTCCTCGCCCGTCTCGGCGGGGACGGCCTCGAAGCCGGCGTCGCGCAGGATCACCCGCAAGGCGCGGAGGATCTGGGGCTCGTCGTCGCACACCAGCACCCTAGGCCTGGCGGCCGAGCTCATTGGTCGACCGCCCGAGTTCGCCGCCAGGCGGACTCGCACGGAAAAACATGGATGTTTTTCCCAAAGACACGGATGTCTTTCCCGCTCACGCCCTCACCTCCTCGGTGACGATCTCCACCGGGAGTGAGATGACGAAGCTTGTTCCCTGCCCCGGAAGCGACTCGACGGAGATCGTCCCGCCGTTCGCCTCGATGAAGCCGCGGGCGATGGCGAGGCCGAGCCCCGACCCCGTCCACCGGCTTGGACCGGGGCCGCGGCTACGGTAGAAGGGCTCGAAGATACGCTCGCGCTCGGCGGCGGGGACGCCCGGGCCCTGGTCGACGATGCGCACCACCACCTGCGTGCCCATTCTCCGCACGTGGACCGAGACCGGTAGCCCGTCCGAGTAGCGCCGCGCGTTCTCGAGCACGTTGGCGAACGCGCGCTCGAGCTGAGCGCCATCGGCGCGCAGGGCCGGAACGTCGGCATCGATCGCGAGGCGGATGTCGGCGCCGGGGTCGGTCGAGCCCTCGCGCGCGGCGAGGAGGATGTCCTCGATCGAGATCCAGTCGCGCCGCGGCTCGGCGCTGCCGGCCTGAAGCTTCGAGAGGTCGAGGAGCTTGTCCACCAGCGCCGAGAGTCTGGTCCCCTCACCGACCACGGCCGCGCTCAGCTCGCGACGCTCCTCGTCGGTGAGCGAGCCCGTGCCCAGGGCGTGGCCTCCCGCCACGATCGCGGTCAGCGGCGTGCGGAGGTCGTGCGAGACGGCGCGCAGGAGCGCGGTCTTGACGTCGTCCGAGCGTCGCAGCGCCGCCGTCTCGACCGCCTCGGCCTGCATCGCGTCGCGGCGCAGGGCGATCGCCACGAGCGCGCCGAGCGCGGGCGCGACCTGCGCGCGCAGCCTCTCGGCCACTTCAGCAGGCAGCCCGCGCGGGACCATCAAGCTGGCGATCTGGGCGCCGTCGCCGCCACGGAGCGCGAGCGCGAGCCGGCGCTCATCGCCTTCGGCCACCCCAAGCTCGATCGCCGCCGAGGGAATGGCGAGCGCTTCCGCGACCCGGCGGGCGGTGGCGCCCAGGGCGGTGCGGGTGTCCGAGCCGGCGAGGAGCTCGCGCGCGAGGGCGGCGGCCAGGTCGGCCTCCCGTCGTCCTAGCTCGGCCTCGAGCTCGCGGCTGCGGGCGAGCTCGGCCATGGCGCTGACGACGGCCGAGACCGCCACGAAGGCGGTGAGCGCGACCCAGTCGCGGTGATCGGAGAGCGAGAGCTTGCCGAGCGGAGGGAGATGGAAGTAATTGAAGGCGACGGCGCTCAGCAGCGAGGTGAGAACGCCGAGGAGGAACCCCCAATAGGCGGAGACGAGCAGGACGGCAATCAGGTAGACGACGCCGAGGGACAGGATCGGCGCCACCGATTTCAAGGCATAGACAAGGAGAGTCGTCGCCGCCACCGCGGCTACCGACACGACGAGACCCAGCGCCCGCCGCGGGCGGGCGCCGAGGCGGAGACCGGAGGCGAGGCGTGAGAGCACGCCATGGAGCGTACGCACGCCCGCGTCACGCACCGGTCGCGGTCGCGCTAGTACCCGCCGGTGGCGGCCGGTACTCCGGCGAGCGTCCATCGTGGTGACCCGAGGCCGGGGGTCGCAAAGCAAACGTGCGAGTTGCCGCATGCGACGCGAATATTTCGTGAAGGCACCTCCCTTCAGTTCGTGTGAAGGAGTCCACGCTCGCCCGGCGAATCGCACCCATATGCTCCAGAGACGCCGCGCCCCAGGTATCGACCACCGCCCCGCCCAGACCGTAAAGGGACTCGAGCACCTGATCGACGAGTGGGTCATAGTCCTGCGCTGGCTGGTCGAGGCTCGGGTCGAGTTCGTCGTCGTCGGTCCCGCCGGGGAAGCGATCCGCGGTCGCAGCGACGCCGAGGGCGCCGTCGCCATCGCGCCCGCCCCCTACGACCGGAACCTCGATCGCCTCGCCCGGACGCTCATGGCCGGTCACGCCGGGCCCCGCACCGACGGCTCCGGGACCTCACCGGCGCGCTTCAGCGCCGCTACCCTCGCCGCCGAGGAGCGGTGGACGCTCCGCTCCGAGGGCCCCTATGACCTCGACCTCGAGATCTCCCCGGCTGAGCGCTATTCCGAGCTTCTCTATGACGCCGGCCGGTTCGAGATCGAGGCAGGACTCAGCGTCGAGGTGGCCTCGCTCGAGGACCTCGAGCGCCACACGCACACGGTCCTGACCGGGGAAGAGCCCGAGATTCGCATCACCCGCGGGCCGGTCGTACCCGAGAACAGCAACCACTGACGAGGGGGCCGGGCTACCCTCTCGGGGATGCCCCGACGCGCCCAGCTTGCGTTGCTCGGCGCCGCCGCCGGCGTCAGCCTGCTCGTCCTCACCTGGTACTGCGCGTTCCGGGTCGGAGTCTTGGCCCGCGCGGACACCAGCGTCCTCCGCGGGTTCGCGGGCCTGCAGGGACGGTTCGTAAATTGGCTTGCCAACGAGCTCGCCAACCTCGCCGATCCCAAGCCCTTCGTCGTTCTCGCCGCCGTGATCGTGCTCGTCGCCCTCGCGCGCCGGCGCGGGCGGGTGGCGGTCGCCGCGGGCGCGATCATGCTCGGCGCCAATGCCACCACGCAGATCCTCAAAGGCCTCCTGCATCAGCAACACCCGGTTGCCTTCAGGATCGACGGCGTGCTCCAGGTCGGGGGCTCATCGTGGCCGAGCGGGCACGCCACGGCGGCGATGTCGCTCGCCCTGTGCGCCGTGCTTGTGGCTCGCGCCCGCTGGCGGCCGATGGCCGCGGCCGCCGGAGCGGCCTTCGCCGTCGCCGTCAGCTTCTCGTTCCTGACCCTGGTGTGGCATTACCCGAGCGACGTACTCGGTGGCTTCCTGGTGGCGGCGACGTGGACGCTGGTGGGCGTGGCCGTCGTGTGGACGGCCGACGCGCGCCGGCCTCGGCGCGCGCGGGGAGCCGCGCCCGTCCGTCTCACGGCGCGCCAGGCGCTCGGTCCACCCACCGCGGCGGCCCTCGGGGCCCTGGTTCTCGTCGGCCTCGTCGCGCTCGCCCGTCCCCACACCGTGGTCGCCTACGCCCACGCCCACAAGACGTTCGTCGTCGGCGCCGCCGCCCTGGGCGCCCTCGGCCTAGCGCTCGCGACCGGACTCATGCTGGCCATGACCGTGCGCGGTGATTCCGCTCGCCCGGAGGCGACGGTCAGCGATAGCGCCCCGGTTCCCACAGCGGCTCCTCGCCGCGGTTAGCTCCGCGGGCGAGGATGAAGAGCAGGTCCGAGAGCCGGTTCAGGTAGCGGACGACCTCGGAGTTGAGGTCCTCGCCGCACGCGATCGCGAGCCGTTCGGCCCGCCGGCACACGGTGCGACACACGTGGAGATAGGCGGCGGCCGGAGTGCCGCCGGGGAGGACGAACGAGCGCAGCGGCTCCAGGCCCGCGTTGACCTCGTCACAGCGCTGCTCGAGCCAGGCTGTCTGCTCGGGCACGACGCGCAGGCGCTCATGCTCAGGGTCGTGGGGGGCGGCCGCGTCGGCGCCGACGTCGAACAGGTCGTTCTGGATCCGCCGCAGCCATTCCGCGTACTGGTCGGGCAGTCCCTCGATCGTGAGCGCCACCCCGATGTGCGAGTTGAGCTCGTCGACCGTTCCGTACGCCTCGATGCGCGGGTGCGTCTTCGGGACGCGGCTCATATCGCCGAGATGGGTCTCGCCCGAGTCGCCGAGGCGCGTGTAGATGCGGGTGAGGTTGACGGTCATGGGAGTGAGTTTAGGGGGGCGGCCCCGGCCTGCCGCGCGCGGGGGCGGGGCGCGGCGGGGGCGGCGCGGCGCGGCGGGGGCGGCGGGGGCCGGA
>JAXDGF010000293.1:0-11469 GCA_034665165.1 Solirubrobacteraceae bacterium | reverse complement strand
GACGTCGTTTACGCGGGCGTCGTCACGAGCGGGTTGAAGCCGAGCGACGCGTTGCGCCGCCGGCTCGCCGCCGACGCCCCCACCGCCGCCCCGGGGCTGCAGGCGGCCATCGAGGCGCTCGCCTGCGCCGGGCGCTCACCGCGCGCCTTCCACCGTCGCCCCGTCCGCTACGACGGGCCCGTCACCGTCCTGTGGGGCGATCGTGATGCCGTCGTGCCGCCCGCCCACGCCCACCGCGTGATCACAGGGCTGCCCCAATCCGAGGTCCACATCTGGCCGGGGATGGGCCATCACCCTCAGCGCGAGCAGCCGGACCGCCTGGCTGAGCTCGTCGACGCCGCCCACCGCCAGGCCGCCCGGGTGCGCGACCCGGCCGTCGTTGACATCACGAGCAGGCGTCCCTATCGTCGTGAGCCGCCGGGCGCGGCACTCGCCCTGGCGCGGGCGACGAGGTAGGAATGATCGGGGAAGACAACATGCTGGACAGGTTGCTCGGCGGTTCGTGGGCCATCGCCAGGTCGGTGCCCGCGCTCGTCAGAGACGTGTTGTCGGTGGCGATGCCCGATCGAGGCGCAGGTCCACCCCGCGCTCCCGCCGTCGCGGTGCACGGGACAATCGACGACGTCATCGCGCGCATGACCGCCCTCGGGAAGCGCTTCGAGCGCGACTACGGTTCGAGCGACGGCGTCCTGTGGTTCAACCGTCTCTACCTCGCGGTGACCAAGGGCGTCAAACGCGCCGTCGAGCAGCCCGGTTTCTTCCACGATCCTCGTGCCCTGGCCCGTCTCGACGTGATCTTCGCGCAGCTCTACTTCGACGCCGTCGACGCCGTCGATCGCGGTGAGCGGCCCGCCGCCTGGGGCTGGCGCCTGCTCTTCGAGTCGCGCGCGCGAGCCGGCGTGCTACCGATCCAGTTCGCCGTCGCAGGGATGAACGCGCACATCAATCACGACCTCCCCATCGCCCTCCTCGAGCAATGGGAGCTCGCTCGCCGCCGACCGGACACCCCGAGTCCCGCCTACAGCGACTTCGGCACCGTCAATCAGATCCTCAAGCGCGAGGAGCGCAGGCTGAAGAGCCGGCTCGAGCCCGCGGAGCTCCGCGAGATCGACCGCGGCTCGATCAGCAGACTCGATGATCGCCTTGGGTTGTGGGTGGTTGAGCAGGCGCGCGACCGGGCCTGGCACGCCGCCGACGTCCTCTGGGATGTCCGCCACCTCCCCCCGGTGCGGGCGGCCTGGGAATGGACGATCGACGGGAGCGTGGGCGCTCTCGGCGAGACGTTGATCCAGCCGCTCTAGGTTTAGGGTTCGCGGGCCTTCAGACCGACGCGACGGGTACGAGCCGCCGGGCGCGTTCGAGGACCACCGTCGCTCCGTGTTCCTCGGCCAGCGCCGCCGCGCGCTCGGCGAGCGCCCCGGCGTCGCGCCGCGACCCCGCGACCCGTTCGGCCTTTACCCCTTCGGCGTAGTCGCAGCACGCACTTGCCTCGAGCACGGTCGCCCCGATGGAGGCGTGCCGATCGATCGCCGCCTCAAAATGATCGGCCGCGAGCTGCGGCTTTCCCAGGGCCGCGGCGAGCCGGCCGAGCGGCGCGCGGACGGAGCCGAAGGAAGCGTTGAAGGTGAGCTGGACGAAGCGCCCCGCGTACGGCTCGAGCAGCTCGTACACAAGCTTCGCCCGGGCCCGATCGCCGAGCCGGGCGCACGCCTCGGCCGTCAGCGCGAGCGTCGTGAGCCAGAACACATCCTGCGGAAGCTCGGCCAGGCGCTCGACCGTCAGAGGATCGACCCGCGCGCGGGCGCGACGGTGGGAGCGCTCGCCGCAGTGGACGTCGAGGTAGGAGGCCGCCGCGAGCCACAGCGGATCGCGGGTGGCGGCGCGCTGCCTCGCCCCGGCGAGGAGCCGCTCGGCGCCCCCGCAGAAGGGGACGAGCGCCAGCTCCTGGGCGACGAAGTGCGTCTTTGCCGCCTCTCCCTGCGCGCCCTGAGCCAGATTCAGCGCCGCGGCGGCGAGCTGCGCGGCACGCTCGAAGCGACCGCCGAGGACGTCGAGCGCTCGCGCCCAGACCAGGGCGGAGTGCCGGTACAGAGGCTGATCGACAGCGTCCGCGAGCTCGCGCTGCCGCTGAGCCGCGCCGCCCGCGGCGGCGAGATCGCCCGACTCGAACAGGTCGTAGAGGAGCCAGTGGTTGGCCAGTGCCTCGAGCTCCTGATCGCCGGCAGCGTGGGCCAGCCGCACGGCTTCGGTCGCGAGCCGAGTCCGCTCCTCTCCGTGGCGGGCGTGCAGGAGCGTCGCGTGGCGTCCGAGCAGGGTGCTCGCGACGAGACCGTCCTCGTCGATCCGGCGCGCCGCCAGCAGCGCCTCCTTGCTCAGACCCTCGGCACGGGCGGGGTCGACGAAGATCAGATGCTCGGCGAGGCGCGCGAGCACGCGCGTGCGCAGGCCTTCGTCGTCCGAGTGCGACTGCAAGGCCTCCTCCAGGAGCTGGATGTAGGGCTCGTCGGGACCCGTGGGCGCGTAGAAGCGGCCGCCGAGACCGAGCGTCGCCTCCGCGAAGTGGCTCTGCTCGGGTGAGCGCCGCGCCACGCTCAGGGCCTGCTCGAAGATCGCCCGCGCCCGCGGTCCGCTGCTCTGCCAACCGACTCCGCCCAGCGCGAGCAGCAGCGAGCAACGCGCGGCGACGTCGCCCGGGCGATGGCGCTCCAGCACGTCGATGGCGCGGCGCAGGTGCTCGATCGCATCCTCGTAGGCGTGCATAGCCCGCGCCCGCTCGGCCGCTTCGCGTGAGTACTTGACCGCCTTCTCGGCGGCGTCGGAGCGCTCGCTGGCGATGTAGTGATGGGCGATCTCGGCGGGCTCGACGTTCGCCGTCTGGCGGCGGCGCTCGAGCGCCCCGGCCGCGCGCAGGTGGAGGTTCGTGCGCCGGCTGTGCCCGATGCCGCGGTAGATGGCCTGCCGCGCCAGCCCATGGCGGAAGCGGTAACGACCGCCTCGGTCGCCGTCCTCGAGGATCAGTCCCGCCTGGACGGCAGCGTCGAGCTCGAGCCCGATTCGGGCGTCCCCCGCGGTTTCCTCGACGACCTCGACGTTGATGCCCTGACCGAGCACCGCCGCCACCGTGAGCGCCTCGCGGGTCGGGGCCTCGAGCCGGCGCAGGCGGTCCTGGATAACGTCGTGGATGCCCTGCGGGAGGGTGACGCCGTCGCCGATCTCGAGCTCGGCGCCGGAGCCTTCGAGCTGGGCGGAGCGCAGGCTGCGCATGATCTCCTCGACGAAGAAGGGATTGCCGGATGTGTGCTCGCGCAGCCTGCGGATGAAGTCACCGGGTGCTCGCTTGTCGCTCTCGACCAGGCGGGCGACCGCCTCCTCGTCGAGTCCGTGCAGGATCACGCGCGTGACGGCCATGTCGCGCCGGGCGTCGAGCAGCATGCGCGCGAGCGGATGGTCCGAGGTGACCTCGCCGTCCTGATAGTTGATGAGCGCCAGAATCGGCTGGCGCGTCCCTTCGCGCAGGAGCTGGCGGAGCATCGCAACCGTGTCGGCGTCGGCCCAGTGCATGTCCTCGAGCACGAGCAGCGTCGGACGGCTCGACGCGATCCTCCCGACCACGGCGGCGACGGCCTGGTGCAGGCGAGCGCGGTCCAGCCGCGGGTCGCCGCTCGCCCTTCGCTGCTCGGGGCGGTGGCTCGCGAGCTCGGGGATGAGCCAGCTGAGCTCGCCGAGGTGGATCTGCATCGCTCGGTCGCTGTGGATGCCAGGCGCGTGCGCGATGTACTGGCGCAGCACTTCGACCACGGGCGCGTAGGGTATGACGGCATCTTCGTGCGCCTGTCCGTAGAGGACCATCGCTCCCGATTCGTAGACCTCGCGCGCGAAGCTCGCGGCCAGCGTCGTCTTGCCGATCCCGGGCTCACCCCCGAGGGCGACCAACCCCCTCGAGTCCGCCGCGAGCGCGGACCAGCGCTGACGGAGCAGATCGAGCTCGTCTTCGCGTCCGACGAGCCTCGACCGCGAGCCCCGGACGAGCGCTTCGGCGAGCTCGACCTGCGCGTCGGGGAGTTCGACCTGCGCGTCGGGGAGCTCGGCGTGTGACGCCGGTGGGGCCGGACCCGGGGGGGCCGGGGCCGCGTCCGTGCCCTGTTGCAGCAGCTCCGCGTGCTGCGCCGCGATCCGCGGTGAGGGAGGGATGCCGAGCTCGCTGTGGAGCAGCGACCGCAGCCGTTCGTACACGAGCAACGCCTCGGCGACGTCGCCACGAGCCGCGTGGACATCCATGAGCAGCCCGTAGCCGGACTCGCGGAAGGGCTCGCGCTCGACGAGGCGGGTCGCCGCGCGCTCGGCGTCGGCGATCTTCGGACCACCGAGAACCAGCCCGCAGCGGACGGTGGTCACGAGCAGCCGGTTGAACACGTCGTCGACGTCGCCGCGCCGCTGCTCGACCCACGGGTGCTGGAGCTCGGGCAGGAGCGGCGCGGCCACCAGCTGAGCTCCCGACACCGCCAGCTCGAGCGCCTCGGCGGCGCTGCCGTCGGCCAGGAGCTCGTCGGCGCGCGCCGCGAGCTCCTCGGCCGCCTCGACGTCGATCGAGCTGCCCTCGGGCAGATCGAGCGCCACCTGCGCCCGTGGAGGGAGGACCTCGGGTCCGACGACGCGCCTGAGCCGGGCCAGGATCGTGTTCAGCGACGCCTCCGGCATGCGCGGCGGGCGCTCAGGCCACAGCAGAGCGGTGAGCTCGTCGCGGCTGACGGCGCGACCTCGGTGGAGAGCGAGGTAGGCGAAGACCTCGCGACCTTGGCGGCCCGCCAACTCAGCCTCGATGCGCCGATCCCCGAGTTCAACCACCAGGCCGCCGCACAACGCAATCCCCAGCGGTTGCGGCATCCCCAAATTCTACGAGTGACCTGAATCTGGTTCGGCGGGCGCGCGTCGCGAACCCTAAGCGGCCATCAACTCCAGATCCTGGCTCGCCTCGAGCTCGCGCCGCAGCCGCGCGAGCGCGCGCGACCGCGTCGGCCCGATGCTGCCGATCGGCATGTTCAGCGCCGCCGAGATCTCGTCGTAGCTCGGTCGCGGCTCGGCCATCAGCATCCGCAGCAGGGCTCGGTCGCCGGCACTCAGGCGCTCGACGGCCTGCCACAGCGCCCGGTCGCGCTCGGCGATCACGAGCTCGCGGTCGTGCCCGGGCTCGGTCGACGGCGGTTCGGGAAGGTCATCGCCGCACGGCCGGACGCGCTCGGCCCGGCGGAGCACGCGGAGGCATTGATGCCGGGCGGTGGTGGCGAGCCACGCCCCGACCGACGCCGCATTGTTCAGGTCTCCGAGGTGCTCCACCAGCTGCAGCCAGGTCGCCTGCGACACATCGGCCGCGTCGGCCTCCCCCAACCGGTGGGCACGGGCGACGGCCCAGATCATCGGACCGAACTCCCGCACCAGCGCGTCCCACGCGTTCTCGTCCCCCGCTGCCGCCGCGCGGACCAAACGTGCCACCGTCGCGCCGTCCATATGCCTTGCCCCTACCTCGATCGTCATATCGCTGCTCCCCGGTTGTCTTGTCAGTTCACGCTCCCCTGGTCGGTGAGCGGTAGCGGCAGGATGCCCGGCGGCGATTGCAGTCCGGATGCGAGGACATTGCGAAGAGATGGCGCGCACGTGGGCGCGGCGCGGCAGGCCAGCGCGCGGCAGTCTCGGCGGCGCGCGAGCGGCGGCGCGGCGCAATCTCGGCGGCGCGCGACCGGCGGCGCGGCGCAATCTCGGCGGCGCGCGACCGCCGGCGCGACGCGGATGTATCAGGGGCGGCCGTCGGCGCTCTGTTCGGCATGCCCCCCTTTTCACCAGACCCCCCAGATGCCGGCCACGACGAGCCGGACGACGTACTCCTCGATCGCCTGACGGCCCTCGCCCGCGTCATCGATCCGTTGCCGGCGAGCGTCGCGGCGGCGGCGCGCGGCGCGGGCGCGGCGGCGGCGCGCTGAGCTGGCGCCGCGGCGCGCGGCGTGGGCGCGGCGGCGGCCCGCTGAGCTGGCGCGGCGGCGCGCGGCGTGGGCGCGACGCCGCCCCGCTGAGCTGGCCGTACTCTCATCCCGAGAGCCTTGACCGGACGCGAACTCGCATTACGCCGCGCCATCATGACCTCGTTCGCCGCCACGGGCGCCCCGCCCGCGATCCCGGACGAGCCGGCGCTGCGGACTCTGGCTGAGCACCACGTCATCGTCCTGCACGAGCGTGCGGATGGGCCGTACGTTCACATGGCCCACCCTTTCGCCGGGCACCAGGAGGGCGCCCGGGTCGACGCCGATGGCCGAACCTGGTGGGGCAACTGCGCTTGGGACGGGCTCGGCATCGTCGCCGCGCTCGGCTTAGCCGACGCCACCGTCACCGCCAACGGAATCGTCGTTCAAGTCAGCGACGGACAGGTTCCCGACGACGAGACCGTTTTCCACGTCGCCGTGCCCGCCCGCGAGTGGTGGGTCGACATCGGCTTCACCTGAGCGACGATGATGCTCTTCCGGTCGGCGGAGCAGGCAGCGGCGTGGTGCACCGCCGAGGGGCGGAGGGTGGGGGCGATCGTTCCCCTCCCGCGGCTTCGGGACCTCGCCGAGAGCTGGTACGGCGACAGGCTCGACCCGGACTGGAGCCCCCGGAGCCGCGACCAGTCACAGGCCATCCTCGAGGCCGCCGGGCTCACCAGCC
Source organism: Solirubrobacteraceae bacterium (assembly GCA_034665165.1). Lineage (GTDB taxonomy): Bacteria > Actinomycetota > Thermoleophilia > Solirubrobacterales > Solirubrobacteraceae > Palsa-465. The sequence goes on along the minus strand of JAXDGF010000293.1, from coordinate 4,776 downwards.
CGTTCTGGCGCTTGCCTTAGCGAGTCGTCTCCTCAAGGTCGGTAATGGATTTGAGGGTCACGCGGCGGAGTTGAACCTGTGGATGGGGCTGCTCGACCGTGTCGATCGTCGCGACGACCGCGCGCTTGAGCGGCCCGGCACGCCGTCGCTGCCGCCGCGCGCGGGCCGAGGGTCCGGCACCCCGTCGGCCCGCTTTGGCCGGCGGGGCCCGCGGCCGCACCCTGAACGTATTTTCCTACCAGACGATGAAAACGCAGCGCGGGGTCGCCGCCGGCAGCACGGGTCACCGCCGGCAGCACGGGTCACCGCCGGGGAGGGTGTGCGAATTCCGGTACCAGGGCGACCGTTATTCGCACACCCTCCGAGATAGACCGGGCCACGCGCCGGAACCCACGGGACCGCCGCCCCCCGGAGGGAAGGGTTTTCCAAACCAGCCAGACAAACAACCCGCTACGCAACCAGCCGATCAACCCGCAGCCCCAACCCAAGCAGCGAACCCGATCACCGACACGTGAACGGCGGGGCCCGCCCCCGCGTTACCGCTGCCGCAACGCCTCGAGGCCGCCCCGCAGGAAGGCCATGACGTCTTCGATGACCGCCTTCGCGTGCTCGGGCGTGTTCGATTCCGGGGGACCATTCTCGTCGTGGATGGAGCTGAAGGCGGCACCGACGGCGGAGGCGACGATCTGCGGGCGGATGTCGCCGGGTCCGGCATCAAGGTCTTCGACGATGGCACCGATCATCAGCTCCTCGAGGGGGGCGAGGCGGGCGCGCTTACCACGCTGGAGCCCCTCGTCGGCCTTGATGACGCAGCGCCGCTGCACCTGCTGGGAGTCGCCCTCGAGCGATGCGGCGATGAAGTCGCCGAGCGCATCGAGCGCGGTCGTGCCCTCGGGCCGGTTGCGTAGGGCCGCGGCGAGGCGGGCCTGGACCTCGGCCAGGTCGTAGAAGACGATGTCTTCCTTGCTCGGGAAGTAGGCGAAGATCGTCCGGGGCGAGACGTCGGCCGCGTCGGCGATGTCGGCGATCGTCGTCTGCTCGTAGCCCCGTTCCGCGAACAGGTCGAGGGCGACCTTGATGATCGTGTCGCGGGTCTTTTGCTTCTTGCGCTCGCGCAGTCCGAGCGTGGGAGCGTCCGTGTCCATGTGCTTAAACATACCAATAAAGGTGCATGGAAAGAAATTCTGCACAGAGTGTTGACTTCTGGCTGCGGCCTGCGTATAACTGCACGGTCTGCAAACTTGCTCACTCTGAAAAGGACCTGGCAATGCTGAGACTGACTCGCTGGACAATGGCGCACCGCCGGACCGTGGTCGCGCTCTGGATCGCCCTCGCAGTCGGCCTCCTCGCCGGCTCCACCGCACTGGGGACGCGTACGAGCAACAACTTCTCTCTTCCCGGAACCTCGTCCCAGCGCGCGCTTGATCTCCTCAAGAGCCGCTTCCCGGCCCACGCCGGCGATTCCGATCAGATCGTGTTCCACACGAGCACGGGCACGGTCAGCGCTCCGGCGGTCCGGGCCGTCGTCGGCCCGCTCCTGACCCGCATCAGCACCCTGCCCCACGTCACCGCCGTCGTCAGCCCGTACGCGTCCGGCGTCCACGCCATCTCCAAGGACGGCACCATCGCCTTCGCCACCGTGTCCTTCGACAAGCTCGCCGCCCAGCTCCCGAAGGCCGCCATCGACCGCGTCATCAGCACGGCCCAGTCGGCTCGCTCGTCGAACCTGCAGGTTGCGCTCGGGGGGCAGGCGATCGAGCAGGCCCAGCGCACCAGCCTCGGCTTCGCCACCGCCGTCGGCCTCCTCGCCGCGATCGTCATTCTCTTGATCGCCTTCGGGTCGTTCGCGGCCATGGGACTGCCGATCATGAGCGCCCTCCTCGGGCTCGGCGTAGGGCTCGGTCTCGTCGGGCTTGCCAGCCGCGTGGTGAGCATGGCCAGCGTGGCCTCGGAGCTCGCGCTCCTCATCGGCCTCGGAGTCGGGATCGACTACGCCCTCTTCATCGTCACCCGCTACCGCGACGCCTACCGCGAGAACGGCGGCGACGTGAAGGCCGCGACCGAGCTCGCGATGAACTCGGCCGGTCGCGCCGTCCTCTTTGCCGGCACGACCGTCGTCATCGCCCTGCTCGGCATGTTCCTGCTCGGCGTGACCTTCCTCAACGGCATGGCGATCGCCGCCTCCCTCGGCGTGCTCTCCGTCCTCGCCGCCTCGATCACGCTGCTCCCGGCGATGCTCTCGTTGACGGGCGCTCGCGTGGGGCGAACCCGCGGCCGCGGCCGCGCCCGCGCCCGCGCGCGCCGCAGAGCACACGAGGCGCCCACGCCCACGCCCACGCCCACGAGCAGCGCACCGGATGGTCCCACGTTCTGGGCTCGCTGGGTGGGCGCCATCCAGCGCCGGCCCGTGGTCGCGGCCGTCGCCGCCACCGCCCTGATGCTCGCCCTCGCCACGCCCGCCCTCGGGCTGCGGCTGGGCACGAGCGACGCGGGCAACGATCCCGCGGGACACACGACGCGCCAGGCCTACGATCTCCTCGCTCGTGGCTTCGGGACGGGCTTCAACGGGCCGCTGCTGCTCGCCGCGCGGCTCCCGGCCACCGGCCAGGCCGCGGCGCTGACCCGCCTCACGACCACCATCGCCCATACCCCCGGCGTGGCCGCCATCGCGCCCCCGCAACTCAACCAGGCCCGGAACGCGGCCGCGATCTCGGTGTACCCGACGACCTCGCCCGAGAGCAGTGCGACGGCTGACCTCGTCAACGTGCTCCGCGCCCGGGTCATCCCGCCGATCGCGAGCGCGTCCCACCTGACCGTCGACATCGGAGGCAGCACCGCCACCGGCATCGACTTCTCGCACGCCCTCTCGAGCAAGCTTCCGCTCTTCATCGGCATTGTCGTCGCCCTCTCGGCGCTCCTGCTCCTGATCGTCTTCCGCTCGCTCCTGATCCCGCTCCAGGGCGCGGCCATGAACCTGCTCTCGATCGCGGCCTCGCTCGGCGTCGTCCAGGCCATCTTCGAGCGCGGCTGGCTCGGCGGCCTGTTCGGCGTCCAGCCCGGACCGATCGACGCCTTCATCCCTGTGCTCCTGTTCGCGATTGTGTTCGGGCTCTCGATGGACTACGAGGTCTTCCTCGTCTCGCGGATCCACGAGCAGTGGCTCGAGCGCCGGGACAACTCTGCCGCCGTCCGCGAGGGAGTGACGCGCACCGGACGCGTGATCGCGGCCGCCGCCGCCGTCATGGTCGTGGTCTTCGCGTCCTTCGCCACCAACCCCGACCGCGTCCTCGAGCTCTTCGGCGTCGCGCTCGCGAGCGCCGTGTTCCTCGACGCCATCGTGGTGCGCATGATCCTCCTGCCCGCCGTGCTCGAACTGCTCGGGCGCCGCACCTGGATCCTGCCCCGCTGGATGGACCGAAGGCTCCCGCACGTCGCGATCGAGCCCCAGGGCGACACCCGCACGGACCGCGCGCCGGCTCCGGTCCCCGCCTTCGAGGGCGCCACATGAGATCAAGGCATCAGTCCGGGCCGGCGTCTCCCGACAGATCGAAGATCTGGAGCCGCTCGTTCTCGAGGACGCAGGCATATCTGCGGCGCACGTGTTCGACGACGAATCCGGGATAGGCGTCAACCCACCAGAACGATGGCCAGGCGAGCACGAGAAAGCGCGCCCCTTCTCCCCGCAGGCGGTCGAGCTCGGAGGCCGCCTGCGCATCGTCCTCGGGCTGACCCCAGTACTCGCCGTCGTGCTCGAGAAAGGGGATGACCATCCTCCCTGAGCTCGGCTCGAGGCTCAGCTCCATTCCATCGATGAGCACGAACGGGACAGCTCGCCCGACGACCGAGTCGATCTCCTTGACCGAGCGCGCGAGCATGAAGCTCCAGTTCCTCGCCTCCCACTGCGCACGATCCACTTCGTACCCAAGCGCACGTGCGCGCTGCGCGGCGTGCGAGAACAGCTTTCTGGCGATGTCGAGGTCGAAGCGAATCACCTCGTCGAACGAGCGGCCCGAGTGATTCATCCCGTGGCGCCGGTAGTAGGTTTGCGGCCCCTCCGCGGCGCGGAGCCGTCCGTAGAGAGGAGCGAGACCGATCAGGTAGGCGTCGGCGCCCATCCGAAAACCTGCCTCCGGGATCGGCATGACGGCGTCGAGATAGCGCCGCCTCCACGCGTTGCCGGAGGTGGGTGACGATGCCCACTGCAATGGCCCCGCCTCGAGGAGCTGAGCAAGCAGGTCTCCGTCGGCGAGGCTGGCAAGCGGAGTGACCTCACCGGTCGGCCGGCCTTCGGCGTCGATCTCGGCCACCGGCCAGTGCGCGTGAATGACTTGTTCGTCGGCCGCCGCGGCGACGGCGGCGGCTGCGGCGCCCGGCATCAGCATGTCGTCCGCATCGAGGAAGATGACGAACTCGCCCCGAGCCGCGCCGTAGCCGGTGTTGAACGCTGCCCCGTGGCCCCGGTTCTCCTGGAAGATGACGCGCACACCGTCCGCTCGGTGAGGTTCGAGCACGGCGGCTGACCCGTCGGTCGAGCCGTCGTCGACCGCGATCACCTCGACGTCTGCGTGCGTCTGGGCCAACGCGCTCTGGACCGCGTCGCCGACAAAGGCTGCGTAGTTGTAGTTGACGATGACGACGCTGACGAGCACTAGAACCGTCAGCCGTGTTGGATGTCGTGCATGCGGGCGTAATGCCCGCCCTGGTCGATCAGCTCCTGATGGCTGCCGCGCTCGACGATCCGACCCTCACGCAGCACCAAGATCTGATCCGCCCGGC
>JAXDGF010000292.1:0-2577 GCA_034665165.1 Solirubrobacteraceae bacterium | reverse complement strand
GGATCACCAAACGGATCCATTGGACCGCCGGCCCGATCTTCATGCTCAGTGTCGGCTGCGGCGGCATCAGCTGTGGGGCCGACGCGCAGGGGAGGTCGAAGTCCGTCGCGCCGCCCAGGGGAGTGTTTCGTCCTTCGTCGGCCACTGCCACAAACGCGAAGCCGAAGAAAAAGTCGAAGACCATCGTCGTCGGCAGTGGGAAGGTCAGTGTCCCCGCCGGCCAGACCCGCCCGTTGAAGGTGCGTCTCAACGGAAGGGGAATCTCGCTGCTGAAGCAGGTTGGCCACCTGGATATCTCCGTCACCGTCACCATCACCCCGGCCGTTGGGCCGAAGACGACGTCGACGAAGACGATCCAGGTCGTCTACGACAAACCAGCGAAGAAAAAGCACAGGCGCGGCTGACACCCTGAGCGTGCCCAGCTAGCGCTTGACGATGTTGTGGATGGGAATCACCTCTGGGGTTCCGGGCTCGATCCCGACTTCGGCGAGGATCGGCATCAATTGCTCGCCGAATGCATCGAGCTGCCCCTGGGAATCCCAGATCTCGCTGACGCGGAGGCTCCCCTCCTCACCGAAACAGACGTGGTAATCGAGTCCGTCCGCGGGGAACACTCCGGCCGCCTCGAGTTTGCGGATGCTCTCGTCGTACTGTGCCGCCGTCAGGCTCGCGGGGGCAAAGCGGATCAGGACGCTCATCGCTCCTCCTTGATCGGGTAAGCCGACCCTATGCCCGCGATCCCGTCTCGCCTAGTGGTGGCGGTTTGCGCCATGGCGCCTCGGTGCTAGCCTACTCATAAGTGGACTGATGGTCCGCTTAACGATAGGCCCTCGAACGCAGGACCTCGGAAGAAAGGAATCCATGTCTGACCTCAGGATCGGGCTCGACACCTTCGGCGACGTCTCCGGCCGACCCGACGGAACGCGCGTCTCCGAGGCCCAGGCGCTTCGCGACGTCGTCGAGGAGGGGCTGCTCGCCGAGCGAGTCGGCCTCCAGCACTTCGCCCTCGGCGAGCACCACCGGGAGGACATGCCGGCGTCGGCCCCCGACGTCGTCCTCGCGGCGATCGCCGCCCACACCGAGCGGATCCACGTTGGCTCGGCGGTGACCGTCTTGAGCTCCGACGACCCGGTGCGGGTCTTCGAGCGCTACTCGACCCTCAATGCGATCTCCGACGGGCGCGCCGACGTGATCCTCGGGCGCGGTTCGACGATCGAGTCGTTCCCCCTCTTCGGCTATGACCTCGACGACTACGAACTCCTCTTCGAGGAGAAGCTCGACCTCTTCGTGCGGCTGCTGGACGGTCCGCGAGTCACCTGGAGTGGCTCGACCCGCCCGCCACTGGATGATCTGCGGATCGTGCCCGCACTGGAGGCCCCCCTCTCCACCTGGGTGGGGGTCGGCGGCAGCCCCGACTCGGTGCGGCGGGCCGCCCGCCACGGGCTGCCCCTGATGCTCGCGATCATCGGCGGCTCGCCGGCGCGCTTCGCCCCGCTCGCCGAGCTCCACCGGCGCGAGCTCGAGCGCCTGGAGAAGCCGCCGCGCCCGATCGGGGTGCACTCCCCGGGGCACGTCGCCGCGACCGACCGCGAGGCTCGTGATGAATTCTGGCCCCACTATGCGGAGGTGATGGGCCGGGTCGCCGTCGAACGCGGCTTCGCGCCCCCCACCCGCGAGTCCTTCGTGCGCGAAATCGGGCCGGACGGGGCGCTCTTCGTCGGCGCGCCGGAGACCGTCGCCCGAAAGATCGCCACGACCCTCGACACCCTGGGGGCGACCCGCTTCGACCTCAAGTACGGCATGGGCGGCCTGTCCCACGAGAGCTTGATGGGAGCGATCGAGCTGTATGGAACGCAGGTGGCGCCGCTTGTCAGGGAGATGGTTGGGCAGCGGGACGGGGCCACCGCTGCCGCTCGTTGAGCCCCTACGATCAGCCGACGACGGTCGACGAGGTTCGAGGTGAGCTTTGAGCGCGGAAAAGCCAGCTGGTCTTCCAATCGCCGGCGAGCGCCGCGAGCGCGCCGACGCGGCGGCGAATCGGGTCCGCATCCTCGCCGCGGCACGCCAGGTTCTGGCCGAGCGCGGAGCCGAGGGGACCACGCTCGACGCCGTCGCCGAGCAGGCGGGGGTCGGCAAGGGCACCGTATTCCGCCGCTTCGGAGACCGCTCGGGTCTCTTCCAAGCCCTGCTTGACGAGCACCTGCGCGTCTTCCAGGACGCCTTCATGTTCGGACCTCCGCCGCTCGGCCCGGGCGCGTCGCCGGGGGAGCGCCTCGCCGCCTTGCTCGAAGGCCTGCTCGACATGGAGGACGGCCACCTCGAGCTGATCCTGGCCCTCGAGAGGGATCGCTGGAAAGCCCCGATCGGCGGCTACATCGTCCTCTCCCTGCACGCCGAGAACCTGATCCGCGAGATCTCCCCCCGGCTCGACGCGCCGGTCCTGGCGCAATTGCTGCTCAATGCCGTGAACGTCAACGTGGTGCGCCACCTGCGCCAGGAGACTGGAACGAGCCTGGCGGCGATCAAGGCCTCGGTGCGCGCTCTGGTCGCCGGCCTCGAGATGAGTGCCCGTAGCTG
>JAXDGF010000291.1:0-6131 GCA_034665165.1 Solirubrobacteraceae bacterium | reverse complement strand
CCACACAAACAAGCCGCCACGCAACCAGCCGATCAACCCGCAACCCCCGCCCAAGCAAAGAACCCGATCACCGACACCCGAGTCTTGCGACACCCTCCATCGCCGCCAAAACCTCGGCACCAGAGTTGATCACTCTTCAAACGCGCCACATATTTGGAAAACGACCACTAAGCCTCGGCCAGCTCTCCCAGTAGTCCTCCGCGCTCACGCGCGGCGGCACGCAGCGCATCCCCCGAGACGCTCAGGAGCCGGCACCTTTCCTCCGCGAGCACGGTCGCCGAGCGGGGCACCTTGTGGAGCGCCGCGATCTCGCCGAATCCGTCACCGGGAAGGAGGACGCGCCGGCGTTCGCCGCCGACCATCACGGCTGCCCGCCCGCTGAGGAGGACGTAGTAGCGCTCGTCGACGTGACCCTCGACGACGATCGCCGCCTGGGCTGCGACCTCGTTCACGCTCGCGCCGCGAGCGAGCCCCTGGAGCGTGCGGCGCGCGACCCCCTGGAGGAGCGGCGTTCGTCCGAGGACCTCGACGTGGTCCGTCGTCCGCGCGTCGGCGACCCCGACCTCGTCGCCGAGCTGAAGGTCGGGTCCGGCCACCGCCGCCAGGAACGCGGCCCGGTCGAGCGCCTGGAGCCGCACATCGGTGCGGGCGCGGACACTCGCCGCCCGCGGCGTGTCGCGCAGGAGCGCGAGCTCTCCGAACCCGTCGCCGCGGGCAAGCTCGTTGACGAGGAAGCGGTCGATCCGCACCTCGAGCTCACCCTCCTCGACCAAGTACCAGCGCGCATCATCACGGGCGCCGTGGGCGACCACCTCGGTGCCCGCGGGCGCGGCGACCGGCGTGAGCTGAGTGACCACGCCCTCGAGCGCGTCCACCCGCATATGCGGAAAGAAGTGCGCCCCGGCCAGGAGCTCGAGCACCTCGACTCGCCCGGCGGCGCGCGCGTCGATGCGGCCGAACGAGCGGATCCCCGCGAGGACGAGTCCGGTCACGACGATGCCCGTCCCGATCAGTGCCTCACGGATCCCCAGGGTCACCACGAGCAGGGGGGCGAGCAAGCTGCCACCGCCCTCGAACAAGAGCTTGCCGCTCTCCATGAAGCCCGTGACCGCACCGATCGAGGCCGCGGGAACCACGCGGTTCAGCAGCGCCTGTCCGGCCGCGTCCGAGATCGCCATGCCGGTCCCCCACAGAACCATGAGCACGACGGCGGGGACGCCGGCGGCGATCGCTCCGATGGCCGCGATGGGAGTGCCGCACATCACGAGCCCAACGGCCAACGACGGCGCCAGCCGGCGGCGCCCCACGAGGAGGCCGCTCAGCGGGATGGCCAGCAGCGCGCCCGCCGCGGCGGCGGCCATGAGGATGCCGAACCCGGCCTTCCCGAGCCCCAGCAGCCGCAACGCCGCGACGACGCCGAGTGAGATCCAGAGACCGCGGAGGAGCGAGCGCAGACCGGCGTAGGCGACGATCTCCTTCGCCTCGCGGTCGCCGCTGAGAACCGTTGCGCCGGCGAGCATCCGCCGTAGCCGCCCGCGCGCGCCGAGCTGCGTCACGAGCCTGGGCCGACCGGGCGTCTTGATGCCCGAGGTCGCCAACGCGGCGACTAGATAGAGCGCCGTCGCGACGCAAACCGCGAGTGCCACCGGCTCGTTGGCCACGAGCAGACCGCCCGCGAGTGCCCCCAGGAGCTGGCTCGAGCTCTTGGCGTTCGAAGCGGCGGCGGCGGCGGCCGTGAGCTCGGAGGGCGTGCGCACGACGGTCGGGAGCAGAGCAGCCTGCGCCGGGCGATAGGCCGAGCCGGCCATGGCGTCGATCCAGACGAGCAGGAGCGGAACCGCGAACGGGAGCCCGAGCGCGAGCGCTCGCGCCGATGGCTGTCGGCGAACTGGGCCGTGACCAGTCCCGCGACCGCGGCCGGAACGAACCTGAACCCGACCAGCCCGACGAGCAGCGGGCCGCCCACCGAGTACGCGTGGATCGCCACGGTCGTCCCCAGCACCCATTCGCCGATGGTCGCGGCGGCGAAGGCCGCGACGATCCTGCGGACGACTAGATCACGCACAAGATTCCCCTGACCAAATCCCCGATGGTGCCGGCGTGGAATGCTCTACGGTCGGCAAAGTATGGCGCGCGGACGGCGACCTGCGTTCTTGAAACCCGTCTTGCTCGAATATGATCCTTCGTTCTAGCCTGCTCAGGTCCAGGAGGCCGTGTAGATGTCTGCGATCGAGTCGCCGGATGAGCTGTACTCACTGCTGGCGCGCGCGGGAGAGGCCCGCCAGCTCCCCGACGGGGCGGTGATCTTCGAGCGGGGCGAGCGTGGCACGAGCATGTACATCGTCAGCCTCGGCACTGTCGGCCTCAAGCTGGGCGACGAGATCCTCGACAGCGTGGAGGCGCCCGGCCTCTTCGGCGAGATGGCGCTGATCGACTATGAGCCACGGTCACTGACGGCCGTGGCGCAGGGCGACGTCGAGATCGTGGAGATCCCGGAGCGGCGATTCTGGGTTCTCGTCCATGAGACGCCCCGCTTCGCGCAGCTCGTTATGCGCGTCATGGCGGATCGCCTGCGGCGCGTCAGCGGCACGATCTGAATCCCAGGGACCGGGCCTTGGTGGAGTGGGTCGCCGGCGCTTCTCCCGGTGATCGGATTCCTGAGCCGTGGCGCTGGGCCCACAGTCCAACGCGGTCGGTCATCCTCACCCTCGTCGACCTTGGCGTGATTGCGGCTCCCACCCCTGGCACCGACCTGACTGTGGTGGTGAGCGAGGCGAGCGCCGCGGCGCGGGAATGGCTCGAAGCGCACCCCACGGACGGGTAGCCGCTCGGGCTGGGCGAGTGCCTAGGTAAACTATGCTGATTCCTATGTGAATAGCGATTATTCCTAGACATGGGCTATTCTTACGGCTACATTCCGCGGGGTGAGGCGTGCCTCGCTCAAGCGGCGACAAACCAAGGAGGCAACCGATGGGAGAGGCTGGCACCGTGGGCGCCTTGCAGTCGCTGCTGATGAGTCGGACCCTGAGCGATCCGGCGCTGCTGAGCGCGAGCGCCGACGCACCTGATTACGCGATTCTGCCCGACGTCAGCGTCCTCAAGATAGGCGGACAGAGCCTGATGGATCGCGGTCGCGCCGCCGTGTATCCGATCGTCGAGGAGCTCGTCGAGGCCAAGCGCGCCCATCGGATGCTGATCGGCACTGGTGCCGGGACGCGTGCTCGCCACGCGTACGCGATCGCGATGGAGCTCGGGCTGCCGACTGGAGTCCTGACCGAGGTCGGAGCTGCGGTGTCGGGCCAGAACGCCGAGATGCTCGGCTACCTGATGGCGCGCCACGGCGTACCGGTGGTGGGCCACGCCGCCTTCGGCGCGGTCGCGCTCAAGGTGGCGGAGTCCGGCGCCGCCATCTTCGCGGGTATGCCACCGTATGACATGTGGCAGCACGTCCCGGCGGACGGTGTCATCCCGCCGTACCGCACCGACGCGGGATGCTTCCTCGTCGCCGAGGTCTACGGCGCGCGCCAGATGATCTACGTCAAGGACGAGGACGGATTGTACACCGCAAATCCCAAGACCGACAAGAACGCCACGCTGATCCCGCAGATCACCGTCGACGAGCTCATCGACCGCGACCTGCCGGACCTCGTGATCGAGCGGCCCGTGCTCGAGCTGATGCGCAATGCCCGCCACGTCAAGTCCGTTCAGGTCATCAACGGCCTGCGTCCAGGATTGATCACCCGTGCACTTCAGGGCGAGCACGTGGGCACGATCATCTCCGCGCCATGAGCGCTTCGATCCGACTTAGGAGCACACGATGACATCACAGCCAACCTTTGCCACCAAGGACGTGGCGTCGGTGTTCGCGCGTCAGACGCTCCTCGACCGCGACCTCGTGCGTCAGCCCGACCGGCCGGTCGTGCGGCTCTTACCGTGGCTGAACGTAGTCACCCTGGGTGGACGCTCGATCATCGACCGCGGCGCCGAGGCAATCGGCCCGATCGTCGACGAGTTGCGCGCCGCGATGGCCGATTACCGAATGCTGATCCTCACCGGGCCCGGGGTGCGTGCTCGACATGTCCTCGGCGTCGGGCTCGATCTGGGGCTGCCCACCGGTGTTCTGGCGTCCCTGATGTCGACCGAGGCCGAGCAGAACGGGCACATGATCGCCTCGCTGCTCGCCGAAGACGGAGTGTCCTACCTGTCGCACACGACGGTCGCCCATCAGCTCGCCGTCCACCTGAGCGCGAGCCGCGCCGCCGTGTCCAACGGCTTCCCGCCCTACGGGATCTACGAATTCCCGCCCCCGGTGGGAAAGATCCCGCCGCACCGCACCGATGCCGGGGCCTTCTTGCTCGCCGACGCCTACGGAGCGGCGAGAACGGTCTATGTCAAGGACGTCGACGGCGTGTACACCCGCGACCCGACCGTCGAGACGGGAGAGCAGCCCGAGCTCCTCCCGCGCATCAGCGCCACCGAGCTGCGCGCGATGGACATGGAAACGCTTCCGATCGACCCCATCGTGCTCGAGCTCATGGCTACGGCCAAGCATGTCAAGGAGATCCAGATCGTCAACGGACTGACCCGCGGCAACATCACCCGGGCACTGGCGGGCGAGCACGTCGGCACGATCGTCGACGCCGGCGACTAACAGCCCGGAGCGAGTGGACAGGGCGCCATTCGTAGGGGACACTCGGCCCCGTGTTTCGACCGGGCGCATCAAGGCAGAACCTCGCTCGTACCTTGAACGCTGCTTACGCGCGAGGACTCTTGAGCGAGAACACGCTTTCGCATCGACTCGTCGGCCGCTGCGAGCTCCGTCCGGGCGACCACGTCAGGCTCGGAGACGAACACCTGGTAATCGACTGACCGCTCCCCGCGATTTACAGCCTGAGAGCGTAGGCTCGCGAGCGCGGATCCACTTCACAGGCCTCAAGGTGGGATCGGTAACGGCCCTGAACCCTGACGAGCGCTAGGTCCAGATCCTCCTCGGGCTCGTCGTCCATACGCCGTCCTACGGCCCTCGCGAGTCTGATGCACGGCGTGCAGTACTCCCGGCCCGTCGCTTTCGGCCTCTTGCAGCACCCCTCCGTGCAGTAGAGATCCGGGTTGATCCTGTAGCTCACGCTCTCCTTACCTCAAGTCGATGCGACCAGGACCGAACACGATACCGCCCGATCGCCGGGCGCTGGCGATTTCTAAGTCGGGTGGTAGCGACTCTTGAACTTCTTCTTCGCCGGGCTCGGATCGGGTCCGCCCGGCCCCACCGCTCGGACCTCGAAGGTGTAGTTGCCAGGCTTCAGCCTCTCGTAGGTCTTCGGCGAGGAGCAGTGCTTGAACCTCGCCCTCCTGTGCGTTGTGACAAGGGCGCATTGGAAGCCGGTCTTCTTGCCCGTCGCCTTGAACGTGAAGCTCGCCCGGCCTTTGCTCGCGTTGATCTTCGCCTTGCCAATCTTCGTATTCGGCGGGCTCGGCGAGGTTCGCCGATTGGCGTTGAAGATTGCGGTGATCGATCGATCGGCGCTCATCGTCACCGTGCAGACGGCGGTTCCGGAGCAGCCGCCACCGGACCAGCCGGCGAAGCTCGAGCCGGATGCCGGCGTGCTGGTAAGGGTGACGCTGGCCCCGTCGACATAGGCACGGGAGCAACTCAAGCCGCAGTTGATCGCGCCGTCGCTAGAGATGACTGAGCCCGCACCCGAGCCTCCCTTGGCGACGGTAAGGGTGCGCTCAGTAAGCGGGAGCGGTGGCTGGGTGAGAATGCCGAGCGAGTCGACCGCGACCCCGACCGGATCACCGCTGGCGCCGGCGATGAAGCTCAGCTCGGCGGCGGTGCCGTCGAGGTTCGAACGAGCGATGCCTGTGCCGGCGTTGGCCCAGTAGACGTGCTGAGAGTCGGTCGCCACCCCTCCAGGGGCGTTGGTGCTGCTGATGAAGCTCTGGTCGGCGCCGGTGCCGTTGAGGTTGGCACGGCCGATCGTGTTGGCGTTGGAGTTGGGCCAGTAGACGTAGTGGGTGTCGACCGCGAGCCCGTCCGGGTGGTCGGCGCCGGTGATGAAGCTTTGGTCCGCGCTGGTGCCGTTCAGGTTGGCACGGCCGATCGTGCCGGTGGTGTAGTTGGCCCAGTAGAC
>JAXDGF010000290.1:0-7085 GCA_034665165.1 Solirubrobacteraceae bacterium | reverse complement strand
GTACGCGGGCAACTCGCAGATGCGCTCGAAAAGCTCCGATCCCCGCGCATCGTAGAAGTGCTTGGGCGGCAGCTCCTTGAACGGTCGCGTGAGCCCGTCGAGCACGTCGTTGGCCAGGCTGCGGTCCTCCGTTTCCGACAGCCACGACTCGATCACGATCGAGTCCGTGTCAAGCAGCGATTTCATAGGTCCCTCGCGATTCGAAGTCCGGCGAAGATCTGGCGGCGCTGCGGGAGATCCCAGTTCCGGAAGGTCGGCGTGATGATCCGGGTGCGGCTGGCCCAGGACCCGCCCCGCAGGACGCGGTGCCCGTGGCCGAAGAAGACCTCGGAGTACTCGCGATAGGGGTACGCGGCGAACCCCGGATACGCGTCGAACGAGCTCGACGTCCATTCCCACACGTCGCCGATCATGCCCAGGCATCCGTACGGTGACGCGCCCGCGGGATGCGCGGCGGCGGCCACCGGCCCCGGAGCGGCCAGGTCCACGTTCGCGTGGACGCCGGGCACGAGCGGCTCCTCGCCCCACGGATAGGGCCGAGCCGCCTGTATCTCCTGGTCCCAGGTCGCCGCCTTCTCCCACTCGATCTCGGTGGGAAGGCGGACGCCGTGTGCGCGGGCGAAGGCGTCGGCCTCGAACCAGGAGACGTGAACGACGGGTGCCGTGGGGTCGAGGGGCTCGAGCTTGCCCAAGCGCCACTCGGCGGCACGGTCCGCCGTCCACGCGCCGGGGTGGGTGATGTCGTACTCCTCCTTCCACGACCAGCCCTCGTCCGACCACCATTCGCGGCGCTCGTAGCCGCCGCCCTCGACGAAATGGAGGTAGGTGGCGTTGGTGATCGGCGAGCGGCCGATCATGAAGCCGCGCACGTCGGTGCGGTGGCGGGGGCGCTCGTTGTCGTACGCGAAGCCGCGCTCGGGAGCTCCGATCGTGCAGCCGCCCCCGGGGATCTCGACGAGCTCGAGCCCGGTCGCCGCGCTGACCGCGGTGGCGGCGGCGCTCCGGCGCAGCGGCGGCTCGTAGCCTCTGAGGTGGGCGAGCTGGAGCGTCTGCAGCATGGTCTCGTTGTGCTGGTGCTCGTGGCGGATGACGAGCTCGTGAAGCACGCCGTCGCCGATGTCGCCGCCAGCGATCGCGTCGCGCGTCTGTGCCCGCACCGCGTCCATGTACTCCCGGGCCGCGGGCGGGCGCAGGAACGGGAGCTCGCCGCGCTCAGCGCGCGGGGTCTCGAAGGCGTCGTAGATGTCGACCAGGTCCTCGCGCACCATGGGGCGGCCGGCGAAGCGGTGGACGAGCCACAGGTCCTCGAAGGCTGCGATGTGGCCGAGGTCCCATACGAGCGGGCTCATCAGCGGTGAGTGGACGCGCTCGAGGTCGTCCTCGCTCACCGACGCGACGAGCGCCAGCGTGCGCTCTCGCGCCTCGGTCAGCGCTCGCGCGGCTTCGGAGGCCGAAAGCACGCTCGGCGATAGGACGGGGCTGCGCATTGACGAGAAGTCTTCCATGCGAAGGGTTTCGGCAAACGAAACAGTTACGCAGGCACGAGCCCGCCGGTTCACCCCAATGATGGCAGGCCGTAGCGGAGGAACAGCGAGCCTGCCCGCTCGAGGACCCATTCGAGGTCGAGCTCGGCGGGTCGGGCGAGCTCCGGCCCTTCGGTGACGGTCGGACCCATGCCTCCGCTCGTGAGCTTGGGCGCGACGGTCAGAAAGAGCTCATCGACGACGGCCGCGTGCACGAGCGCGCCGAACAGCGTCGGCCCTCCCTCGCACAGGACCGAGCGGATGCCCAGCTCCGTGCGGAGGTGACGGAGCACGGTGAGGGGAGTGAGTTCGGCAGGGTCCACGTGCACGACTTCGACGTGTGCCTCCGCCGTGATCTCGACCGGCCTGCCCGTGTAGACGACGACGCTCGAGTCGGGATCGGCGAGGAGGGGGATGTCGGCCGGGAGCATGCCGCTACGGGTGATGAGGACCAGGAGCGGCGTGGGCGTGAGGTCACGGGCCACGCGGCGCTGCACGCGCTCGGGCGTCCGCACCAGCCGTCCGTAGCGCTCCGTGCGCAGCGTGCCGGTGCCGGCGAGGACGGCTTCGACCTGCTCGCGGAGACCGTGGAAGACCTCGTGGTCACCGTCGTCGCCGAGCGGTCCCGAGCGGCCCTCGAAGGTCGCCCGCCCGTCGGCGCTGGCGACGAAGTTGGCGACCAGGTACGGGCGCTCGTCGCCGGCTTTGTCGGCGAGGTGGAGCTCGTCGAGGAGGGCGATGAGCTCGACCGTCGAAGGCTCGGGGTAGAGGAGCCTGAATTCCATCCGGGGATCATCCTGGAATTGCGCGCGGCTGCGCGCCTACCGGATAGGCTCAGACTCGCGATGAGGTTCGACAGGCTGGACAGGGGAGAGGCGATCGCAGTGATCGGGGGCCTGATCCTCGCTCTCTCGATGTTCCTCACGTGGTTCACGCTCAGCAACCAGTACGCCTCCCTGCGTGGCTGCCGGGGCCCGAACGGATCGTGCTCGGGGGTGTCGGCTCTCGGCCTACTCAGCGTCGTGATCCTGCTCGCCGCGCTCGCGCCGGTCGTGCTCGCCTACATCGTCGTACGTGGCCACGCGCTGTCGTGGCCGCGGGGCGAGCTCACGGCGGTGTTCTCGCTCGTCGCGCTCGCACTCACGCTCTTCCTCGGCCTGATCGACAAGCCGGGCAGCCCGTCAGGCGAGATCCATATCGGATACGGTTGGTTCCTCGCGATGCTCGGTGGTCTACTGATCCTCATCGGCGCGCTCGTCCGCTCGCAAGAGAGTGGGGGCCGGCGCAGAAAGCCACCCGGCGTCCTGTGACCGAGCCGGACGGAGCCGCACGGCCGGACCGGAACCTCGCGCTCGAGCTCGTGCGCGTGACCGAAGCCGGTGCTCTGGCGGCGGCGCGGATGGTCGGTCGCGGCGACAAGGAGGGCGCCGATCAGGCCGCGGTCGACGCCATGCGCTACATGCTCGATTCCGTCCCCATGGACGGCATCGTCGTCATCGGCGAAGGGGTCAAGGACTCGGCGCCCATGCTTTACAACGGCGAGAAGATCGGCGACGGCACCCCCCCGCAGGTGGACATCGCGGTCGATCCCCTCGAGGGCACGAGGCTCACGGCCCAGGGAATGCCCAACGCCATCGCCGTCATCGCCCTCTCCGAGCGCGGCACGATGTTCGATCCGGGGCCGTGCTTCTACATGCAGAAGATCGTCGGCGGGTCGCAGATCGGCGACCTCCTCGACCTCGACCGCCCGCTCGCCGAGACCCTGGCCCTGATCGCCGAGCGTAAGAAGACCGACATCCGGGACCTCGTGGTGATGATGCTCGATCGCGAGCGCAACCACGACGCGATGCGCCAGGTGCGAGAGGCCGGCGCCCGTGTGCGGTTGATTCTCGACGGCGACGTAGCCGCGGGCATGCTGGCGGTGAGCGAGAACTCTCCGGTTGATTTGCTCTGGGGCATCGGTGGGACGCCCGAAGGGGTGATCACGGCGGCTGCCGTCAAGTGCACCGGCGGCCAGGTCCTCGGCCGCCTGCATCCCCGTAGCGACGAGGAGCGCGACGCCGCGATCGAGGCGGGCTACGATCTGAACCAGGTCCTGACCGCGGACGACCTCGTCGCCGGCAACGATGCCTTCTTCTCGGCCACCGGGGTCACCGACGGCGATGTCCTCCAAGGCGTCCGCTATTACCGCGACCACGCGACGACGGAGTCGATCGTCATGCGCTCGCGCTCGGGCACGGTCCGGCGCGTGACCGGACGCCACGACCGGGCTAAGCTCCGCACCCTTACCGGCGTTCGCTACGGCTAGGCGTTAGCTCCGCGGCCGGGTCGCCGGCCGGTTTGCCAGCCGGTTTGCCGGCCGGGGGCGGGGTCGCGAAGTGCCCCACCTTCGACTGGTCGAGCTTGAGCTTGGCCAGCGAGCGCAGGAAGGCGTGGGTGACGAGGACGTGGATGTTGGACTGGGTGGCCTCGTACACCACTTCGCTCAGGCCCGAAGCGATCGAGGGGTAGAAGTTCGCGACTTCGACCTCGATCCTCAGCTTGGCCTCGCCGGCGTCCCGTCCCGGCCGCTTGCGCACGTCGAGGGCGAGGAAGCCGCATCCACGGCCCGAGCGCGCGACCAAGAGGCCGTCGCGGATCCGCCAGCGGATGTTCCCGTGGTCCGGTTCGATCACGTATTCGGGCGCGTCGAAGCGCAGCAGCGTCAGCGGTCGCGCGAGGAGGACGACCCTGCGCTCGTCCTGGCCGTATTTGACGCGGATGAGCCCCAAGGTGACGCGCGAGAGGAACCGCCAATAGGTGCGCCCCAGGTTCTCGAGGCTCTGCGGCGGGCACCATAGGCGGTCGAGATCCTCGGCTGCCACCGTGAGCTCGGCGCACTGGACCGAGCGGACGGCCCCGTCACCGGCGATCACCGTCGACTCCCGCGGCGAGACGATGACGGCGTGGCCCGGAAGCTTGGCCGCGCGGTGACGGCGCCGGGCGACCGCCACCGCGGCGGTGAGCGCGGCCAGCAGGGCGAGCAGGGGGGCTAGCACGGGACCATTCTTACGTGTCCATAGGCCTTCGGCGCGTGCGCGTGCGAACTTTGGGCCGTCAGCGCGGCAGCCTGATGAGCGCCGCGCGCGAACCCGCCTCGAGCTCGCCAGTGCCGGTTGGAATCATGACCAGTGCATCGGCTCCAAGGAGCGAACTGATTAGGTTCGACCCCTGCGGGCCGTTCGGCACCGCAATCCTGCGACCGTCCGCGCGTTCGAGGCGGACGGTGATCGCTTGCTCCCGGGCGGGATGACGTGTGACCGGGACCGCGAGCTCGGCCTCCTCACGCTCGCCTGCGCCGGGGTTCGCGCCCTGGAGCGCAAGCAGCGCCGGTGCCACGAAGAGCGTGAAGACAACGAAGGCGGCGACCGGGTTGCCGGGCAGGCCGTACACGAGGCACCCGTCACGAGAGCCGAACCAGGTGGGTTTGCCGGGCTGGATCGCGACCCCCCAGAACGTCTGCCGGACCCCGAGCGCGTCGAGCGCCGGCTTGACGTGGTCGTGCGGTCCGACCGACACGCCGCCCGAGACGACGATCACGTCGGCGCGCGCGAGCGCCTTCGACAGCGCGGCCTCGATCATCTCGCGGTCGTCGGCCAGACGGTCCGCGGGGCGCGCCCGCGCGCCGACGCGAGTCGCGAGGGCACGGAGCGTGACCGCGTTGGCGTTGTGGATCTCGCCCGGTCCGAGCGGCTCGCCCGGGGCCCGCAGCTCGGTCCCGGTGCACAGGATCACTACCCGGGGGCGCCGGGCGCACACCACCTCGCATGCTCCCGCGGCGACGGCGGCGGCGAGCTCCGCGGCACCGAGCCGCGTGCCGGCGGGCAGGACGACGGACCCGGCGGCGAGATCCTCGCCGCGGAGCCGGATGTCGTCGGACACCGCGACGCCGGCGCGCAGCGTCACCTCATCCCCGTCGGTCTCGACCTGCTCCTGACGGACGATGGCGTCCGCGCCCTCGGGCACGGCGGCCCCCGTCGAGGTCCGGATCGCCTCGTCCGCCTCGATCGCGAGTGACGCGGGGACCCCAGCCTGCGATTCTCCGATCACGCGCAGCGTCCGCCCGGCCGGCCCCGCGTGGACCGCGTAGCCGTCCATCGCCGCCGACGCGAACGGCGGCACGTCGCCCGCTGCGGGCAGGTCGGCGGCGAGGACCCGGTCGAGCGCGTCGTCGATGGCCACGCACTCGGATCCCAAGGGCTCGACCGCGGCGAGGATCCGTGCGCGGGCCTGCGCGACGGTGAGCAGCGTGGAGGGCATATCCCCATTGTGCCCCGAGGGCGGGCTCCTGGCCGCGCGGGCGGGCGGGCGTTCGAGGGCGGGGTCCTGGCCGCGCGGGGGGACTTCTACAGCGGCATGGCGCCGACGACCTCGGTGCCGGTGATGCCGAGTGCCTGAGCCGTGGCTTCGGTGAGGTCCCAGCTGGCGTGATTGGCGTACGGGCCGCGGTCGATCACGGGCACGACGATTGAGCGCCCTCCGTAGTAGATCTGCACCGGGGTGCCGCACTTCAGGCTCCGGCTCGCGACGCCGAGGGTGGCTCGCTTGAGGATCATGCCGCAGGCCGTCTTGCGCCCGAAGAAACCCTTGCCGTAGTAGGTCGCGATCGCGGGGCGGTAGATGTTGATCTGGAGGGTGGGTGAGGCCTGGCCTGTCTGTGTCGTACTCGCCGCCTGCTCGAGCACCGTGCGTAGCGTCACCGGGCCGGCGTGGTTAGTCCGCCATAAAATCCAGAAGACGCCCCCGGTGACCACCGTCCCGGTCGCGACCGTGACCCATCCCGCCTGGGGATCGAGGCGCTGAAGCGCGATCGCTTTCCCGGCGCTCGCTGCGTTGGTGATCCCGACGACTCCCAGCTTGTGGCCGAGGAGCGACGAGACCTTGGCGGAGAGCGTGATCCCGTTCCCGGTGGCGGTGGTGAGCAGGCTTGCGTTCGCCGCTCCGGCGCTCGGCGTCCCAGTCGAGGCGGTGGGGCTTGGGATGCCGGGCGCGAGGGGCGCCACGGACGCACCGCCGGAGGTGGGGTCGGTGGCGGCCCAGACAGGGGGTGCGACGAGCAGCGGGCTCGCAACCAGCACGGCCAGCAGCCTCGCTTTGACGCGTCGGCTCACGGGGGGAAATTGGAATTGCCTTCACTTGGCCTACGGGGTGAGCTGACGGGCTCGCGCTGGGGTGGCGCTACGGTCCGGGATCGGACCGATTCGCCCCTGTGGGCCTGACGGCACACAAGTGGTTCCCCCGCCGGCCACCCGCGGACGGGCGGCCGCTCGGCCATTGGAAGGGGCCGGAAGTATACGAAACTCTGCCTCGAAAAGTTATCCGACCTTTATCGGCTTTCGGGCGGCGTCGTGGCCGTCGCGGCGAGTGGGCTCGCCGGCCCGCGGGTGGTCCCGCTAGGGCTTCGGAAGGCGCGCGACCACGCCCCGGAGGGCCCGCGCGCCGGCCGAGATCCCGAACTCCGCGAGTTCGGCGCTGACGTGGACAGCCGAGCCGAGCAGGTCCATCCTGCCGGCCGGAACCGGG
>JAXDGF010000289.1:0-8797 GCA_034665165.1 Solirubrobacteraceae bacterium | reverse complement strand
ATGTCGTCGACGATGCCGAGCAGGTGCTCGTAGTCGGGCACGGCGTGCATGCGGTCGAACGGGTGCGGCACGTACACCAGCCCGCCCTGGCGCTTGATCTCGGCGATCGTCTCGGCGAGCGTCAGCCCGCGCGGGATCTGCTCCTCGATGAAGAGCCCGATGACCTCGCCCTGGTCGGCGGTCTTGACCTCCTCGGCGACGATGACCTTGACTCCGCTCGCCTTGGCCCGCGCTTCGTGGGCGCCGGAGACCTCGTTGTGGTCGGTGATCGCGATGGCCCCGAGGCCGCGCGCGCGCGCGTGGGCGAGCAGGACCTCGACGGGGGTGGCGCAGTCGTACGAGTGATCGGTGTGCATGTGGAGGTCGACGTCGATGTACGGGCGCGAGACGATGCGCTTGCGGACGGCGCCGTTTCCGCCCGCGACGTGGCGCCGCGCGGCCAGTGTCGTGTAGATGTCCTCGAGCTCGTCGGTGACGCGGGACCAGGAGAGCCGGGCGCGCAGGGGATCGGCGGCGGCCTGGTGCTGCTTCAACAGCTCCGGATCGGCGATCAGGCTCATCAGGTGCGCGCTTAGGGTCTCGGCGTCGCCCGGTTCGAATTCGAGCCCGTACTCGCCCTCGGACAGGAGCTCGTCGTAGGGCGTCAGGCGGGAGGTGACGGGCACCGCCCCGGCCGCGAGCGCGCGCACGAGCGTGCCTGGCGTAGGGCGTACCCCCTCCGAGGCCAGGACGGCGATATCGGCGGCGGCGAGGACATCCGTCTCGGAGCGCTCGGGCCCGACGAAGCGCACCCGTTCGGCGAGGTCTCGCCGGAGCGTCGCCGGCGCCGCCAGCGTCCGCGAGGACCACACCGTCGCCCGCCAGCCGGGCAGGTCGGCGAGGGCCCGGAGCGCGCGCAGGAACAGGCGCATCGCCGCCCGTTCCTCCTCGGCCACCATCACGATCTCGAGCGGTACTGCCGCCTCCCGCCGCCGCGCCGGGTCGGCGCCGGGCATGATCACGCGATAGTCGCCCGGGAAGTAGCGCTGGACGAGGTCGCGGGTGGCGGCGAAGCTCGCCGTGCGCGCATCGAGGCGGCTGAACAGGAGCTCGACCAGGGGCCGCGCGAGCTGGGTGGAGAGGATCCGCTCGGTGGGGGCGTGGAAGCTCCCGACGTTGAGCGCACGCGAGTGGCGCAGCGCCACGCTCGCGGCGCTCGGCGCGAACGGCTCGTGCATGTGAGCGAGGTCGAGGGGGAGCGCGGTGAGGGCATCGTCGATCGTGCGCGCCACATCCATGGGCAGGGAGGAGGCGCGCCGTCTCGCCGCCGCGAAGGGCAGGACCTCGCCCACGCCGAGGACGAGCGGCTCGCCGTCGGCGCGTTCGAGCAACTTCTCCGGCTCCTCGCGCGCGGCCCTGATCGCCCGCCGCGACTCGCGGACGAGCGCGCTCGAGTTCGAGGGCGCGATCACCACCACCCGGTGCCCGCGGCGCGCGAGCTCGGTGGCCACGCGGCCGACGTACTCGTTGACCTCGTTCGTCACCTCCCAGGCGAACGGCGTCACCTGCGCGATTGCGAGGCGCTCCGCGGTCACGGCGGGCAGGATAGTGCGCGCGGCCTCCGCGGTCCGGCTTCGGCGTCTATGACTTGGCGGCCGCGCGGCGGGGGGTCGACACGGCGCGGGTGGGCGACGGGGTCGCCTTCGGCGCCGGCTTGCGCGCGTATTTGGCGATGAAGCGCTCGGTGAGCTCGCGAGCCTCCTCGTCGGGCCGCTGGTTCATGGGCGACTTCATCAGGTACGAGCTCGGCCCGTCGAGCTGGCCGCTGAGGCCGTGATTGAGCGCGAGCTTGCAGCAGCGGACGGCGTCGATCACGATCCCGGCCGAGTTCGGCGAGTCCCACACCTCGAGCTTGAGCTCGAGGTTGAGGGGCACGTCTCCGAAGGCCTGGCCCTCCATCCGGATGTGCGCCCACTTGCGATCGGTGAGCCACGGCACGTAGTCCGAGGGCCCGACGTGGACGTCGTCGGCGGGGAGGTCGTGACCCATGATCGAGGTGACGGCGTTCGTCTTGGAGATCTTCTTGGACTCGAGGCGCTCGCGCTCGAGCATGTTGTAGAAGTCCATGTTGCCGCCCACGTTGAGCTGGGAGGTGCGCAGGAGCTTGACCCCGCGCTCGTGGAAGAGGCGGGCGAGGGTCCGGTGGACGATCGTCGCTCCCACCTGTGACTTGATGTCGTCGCCGACGATGGGGAGGCCCGCCTTCTTGAAGCGCTTGTTCCAGTACGCCTCGCGGGCGATGAAGACAGGGATGCAGTTGACAAACCCGCACCCGGCCTCGAGAACCTGCTCGACGTACCACTTCGTGGCCTGCTCGGATCCCACCGGGAGGTAGGAGACGACAACGTCGGTCTTCGTCTGCTGGAGGACGTCGACGATGTCGGCGGTCGGGCCGGGCGCCTTGACGATCTTCTCCTTGAGGTACTTGCCGAGACCGTCGTGGGTCATGCCGCGGTGCACCTCGATCCCGAGCTTCGGCACCTCGTCGACGAACTTCAGCGTGTTGTTCTGGCCCGCGAAGATGGCCTCCGAGAGGTCCTTCCCAACCTTGTCGGCATCGATGTCGAAGGCGGCCGTAAACTCGATGTCGCGGACGTGGTAGCCACCGAGGTCGACGTGCATCAGGCCCGGGACCTGCTCGTGCGTCGGCGCGTCGCGGTAATACTGGGCGCCCTGCACGAACGAGCTCGCGCAGTTACCGACGCCGATGATGGCGACCCGTACCTTCTCGCCCTGATCGCGGCCCGCGCCGTTGGTCGAACCGATGGTCTTGCTCACGATGAAGAGTTCCTCCAGCTAAAAAGGTCGCGGCGTGGGCCGCCGCGGGCCCGGCGCGCCACGCGCCACAGCCACGACAAATGTAGTCCCGGGCCGGTAGTTGGTTACACCGACGCAGCGCGCAGCTCTCGGCGCACGTGGAGGATGCGCTGCGCCGTGGTCAGCACGGCGAGCACCGCCAGCACATACACGGCGGGAGCGAGGAGGTAGAAATGCCCGAGCGACGCGCCGCGGGCGAAGACCAGGCCGGCTGAGATGATGACGACGCGGACCGGCCGCGTGGCGAGGCCGACCTTGCACGCGACGCCGAGGGCCTCGGCGCGCGCGCGGGTATAGGAAACCATGAGCGAGAAGAGCACGGCGGCCACAACGGCGGCCACGGCGAGCTGGTCATGCTGTGAGGCGAAGTAGGCGCCGACGGCGGTGAGGACGATTCCCTCCTCGAGGCGGTCCAGCGTCGAGTCGAGGAAGGCTCCGAACGGAGTGCCCTTGCCCGACATTCGCGAGTAGCGACCGTCGAGGGTGTCCATGATCGAGCCGACGATGAAGGCGACTCCGGCGAGGAAGAAGAGCCGGTCAACAACGAGGGCCGCGGCCGCGAGGTTGAGGGCGAACCCGGTCAGCGAGATCGCATTGGGCGTCAGCCGCGACTCGATGAGCCGATCGCGCATCGCCGCCGACCGCTCCTGGCTCTCGCGCCGGGGTCGGCGCTCGCGCGGGGGGCGGACGCGTGCTGTCTGTTCGCCCGGCATCGATTAACTCGTGGCCACGCCGACGGCCTCGGCCGGTGCGCCGCGCAGCGACCAGGCGTGCGGACGCGCGCGGGCCAGGAGCCGATCGGCGATCACCATCGACAAGGTCGCGGTCACCGCGCCGAGGAAGGCGTCGGTCAGGTAGTGGTTGCCGGTGGCGACGACGGCGAAGGTGACGAGGAGGGGGTACACGAGCCAGAGGACCTTGAGCCAGGAACGGTTCACGAGTTTCGCCATCGGCCAGCCAACGAGGATCGCGAAGCAGACGTGGATCGACGGCACCGCAGCGTAGAGGTTGAGCAGGGACTTGACCGAATGATCCTCGATCGCGAACCCAGTGAACTGGCGGATCGAATCGGTGAAGCCCCATTCGGGCATCAACCGCGGAGGCGCCGTCGGATACACGGCGTAGCCGATGAGCGCGATCGCCATCGAGACCATGAAGGCGTTGCGCACGAAGCAGAAGGAGGCGTGCCGCCGGGAATAGAGGTACAGAAGCACCCCGATGGTCACCACGTAGTGCGTGTTGAGATAGACCCAGTCGGCGCCGACCATGAGCCAGCGAACATTTGACGTCCAGGCTTGGATGCTCGGCTCCACGAACACGTGCAGGGTGCGTTCGAAGTCGATGATCTTGGTCGCGTTCCACGATGCCCTCGCCACGTCGTTACCGTCGACGACGCCGCGTACGACCTGATAGAGGGCGTAGGCCACGCCGAACAAGACGAACTGGGTGAGTGCGTCCCGGCCTCCGTGCGGGAACGCGCGCGCCCTGACCGAGCGGAGCCTGTGGCGCATGACATCGGCATGCTAGCGACCGGTGTGGCGAGTCCCGCCGGCCCGCGTCGCGCTAGGCGGGCCCTAGGTGCACCGGGGCGAGCGCGCCCCGACCCGGTCGAGCGCGAAGCGGATGACGAGCCGGAAGGTACCGGGGCGGCCCAGGGTGACCCGCGTGAAAGCACCCGCGGGGGCGACGCATCCGACCCCGCCGGCCAGCGCCCAGTACGGCGTGAAGCGCACGCGGGCGTCGATCCGCCCTCGCGCGCGCGCCACGATCGTGAGTGAGTCGGGGCCGAGCGCGCGCAGCGCCGCCCCCGTGACGAAGGGCGTCGGGTCGCGCACGGCATAGACCCGCCAGTGGCGAGAGCGCCACACGAGCCGGAGGTACGGGAGGCCGCGATCGATGAGGGCGACCTCGGCCCGCGCCGAGTAGTCGAGGCCCGTGTCAGCCACGGCGACGAACCGCACCGCAACCCGATGGAGCCAGGACGCGTAGCTCGCCGGGCTCAGCGTCCCGTCGTAGAAGAGCGGGTTGTCCTTGCTGTCGAGCTGGCGCTCCCACCCGCGCGCGAGCGGGAAGCGCGGCGCGACCTCGAACGCCTCCCAGTGGAGCGCGGTGAACGGGATCTCGATGCGGAAGGGCGGGCCGGATTGGCGGGCCAGGAAGGCAACCAGCGGGCGGTAATAGGCCGCGGTGGTCGCGGGCCCGGTCGCCGCGCTGACATCGCGCACGGCCGCCTGGGTCTGGAGATACAGAAGCGGGAGGACGGCAAGCCCGAGGACGACCGGCCGCCGCCCCCACAGCACGAGCGCCGCGAGCGGTCCCGCGACCAGGGTGCCGAGACGCGCCGCGTTGCTCCCGATCGCGGTGGGGATCACGTACACAGCCACGCACGCCACGGCATAGAGGATCACCCCGGCTCGAAGCGTCCACGCGTCCCGCGGTAGCACGAGTAGGCCGAGCGCCGCGATGACCGGGATCGGCCACAGGGCCGAGAAGGCGAAGGGCTCGACGCCACCCTCGGGAAAGGCGAGGGCGAGGATCCCGATCGGGGCGAGTGAGGCGATCACGATGGCGATACCGGCGGCGGCGTCGCGCGCCGGCCCGGGACGGCGCTGCGCCACCGCTGCCACCGCGGCCGCCAATCCCGTCAGGGCCGTGAACAGCGCCGCCACCGGACTCGTCACCGCGGTCACCACGCACAGCACGCAAGCCACCGCGCTTCGTCCTCGCGCGAGCGCGAGGACCGCGGCCATGGCCGGCAGCAGTCCAAACGCGAACGTGAGGCGACCGCTGAAGAGCTCCGCGCCGGCCCCGACGGAGAACCACAGGGCTCCGAGCGAGGCCCGCTCGCCGAAGCGCTCGTGCGCGAGGACCTCGAACAGGGCGGCCGCGGCCACGACGGCGAGCCCGGCCGCGAGTTGGGGCCCGAGCGCGGCGGCCAAGGGCGGGAAGAGCACGCTGTAGGCCGGCGTGTGGTGCCCGGCGTACCACCAGTCGTCCCAGATGCCGAAGCCCTCGGCGTGGAAGAGCTTGACCCGGAAGAGGTGGGCCGCGAGGTCGAGGCTGGCCGGCGACCAGATGACGTAGGCGGTCGCGAGCGCAGCAGCGAGGATGGTGGGCGCCGCCCGCCTCAGGCGGGCTGCCCGTGGGCTCACGGCCCGCTCTGGTTCAGGAAGGTCGCGACGAGCTCGACGACCTCGGGCCGGTCGAGCCAGGGCCAGTGGCCGGCGCCCTCGACGACCTCGACCTCGGCGTGAGGGAGGCGATCCGCGTAGCGCTGGGCGAGCTCGCGGCCGAACCAGGGGTCGCGCTCGCCCCACACGATCAGCGCGGGCGCGTCGAGCTCCTCGAGCCCGAGGCCGGCGCCCGCGAGCAGGGACGGATCGGCCTGACGGTGCAGGCGGAGCATCGCGCGCTGGGTCCCGTGGTCGAACTGCTCCCATACCTGTTTCAGGCGCTCGTCGGTCCACGCCTCGGGCCGCACCGTCGCGCTGCGCAGGGCGCGGGCGAGCACCCGTCGCGTCGTCGAGCCCATCACGAGCTCGCCGAAGACGGGCGAGCGCCACGTCCGCGCCAGCCCATGCCACTTGAAGCCGTCAAGGAGGGGGACGGCGTCGAGCAGGACGAGGCGCTCGAGCCGGTCGGGATCGCGCTGGGCGAAGACGAGCCCGCCGCCCGCGCCCCAATCGTGGGCGACGAGCTTGACCCGGCCGATGTCGAGCTCTCCGAGGAAGCGGTCGAGAAAGTCGGCGTGGCCCGCGATCGAGTAGTCGAGGTGGCCCGACTTTCCCGAGCGCCCGAAGCCGGGCAGATCGGGCGCGATCCCTCCCGTGAGCTCGAGGAACGGGAGCCAATCGTCCGAGCTCGTGGGCGCCCCGTGCAGGTACAGGACGGGGTCCCCTTCGTAGGGTGCGCTGTGGTAGAAGACGGGTCCCTCGCCGAGCTCGATCGTGTGCTCGTCGACGTGCACGCGACGGCGAGGATAACGTCCCTGCCTATGACCACGCTCTGCCTCGGCGAAGCTCTCGTCGACCTCATCTGCCGGCGGCACGTCGAGGACCCCTCGGATGTCGACGCCTTCGTCCCCACCTTCGGGGGCGCCGTGGCCAACGCCGCCGTCGTTGCCGCCCGCCACGGCGCTCGCGTGGCGCTGGCAGGGGGAGCGGGCGAGGACAGCTGGGGGGACTGGCTTCATGACCGGCTCGAGGATGAGGGCGTCGACCTGACCTGGTTCCAGCTCGTGCCCGGAACGCCGACGCCGATCGCCCTCGTCACCGTCGACCGGACCGGTGAGCCCACCTACCGCATCTGCGGCGAGGGCATCGCGACCGTCGTGCACGCCCTCGGGGCACGCCTCGAAGCGGCCATCGACGCGTCGGAAGCCCTGTTCTTCGGCTCCAACACCCTCGTGGGCAAGGAGGAACGCGAAGTAACGATGGAGGCGCGCAAGCTTGCGCTCGAGCGTGAGCTGCCTGTCATCTTCGACCCCAACCTCCGCCTCCATCGCTGGTCATCGCGGGCCGACGCGGCCGCGAGCGCCAACGCCTGCGTCCCGGGCGCCTTGCTCGTGCGCGCGAACCTGGCCGAGACCGCGCTCATGACGGGCGAGGAGGATCCCGAGCGCGCGGCCTCGGCGCTCGTGAAGGCGGGCGCCCGCCTCGTGGTCATCACCCTCGGGGCCGAGGGCGCCATTCTGCGCGGCGAGTTCGAGGCCGAGGCCGAGGGCCCGGACGTCGAGGTGGTGAGCACCGTGGGC
This sequence comes from Solirubrobacteraceae bacterium, assembly GCA_034665165.1. Classification (GTDB taxonomy): domain Bacteria; phylum Actinomycetota; class Thermoleophilia; order Solirubrobacterales; family Solirubrobacteraceae; genus Palsa-465. The sequence continues at coordinate 1,188 of JAXDGF010000289.1, read as the reverse complement.
GCCGGTGACGTGCTCACCGGCGTCTTGCTTGCGCGCCTCGCCGGCACCGGCTTCTACCCGCCAGCCGTCGCAGCCTCGCTTTCGGCCGCCGTCTATGAAGCCGGGGAGGCGTGCCGGCGCTGGGGGGCGCTTGAGTAGTCGCGCCGGCGCTTCGTCCGCTCGGGCCGCGTCCGCCGCGGCCTCGCCCGCTCGGGCCGCATCCGCCGCGGCCTCGCCCTCCCGGGCCGCGCGGCCGCGCCGCGCCCGGCGCGCGGTCCCGCCCTGGAAGCGCCCCCCGGCCCGCCGCGTTCGCGCCATCCGCGACCGCCTGCGCGAGGTGTACGGCGTCCCGCTCGCCGAGCCCCACGGACATCCGATCGCGGAGCTCATCCTCACCGTCCTGTCCCAGAGCACCAACGACCGCAACCGCGACGTCGCCTTCTTGCGCCTCCGCGACCGCTTTCCCGCCTGGGAGGACGTCCGCGATGCCCCCCTCCAGGCGATCGAGGAGGCGATCCGACCGGGGGGAATCTCAAAGGTGAAGTCAGCCCGGATTCAGGCCATCCTGCGCGCGATCACCGAGACGAGTCCGGACGGCGATCTCTCACTCGACTGGTTGGCCCAGCTCTCCGTTCCCGACGCGCAGGCCTACCTGTGCTCGCTTCCGGGCGTCGGCCGCAAGACCGCCGCCTGCGTCCTCCTCTTCGCCCTCGGCATGCGCGACATCCCCGTCGACACGCACGTCTCTCGGGTCGGGATGCGCCTCGAGCTTCTTCGCCCGGGCGCACCTTTCGACGAGCTCCACGACCAGATGGTCGCGATCACCCCCGCGGGCCAGGAGCTCGAATTCCACCTCAATCTCCTGCGCCACGGCCGACGTACGTGCCACGCCCGCAGCCCGGATTGCGCCGCGTGCGCGCTGCGGCGCATGTGCCCGAGCGCGGCGCTGTTCCTTTCTCCGCGGCCGCCCTGAGCTGAGCGATGGACCGGCCGGCGGCGGCGTGGCGACCCGTGCTGCCGGGGTGCGACCCGTGATGCGGCGGCGACCCGTGCCGCGGGCGGCGACCCGTGCTGTTTTCATCGTATGTGAGGCTGTCGCGCAAACGTTTGGTATGGCTCTTCTCGAGGGACGTCCGATGACCGGATGTGTTGGTGATTTCGGGCGTACGGGCAGCGGGACGGCCTCGCCCGCGTTGAAGGCACGATTGT
>JAXDGF010000288.1:0-5297 GCA_034665165.1 Solirubrobacteraceae bacterium | reverse complement strand
CCCTTGACGTAGTCCCGATTCAGCCGCCCGATCACGCGTATCGAGATCTCCTTCGGACATGCGGCCTCGCACTCGCCGAAGTTGGTGCAGCCGCCGAAGCCCTCGGCGTCCATCTGCTCGACCATGTCCTGGACGCGCGCGTACCGGCCGGGCTGTCCTTGGGGGAGATGGCCGAGGTGCGTGATCTTGGCGCCGGTGAAGAGCATGGCGGCGCCGTTGGGACAGGCGGCGACGCAGGCGCCGCAGCCGATGCAGATCGCGGCGTCGATGGCCTGCTCGGCCTCCTCGGGGGAGATCGGGTTGGCGTTGGGTTCGGGCTTGGGGCCGGCGTTCACCCCGGTGTAGCCGCCGGCCTGGACGATGCGATCGAGCGCTGAGCGATCGACGATCAGGTCCTTGACCACCGGGAAGGCGGCCGCTCCGAAGGGCTCGACGGTGATCGTCGCGCCGCTCTCGAACTGGCGCATGTAGATCTGGCACGTCGTCGTCGCGCTGCCGGGGCCGTGGGGGCGGCCGTCGATGGTCATCGAGCAGGCGCCGCAGATGCCCTCGCGGCAGTCGTGGTCGAAGGCGATGGCGTCGCTGCCGTCGACGATGAGGCGGTCGTTGAGGGCGTCCATCATCTCGAGGAAGGACTCGTCGGGCGCGACGTCAGCGACGTCGTAGACCTCGAAGCGTCCGGGCGCGTCATGCTCGGGCTGGCGCCAGACGCGCAGGGTGAAGTTCACCGGTGCCTCCCGACCCGAAGAATCAACCTCACCGGTAGCTCCTCGCCTTCGGCTTCATCTCGCTGAACTCGAGCTCCTCGACATGGCGCACCGGCTCCTGGTCCCGGCCCTTGCTCTCCCAGACCGCCACGTGGGCGAAGTGCTCGTCGTCTCGGATGGGCTCGCCGTCCTCGCCTTGGTGCTCCACGCGCAGGTGACATCCGCACGATTCGTCGCGCACGAGGGCGTCACGGCACATGAGCTCGGCGAGCTCGATGAAGTCGGCCACGCGGCCGGCGTACTCGAGGCTCTGGTTGAGCGAGCGGCCGTCGCCGCCGACCTTGAGCTCGGACCAGAAGCGCTCGGCGATCGAAGGGATCTCCCCGAGCGCCTCGGCAAGGCCGGCCCCCGAGCGCGACACCCCGCAGCGGTCCATCATGAGCTTGCCGAGCTCGCGGTGGAAGTGGCTGGCGGGGGTGCTCCCCGACACGGAAAGCAATCGCTCCAAGCGCTCATCGACCGAGGCCTCGACCTGCGCAAACGCGGGGTGCAGTGGATCCACGTGGGGCTGCTCCAGGCGTGCGAGGTAATCGGTGACGGTGTGCGGCAACACGAAGTACCCGTCGGCCAGGCATTGCATCATCGCGCTCGCCCCGAGACGGTTCGCGCCATGATCTGAGAAGTTTGCCTCGCCTACCGCGAACAGGCCGGGAATGGTGGTCTGCAACGTGTAGTCGACCCACAGGCCGCCCATCGCATAGTGGGGCGCCGGATAGATCCGCATCGGCACCTGCCACGGCGACTCGCCGGTGATCTGCTCGTAGAGCTCGAACAGGTTGCCGTAGCGGGCCGCCATCTCGTGCTCGCCGCGCTGCTCGATGGCATCGCGGAAGTCCATGTAGACCGCGCGCCCGGTGGGACCGACCCCAAGTCCCTCGTCACACACGTGCTTGGCGGCCCGGGAGGCAACGTCCCGGGGAACGAGGTTCCCGTAGCGCGGATACATCTCTTCGAGGAAGTAGTAACGGTCCGCGTCAGGAACAGCGCCCGGCTCGCGCTCCTCGTCCGGCGAGCGCGGAACCCACACCCGGCCGTCGTTACGTAGCGACTCGCTCATCAGCGTGAGCTTCGATTGATGCTCGGCCGTGGCCGGGATGCAGGTCGGGTGGATCTGCGTGAAGCACGGGTTGGCAAAGCCCGCGCCCCGACGGTAGGCACGCCAGATCGCGGTGACGTTGCAGCCCATCGCGTTGGTCGAGAGGAAGTAGACGTTCGAGTAGCCGCCCGTGGCCAGCACGACGGCGTCGGCCGGATGCGAGCGCGTCTCGCCGGTGACGAGGTCACGGGCCACGATGCCACGGGCGCGGCCGTCGCACACAACGATGTCGAGCATCTCGTGCCGGGTGTGCATGTTCACCATCCCCGCCTTGATCTGGCGCGAAAGCGCGCCGTAGGCACCGAGCAGGAGCTGCTGGCCGGTCTGCCCCCGGCAGTAGAAGGTGCGCTCCACGAGGACGCCCCCGAATGATCGCGTGGCCAGCAGCCCGCCGTACTCGCGGTTGAAGGGCACTCCCTGGGCCACTGCCTGGTCGATGATCTCGGTCGAGAGCTCGGCCAGCCGCCATACGTTGGCCTCGCGCGAGCGGAAGTCGCCGCCCTTGATGGTGTCGGCGAAGAGGCGGTGCAGCGAGTCGCCGTCGTTCGAGTAGTCCTTGGTCGCGTTGATGCCGCCCTGGGCCGCGATCGAGTGCGCGCGCCGGGAGCTGTCCTGGTAGCAGAAGGCCTCGACGCGGTAGCCCATCCCGGCGAGGGTGGAGGCAGCGCTCGCTCCCGCAAGGCCGGTGCCCACCACGGCGATCACGTGGTCGCCGCGCCGGCGCGGGCCGACGAGCTCGTGGTTGTCTTTCCAGATACTCCACTTCTCCTCGATGGGGCCGTCGGGGACTCGGGCGTCGAGGTTCACGGTCGCGCCCCCTCGTACGCGGTCGCGCGCGCCCCCTGGTGCGCGGCCGCGCGCGCCACCGGCTTCGGGAGTGCACCCGTCCAGAACAGAGTGGGAACGAGGGCGAAGCCGATCACGGTGACGAGGGTTACGAAGGTGGCGAGGCGGCGCCAGAACCAGTTGCGGTCCGGATTGTCCACCCCGGCGGTCTGAGTCCCGCTCCACAGTCCGTGGTTCATATGGAAGCCGAGCAGAAGCACGGCCCCAACATAAACGAGCACGAGCCACCACTCGTGGAAGGCGTGATACGCGTTCGCGTACACCGTGCTGTCGTGCAGCGGAGTGGGGTGAATGGTGAGGGTGGTGAACTGAAGGACATGGAAGATCACGAAGACGAGGATCACGAGTCCCGTGAGCGGCATCGTGCGTGCCGCTATCGTCGAGCGTAGCCGTTTGGATCGGTGTTCCCGGGGCGAGGCGGCGCGATTACGGCGGTAGAGCTGCGTCACCACCGTGACGTGTAAAACGAGTGCCGTGAAGACAACGATCCGCTCCACCCACAGGGCGAAGTCGTGGGGCAGCACGGGAGACCCGACGGTGCGCAGGAAGTGGGCGTAGCTGTCGAGCGCGGGGCGGCCGTGGCCCGGACCCTCGATCGCCTTCAAGTTCCCGAGCATGTGGGCGACGACGAACACGACGAGGATGAGACCCGTCAGCGCGGCCACGTACTTCTTGCCGATCGTCGAGTGCCACAGCGCCCTGAGGCGGTGGGGCCGGTAATCGGTGTCGGTAGCGCGACCGTACGTAGTCATCTGAGGCGAGGCAGGCCCGGCGGGAACGGCCATGGTAATCCTGGGCTGACGGGCGGGCGACCTGGACTGACGGGCGTAACGGGCGGGCGACCTGGACTAAGGGCCCGCGTCAGAATTACGCGAACCCTAACCGGCGGGCGAGCCGAGGGCCGACTGCAGCGCTCGGCGCACGTGCTCGATCGTGATCACGCCGCGCAGCATGCCGTCGCGGTCGACGGCCATCAGCGCTCCGAGCCGGCCCAGCGGCTCCGAGTTGAGCAGCTCGCCCAGCGGGCGGTCCTCGTCCACGCCCCACGAGCCGGCGCCGCCGTCGTCGACGACCGCGCCGACGGTGAGCCACCCTTCGCCGCCGTCACGCGCTGCCTCGGCGCGCTCGCGCCGGACGATCCCCAGGAAGTGGCCGTCGCGGTCGACGACGGGGAACCACGACCAGCCGTAGCGCAGGAAGTAGGCGTCGACGGCCTCGGTCACCGGCGTATCGGCCGGGATGGCGACGGGCTGGCGGTCCATGATGTCCGACACGCGGACTCCGGTGATGCGCTGGGTGATAGCCGTCTGCGCGAGCGTTCCGCGCGCGGCCTGAGCGATGAGCCAACCCATGGCCGCGAACCAGATGCCGGTCACGTCGCGGAAGGCGATGAGGATGAAGATGCCCGCCGCCCCGAGGATCCAGCCGAACCCCTGTCCGAGCCTGGCTGCGACTCGGGTGGCACGGACCTGATCGCCGGTGACGCGCCAGACGATGGCCCGCGCGATCCGGCCACCGTCGAGGGGGAAGGCCGGCATGAGGTTGAAGACGAAGACGATCACGTTCATGACGAGCAGCCAGCTCATGCATAGGAGAACGGGCGTAACGTGCACGTTGCTCCTGAGCAGGGCGGCGTCGAGGAGGCGCTGGGGACCGACGACGAAGAGATCGATGATGAGGCAGAGGACGATCACGACTAGAGTGGCCGCCGGCCCGGCGGCCGCGATCCGGAACTCCTCGCCGGGGTTGGTCGAGTCCCTGCCCATCTGCGTGATCCCGCCGAAGAGGAAGAGATCGATGCGCTTGACCTCGACTCCCTCGCGCCGGGCGACGAGCGCGTGTCCGAGCTCGTGCACGATCAGCGAAGCGAAGAGGAGCAGAACGCTCGCTACCGTGGTCAGGTAGGCGACGCCGTCGGAGCTGTGCAGGGTGGTGCGAAAGGGTCCCGACAGCAGGTAGATCAGTACGAATAGGATCAGGAACCAGCTGACGTCGACGCCGATCCGGATTCCGAACGCGTCGATCAGCTTGATGGAGCCTGAGCGACGAAACATGCTGCAATAGTCGCATAGGTGCGCCTGCGGCTGGCCCGGCCGGGCGGAAGCCACGAACAGGAGCTGTAGATGACGGAAATCGTGACAGAGTTGCGGCGCCATCTGGGGGAGCTGACGGACCTCCGCAACACCCTGCATCTGCTGCAATGGGATCAGCAGACGATGATGCCGTCGCGGGGCGCCGAGCTACGGGCCGACGAGCTCGGAACCGTCCAGCGCATCCTTCACCAGAGCTTCGTATCGGCGCAGACCGGGCGGCTGCTCGACGACGCCGAGGACGAGTGCGAGAGCCTTCCCCCCGACTCGGACGAGGCGCGGCTCATCACCGTCGTCAGGCGTCGGTGGGAGAAGGCACGCCGGGTTCCGTCCGATCTCGCGGCCGAGCTCGCCCGGGCCGCTTCGGTGGGGCAGGAGGCGTGGGTCGCGGCGCGGGCCAATTCGGATTTCTCCGCCTTCCTTCCCCACCTGCGACGAGGGCTCGAGCTCAAGCATCGCTACATCGACTGCTTCGACGGCTACGACAGCCCCTACGAC
>JAXDGF010000287.1:0-16119 GCA_034665165.1 Solirubrobacteraceae bacterium | reverse complement strand
TGCTCGACCGGCTGCTCGAGACTGCCCGCGAGGGCCAGAGCGCCGTCCTCCTCATACGCGGTGAGGCCGGGATCGGCAAGACGGCGCTCGTCCGGTACGCCGCACGGCAGGCCGCCGGGTTCCGAGTCGCCCAGATCGCGGGCGTCGAGGCCGAGATGGAACTGCCGTTCGCTGGGCTGCACCGCCTGTGCGCACCGATGCTCGCCCAGCTCGACGCGCTTCCTGACCCCCAGCAGAACGCCCTGCGCGTGTCGTTCGGCCCTCATCCGGCGATGCCCCCGACCGCTTCCTCGTCGCTCTCGCTGCGCTGAGCTTGTTCGCCGAGGTGGCCGAGGACCGGCCGCTGCTGTGCCTCGTCGATGATGTGCAATGGCTCGACGCCGCCACATCCCAAGTTCTCGGATTCATCGCCCGACGGGTTCTAGCCGAGTCCATCGCACTCGTATTCACCGTTCGTGAGCCGAGCGACGAACGCGAGCTGGCGGATCTGCCGGAACTGTCGCTCGCCGGACTTCAGGAGGACGACGCGCGCGCCTTGTTGTCGGCTGTCATCCCGGGCAGACTGGATGATCGCGTCCGCGACCGGCTGGTCGCCGAAACTCGCGGCAACCCGCTGGCCCTGGTGGAGCTGCCGCGGGGTAGAAGTACCGGAGAGCTGGCCGGCGGCTTCGTGCTGCCCGGAGCGGGAGCTCTACCGAGCCGGATCGAGGACCACTTCCGACAACGCATAGCCGCGCTGCCTGAGCCGACGCAGCGACTGATGTTGCTGGCGGCGGCCGACCCGGTCGGGGATGCCACGCTGCTCTGGCGCGCTGCGGCGACGCTCGGCGTCGAGAGGCAGGCGGCCGAGCCCGCGGCGGGTGAGCAGCTGCTGGAGATCGGCGCGCAAGTTCGGTTTCGCCATCCGCTCGTCAGATCGGCGGCGTATCGCGCGGCAACCGCGACGGACCGGCGCGCGGTTCACGGCGCGCTCGCCGCGGCTACCGATCCTGACACGGATCCCGATCGTCGAGCCTGGCATCGCGCGCATGCCTCGATCGCCCCGGACGAGGAGGTGGCCGGGGAGTTGATCGATTCCGCGAGCCGTGCGCGAGGCCGCGGCGGCATCGCCGCCGCCGCCGCGTTCCTGGAACGAGCCGTGACGTTCACGCCGGACCCTGGTCAGCGCGCGTCACGGGCGCTCACCGCGGCACTGTTGAAGCTAGGGGCGGGAGACCTGTCGGCCGCCGGGTCCCTGCTCGCGGCCGCGGATGCGGGTCCGCTCGATGAGCTTGGGCAGGCGAGAGCGCAGCGCCTGCACGCCCAGATTGCCTTCGACGCGCGACGTGGCAGCGACGCCCCGCCACTGCTCGTGCGTACGGCCCAGCGGCTCGAGTCACTCGATCCCGAGCTGGCACGACAGACGCATCTAAAGGCTCTGGTGGCAGTGATCTATGCCGCCCGGCTCGCGACTGACCCCGCCCCGGCAGACGTTGCCCGAGCTGCCCTTTCGGCGCCGCTCGGACCGGAGCCATTGGCCGGCAGGCAGCTGATCTTGGTCGGGTTAGCGACCCGGTTGACCGATGGTTACGCCGCCGCCGCTCCGACGTTGACGGCCGCGCTGCGTGCCTATCTCGCCGAGGAGCGGCACTTGGACTGGTCATGGGTCGCCTACAGCCTCGCGGCGATGGACTTGTGGGACGGCGACGCATGGCTCGAGCTGGCCTCGAGTCAGGTGGAGCTGACGCGCGCCACCGGAGCGCTGATCCTGCTTCCCTTCGCCCTCGACTACCTCGCGACGTTTCACATCGAGGCCGGAAACCTGTCCCTGGCGTCTGCCCTTCCCGAGGAGGCCCAGAACCTTGACCTCGGGATCAGAGCGGAGACGCTGCCTTACGTTCCGCTGCGGCTCGCGGCGTGGCGGGGGGACGTCTCCACCGCCTTGAACCTGGTCGAGGTGATGATCGGCGCCGCCCACAGCCGGGGCGAGGGATGCGCGGTCACGGTCGCCGAATACGCCACGGCGATCCTTTACAACGGGCTTGGTGAGTACGAGCTTGCCTTCGAATCGGCGCAGAAGGCGGTAGCGGCAGACGAGATCGCGACCTCATCGTGGGCGTTATCTGAGCTCGTCGAGGCGGCGGCGCGGAGCGGGCGGCAGCAGACCGCCCGTCAAGCCCTCGACCAGCTGCGCGAGCGGACGGGCGCCAGCGGCACCACCTGGGCGAAGGGAACGGAGGCGCGCGCGAGCGCGCTGCTCGAGGCCGGTGAATCGGCCGAGCATCTGCACCGCGCGGCGATCGAGGCGCTCGGGCAATCTCAGATGGCGGCGCACCTTGCCCGTGCCCGGCTCACCTATGGCGAGTGGCTCCGCCGCCAGAACCGGCGGGTCGACGCCCGTGAGCAGCTCCGCCAGGCATACGACGTCTTCACCACGATCGGACCAGACGGATTCGCCGATCGCGCGCGACGCGAGCTGCTGGCCACGGGTGAGAAGGTGCGCAAGCGCCGAGACGACACTCGTGATCAGCTCACGCCCCAGCAAAAACAAATCGCGAGACTTGCCCGCGACGGTCGCACCAACCCGGAGATTGGGGCCGAGCTGTACATCAGCCCCCGCACCGTGGAGTGGCACCTGCGGCAGGTCTACACGAAGCTTGGGATCAGCTCCCGTAAGGGTCTCCGTGGCGCGCTCGGGAGCCCCTACCCGGAAACTACGCCCGTGTGATCGATCGAGTTCAGGCGAACAGCTCGGCTACCGCGACTCTCAAGCCGGGCACGGCATCGCTCAGATCAAGCGAGGGCTACGCCGCCTCCGGCTGCGCCGCCGCCGGCGCGTCCTCTGCCGTCGCCGCCGCCGCGGCCTCCTCGACCTCAGGCGGCTTCGCGCCCTCCCGGGCCCAGGGCTCGTCGAACTCGACGCGCCACTTGCCGTCCTCGCCCTGCTGGAGCGCGAGCCGGGCGCGGAAGTTCTTGCCCGCGCGGCTCTTGAAGCCGGTCACCGGCTTCTCGGTGCGACCGGTGGCGATGAGCTCGCGTGCAACCGCGAGCGGCAGCTGCTTGCCCGCCTTCGACTTCCAGATCACGAATCCGCAGCCCGGGTCGTCCCGATGCCAGCACGAGTAGCCCTTGCGGTTCTCGATGATGTCGTGCCCGCACACGGGGCAGGGACCGAGGTTCGCGCGCGGGATGCGCACGCCCTGGAGCTTGGTGTCGAGCTCGCCCACGGTCGACTCGGCGAACTTGACGATGTCGCCCATGAACGCCTCGCGCGAGTCCTCGCCGTGCTCGATGCGCGCCAGGCGATGCTCCCATTCCCCGGTCAGACTCGGCGAGGTGAGTGCGTGCTGGCCCAGGAGCCGGATCACGTTCAGGCCCTTCTCGGTCACGACCAGGGCGCGGCCGTCGCGCTCGATGTAGCCGACGGCGAGCAGGCGCTCGATGATCGCGGCCCGGGTGGCGGGCGTGCCGATCCCCGAGTCCTTCATCGCCTCGCGGAGCTCGTCCTCCTCGACGAGCTTGCCCGCGGTCTCCATGGCCGCGAGCAGCGAGCCCTCGGAGAAGCGGCGGGGGGGCTTGGTCACCTTCTCCTCGGAGGCGATCTTGCGCACCTCGGCGGGCTCTCCCTGGTCGAGCTTGGGCAGCTGCTGCTGCTCACGCTCGTCCTCGTCGTCGGAGCGCTCGGCGTCGGGCAGCTCGCCGTACACGCCGCGCCAGCCGGGGACGAGCATGACCTTGCCCCGGGTCCGGAACACGTGCGCGCCGTCGGCGTCAGCGGCCGGCACGGTGGTCTCCACCCGGGTGTTCTCGAACACGGCGTCGGGATGGAAGATGGCGAGGAAGCGGCGCACGACGAGGTCGTAGATGCGCCGGTCGTCGTCGTTCATCTTGTCGACTGGATGCCCACCCTCGGCCCGGGTCGGGATGATGGCGTGGTGGTCGGTGACCTTGGCGTCGTTGACCACGCGTCCGAGCGGGAGGACGTCGAGGCCGTTCACGTACTTGGCGGCCTTCGCGTACTCGGACTGCTGGCCGACGAGCGAGGCGATGGGCTTGATCTCGGGGACCATGTCGCCGGTCAGGTAGCGCGAGCTCGTGCGCGGGTAGGTCAGGGCCTTGTGCTCCTCGTAGCAGCGCTGAGCGGCGGCCAGGGTGCGCCGGGCAGTGAAGCCATAGCGGCTGTTGGCGTCACGCTGCAGCGAGGTCAGGTCATACAGGAGCGGGGGACGCTCGGTGCGCTTGGTCTTCTCGAGCTTGGTGATCTCCCCGGTCTGACCCTCGCACGCGGCCACCACGGCCGCGGCCTCCTCGGCCGTCTTCAGCCGCGGGGCCGCGCCCAGGTGGTAGCGGCCCTCGTAGAGGCGCTCCCCGGGCGCCGCAAAGAGCGCGTCCACAAGCCAGTACGGCTCCGGCACGAAGGCCCGGATCTCCTCCTCGCGGCGGGCGAGGATGGCCAGCGTCGGTGTCTGCACGCGGCCGAGGGAAACGGCGCCGTCGAAGGAGGACCGCAGGCGGATGGTGGCGGCCCGGGTGGCGTTCATACCCACGATCCAGTCGGCCTCGCTCCGCGAGCGGGCAGCGGCCTCGAGGGTGGCGAGGTCGGCACCGGGACGCAGCGACCCGAACGCGTCTCTGATCGCCTGCTTGGTCATCGAGTTCAGCCACAGCCGCTTGACCGGCTTCTTCGAGCCTGCCTTCTCGTACAGGTAGGCGAAGATCAGCTCACCCTCGCGCCCGGCATCGCAGGCGTTGACGACGGTCTCGACGTCGTCGCGGCCGAGCAGGCGCTTGACCGCGTTCATCTGCTTCTTCGAGCGCTCGTCGCGCACGACGAGCTTGAAGTGCTCGGGCACGATCGGCAGATCGGCCATCTTCCACTTCTTGTAGCGCTCGTCGTAATCGTCGGGGTCCGCGAGCTGCACGAGATGCCCGACGGCCCAGGTCACGATGTGCTCGGGGCCCTCGAGATATTCCTTGTGGTTCGTGAACGGGCCGGGCAGGACCCCGGCCAGGTCGCGCCCGACGGAAGGCTTCTCAGCGATGACGAGTGTCTTGGACATACGAGCGCTGAGGGTAGCGCCCGCCGCAACCCCGACCTAACCGCCCCCCGTCTATGCCGCACACCCCCGGGTGCTCACCGCCCCGCCGGCCGACCTCGCTTTCGCCAGCTCGGAGCGGATCACATCGGGCGGGATGGCGAACCCGCCCGGCCCGGTATCCGGAGCCGAGTTGGTGATCTGAGCGAAGGCCATCGCGACCACGCGACCGGCGCCGTCGACGAGCGGTCCGCCCGAGTTCCCCGGCTTCACGCGGCCGCGGAGCGCCGTGATCTTCCGCAGGACGGGACCGTTGCCGTAGGCGTTGTCGGTGATGACCGGCTTGGTGATCCCGATCCGGCCAGGCTCCGCGTGGAACGGGCCGTCCTCCGGATAGCCGAGGATGGCTACGGCCGTGCCCGCCCTCGGTGAGGCGGCCAGGCTCAGCGGGTGCTCTGACAGCTGCGACACGCTCAGGACGGCGACGTCATTGGTGGGGTCAAAGAGGATGACCTTGGCCGGAAGCCCGGCCCCGTTCCCGCCCACCTGCACGGTCGTGTCGTCCTCGCCGGCGACGACGTGCGCGTTCGTCACTACGAGACCAGGCGCCGCGACCCAGCCCGACCCCTCGATGCCCAGGCCGCACGCCGTTCCGACCACGCGCACGACACTCGGGAAGGCGGCGCGGACGCCCGCCTTGGCGAGGATGCCCTTGGTGGGGCGAGGCACGTTTGCCGAGGGCCCGTTGAGCGAGGGGAGCGGGTCGTAGCGGGAGAGGGCGTTGAGGATGGCGCCCGAGGGCGGCAGGACGTTGTCGAGGTCGCGCAGGATGACCGAGTGCCGAAGGTCCTGGCGCAGACTCGGGGACGTCACCGCCGCCAGGCTCACGGCGCCGACGATCCACACGAGCCCGAGCCCGACGCAGGCGGTGAGGACGGCTCCCAGTAGCCCGTCCACGGTCCGCAACCCCGGGATGCGCAGCGCGAAGCGGACCCGTATCCCCAGCCCCTCGAGCAGGGTCGCGAGTAGCGCTCCGACCAGCAGCGCCCCCACCAGCCCGAACACCGGCGCGTAAATCGAGTGCGATCCGCCCGAGAGCACCAGCGGGGCAATGCGGGCGCCGATCACGGCGCCGAGCACGAAACCGGCCAGCGACAGGCCGCCGACGATGATGCCCTGCAAGTACCCCCAGATCGCGAACAGGACCGCGACGGCGATGATCACCCAGTCGACCCAGTTCACCTCGGTCACTCTACCCACGGCGTAACTTGTCCTACGCTGTCCGAGGACAGGTTGCTGGGCCGTCTACGTTGCAGCTGAAGGGGTGCCCTGGGGATGGACATCGATGGGGTCTAGGAGACCAAAGCGGTCGCGACGCTCGTCGCGACGCCGTCGCCGCCTGATCACGCGTGCCGTCCCGCTGGTAGCGATCGCGGCCGGAGCCTTCGCGGCCGGGATCGTCCTCGCCACCGGCCCGGCGCGGGCCGAGAAGCAGCTCGTGACCTCGTACGTGACCGCCTGGCGCGATTCGAACTTCGCGACCATGTACGACCTGCTCGACCCGCGGTCGCGTGCCCGGCTCTCGTCCACGGACTTCCAGGCCGCGTACGCCGGCGCCGCGACCACGGCGAGCCTCATCTCGCTCACTCCGGGACGGGTCGGCCAGCCCCATGGGAACGTGATCGCCGTCCCCGTCGTGGTGCGGACGCGAGTCTTCGGGACGCTTCGGGAGACGATCGACGTGCCCTTCAGCGGCAGCGGCTCGGGCGCACGCATCAGCTTCAACTCGGGTCTCCTCTTCCCCGGACTGCGCCCTGGCGAGCACCTGACCCGCCGGATCTCGCTTCCCCCCCGCGCCTCGCTCTACGCGCGCGACGGCACGCTGCTGGCCCAGGGACCATCTCTGTACACGCCGATTCCGACGGCTGCCCTCCAGGTCGTCGGTACCCTCGGCCCGATCCCGGACGCCGAGCGGTCGTCCTTCGCCGCCGAGGGCTACCCGCCGAACGCCCGGATCGGCACCGATGGCCTCGAGCTCATCTTCCAGCGCCAGCTCGCCGGGACGCCCGGGGGGACCCTCTTCGCGGGCAAGCGCGTGCTCGCCTTCTCGCAGCCCCAGCCCGGCGCGCCCATCACCACGACCATCGATCCCACCCTCGAGAACGCCGAGATCGCGGCCATGGCCAACCGCTATGCCGGCATGGTCGCCATGAACCCGCAGAACGGTCAGATCCTGGCCGTGACCGGCATCGCCTACTCGGCGCCTCAGCCCCCCGGCTCGACGATGAAGATCATCACCGCGACGGCCGCCTTGGCCGCAAAGATCGTCAAGCTCAGCTCGACCTTCCCGATCGCGACGAGCGCGACGATCGCGGGCTACACGCTCCAGAACGCCAACGGCGAAGCGTGCGGCGGGACCCTCCTGAACGCCTTCGCCGTGTCCTGCAACTCCGTCTTCGCCCCCCTCGGCGCCCAGCTCGGGGCGACCCGGCTCGTGTCGATGGCGGAGAAATTCGGCTTCAATTCGCCCACCAGCTTCCCCGGTGAGCTCCCCAGCACCATCCCCCCGGCGAGCGCGATCGGCGACTCGCTCGCCGTCGGCTCCTCCGCCATCGGCCAGGGGATGGTGCTGGCCACGCCGCTGGAGATGGCAATCGCTGGCGCCGCCATCGGCATGGGCGGGAAGCGACCGGTGCCGACCTTCCTCATGGGCCAACCGCCGAGGTTCATCCGCGTCACGAGCCACCACGTGGCGGCGCTGGTGCAGAAGATGATGATCGCGGTGGTGCAGTTTGGGACCGGCACCGCGGCCCAGGTCCCGGGCGTCACCGTGGCGGGCAAGACGGGGACGGCCGAGCTGACGGACACCGCGCCGCCATCGTCGTCTGATTCGTCGAGCTCGGCGTCGGGCTCGAGCAATCCGTCATCGGCCAACAACCCGCAGAACACCGACGCGTGGTTCGTGGGGTACGCGCCGGTGGGTAAGCCACGGATCGTGGTGGCCGCGCTGTTCCCAGGACAGGGGGCGGGCGGAGCGACCGCGGCGCCGGCGGTCCAGCAGGTGCTGGCGGCGGCGCTGGGTGGGTAGGACGCTGGGGGCAGGAGCCTGCCGGGCGTTGGTGGCGGCCGCCGGGCGGGGAGGGGCGGGGCGGGGCGGCTTGTGCGGGGTGTGCTGCGAATGCATTGAAATACGATCAAAACGCAGCACGGGTCGGTCGCCCGCCCCCGGGGGGCCTGAAATCGCGCGCGACTCCAGGCGGGGCGTGGTCAGAAAGCTGTGCCCACCTACCGCGCCACCGCCGCAAACACCCCCGTCAAGAATGTCCCCTCCGTCCACGTTGCCACGGCCGCACCCGTGGGCCCGAACCCGAGCGCCAGGTTCCCCGCCAGGTCGCCCGACAGCGGTGCCGCCGCCCCGAAAGCGCTCGCCCCGGCACGCACCCCGGCGAGGACGACGCGGCCGCCCGCGATCCAGCCCACCAGCGAGGCGCCGCCGGGGGCCATGCTCGCCTGCGGGCTGTCGCCGGCGTCGACAGCGCCAAGGGTCCGCGCCCGGCCAAACCACCCCGGCCGGCCTCCCCGCACCGCGCTCTTCACCACACACGCAGTGGATCCCACCGCGCACACATCCCACGCGGCGACCTCATCGCCATTTCCGTCACCGGCAAGCGAGAGTCCGGACGCAACCTCCCCCGCCCCCGACAGCGCCCGCACGCGCCCGACCGTCAGAGCCGCCCTGACGTCGGCCGCGTAGACCCGGGAGTGGTACAAGCCCGCCCCGTCCGTGTAGCTCTTCGTCCATGCCAGGGTCAGGCCGCCCGGTCGCGAGACGAGCTGCAGCCCGTCGATGACGGTGCCTGCCGGCACCCTGAGCAGGACCCGCGGCCGCGATGGCGTCGCCCCCGGCCCGGCGCCCGCGCCGATGACGCTCTGGCCGCTCCCCTGCGTCCATACAAGCCCGGCGCCGCCTCCCGCCGTCCCCGTAACCGCGAGGGCGGACGGCGCGACGAGCGGGCGCGTCAGCGCCCGCGCCGCCCCGAAGCGGCCGTTACGAGAGCGTGACTCGGTCACCCAAAGCCGCTGAGGCCCGGCGACGACCGCGAGCATGCGGCCGTTCGCGAGCGGCACCAGGCGGCCGGTGGCTCCGCCGCCCACGCCGCCCCCCGCCCCGCCCACGATCGTCTGCGGGACGCCCCGCCGGATGATCTGGACGGTCGAGCAGCACGGCTGTCCGGCCGGCCCCGAGGCGGTGAGGAGGTCGAGCGTCGGGCCCGCATACGCGAGGGCGAGGATCTCCTGGACCCCGGGGACGGGCCGCGCTGGCCCGAAGCCACCGTGGCGCCCCGCGAGCGCGAGGAAGGTACCCGCCGTCGCCTGCGCGTCCAGGTTGACCTCGTTGAACGAGACCGCCGCGGCGCCGCCGGGCGAGGAGGCAGTCTGGGTCCCGAGGACGTCGATCGAGCTCGGGGCGGCGAGCCTGACGGCGCGCGTCCAGCCGGCTCCGGCCGCGGACGTCAATGCTCCGCCGAGGGCCAAAAGGACGCCGACGACGGTGAGGATCCGCAGGACTCGGCTCAGGACTCGGCTCAGGACTCGGGTCAGGACTCGGGTCAGGACTCGGCTCAGGGCTCGGCTCAGAGCTGCGGGCCGGTCCACACTTTGCCCCCCCGCCGGTCGAGCCAGAACCCGGCTGCCAGACCGCTCAGCAGACCGAGCACGATGCCGCCCCCCGTGACCAGCCCGTACATATGCCCCGATAGCGAGAGCCCGTAGCCCGTAACGGGCGCCGCCACTGCGGTGAAGACGCCGATGCCACCGGCCAGCGGATGGAAGGTCAGGTCCGGCCGTCCGGTCGGATCCTCCGCGCTCCGCCGCGGGTCCGCGGTCACGTCACTGGTCCAGCGGGTCGACCGCTTCGACCTGATTCTGCGGGCCCCGGATCTGCAACGTCAGGGGACGATTCGCGTACGCGGTGGTGCTGATCTTGAAGAGCAAGAGCTGCCCCTGGGTGGGGCCGAAGAACGCGGTGGTGTCGGGCCCCGGCTGGGTTGCCTCCGGCTGGAGGAGCTGGGAGGTCCACTGATAGGGGTTCTGGTGCGGGTCGATCGGCTGCGGGTAGTAGGTGTTGCCCTGCGTGTCGACGATGTCGAACGAGCCGGGCGGCGCGGTCCGGAGCGGCTGCTTGTTCTGGTTCCACGCCCACATGAAGACGGCGTACCACTCCTGGGTCGGGGTGGGCGCCGCGGTGCCGGAGGGCAGGCCCTCGAGATACTGGGAGTCCTCGGTGCTGTAGGCGTTGAGCTCGCGCGAGATCTGCATCTGGTACGAGATCCCGCCGGCGTCGAGATAGACGCCGAAGTTCTCGGGATCGCCCGAGTGCCGCTGGGCCGGCCTGTTCCCGCAGCCAGAGAGGCCGAGGGCGATGATCACGAGGCTCGAGCAGAGGATCGGGACGCGGCGCACTCTCACGGGTCGGGAAGTCTATCCCGATGGCTGACGCGTCGGCTCGCTAGCGACCCGAGATCGAGGGTCGCGCGCCCGGCTCAGCGGTCCCCTCGAGGATGCCGCGCAGGCGTCGCATCGACTTCGCCGCCTGACGGCGGGTCCAGGCACGCCCCCCGAACCTTTCCATGAGCCGGTCGCTCTGCTGCACGGGCCACGTCTCGAACGTGTACTCGACGGTCGTGGTGTCCTCGGATCCGTCCTTGAGCGTGTAGGTCCCGAGGAGGCGAATACGGTTGAACTTGCCTCCTCGGCCGTGCTCGATTATCCGGAACGGCGGGTCGAGCTCGGCGAACGTCATGTCGGCCCAGGCGAAGCGGGCGAACGGTGCCTTGATCCGGAAGCGAGCTCCGGCGCCCGTCCCGTAGCTCTCCTCGCGCGTCAGGTGCCAGTCGGTGAGGTAGTGGTCGGTGAACTCGGCGTGGTTGGCGATGTCGGCGAGGTACTCGAAGACCTCCTCGCGAGGCCTCGAGATCACGGTGGACACGGAGACGGGATCCATCGTGGGCGGAGTCTATTCAGCCGGCGTTACTCCGACTCTGACTCCGACTCCGCCTCGCCCGCCGCCTTCGCCCGCCGCGTCGCCCGCTGGTCGGTGATGCGCACCGCGTGACCGAAGGCCGGACCGTGCACGAGGCGTGAGGACAGGGGCTCTTCGGGGCGCAGGGCGCGGCACAGCTCGCACAGCATCCGGTCCGATTTGTAGATGTGGACGCGCTCGCCGACGAGCGGCGTGCGGTGGCAGTGGTCGCAGCGCTCGCGGCCTTCGGAGAGCGCGTCGACGCTGCGGCGCAGGAGGTGGAACTCGAGCCCTGGGATCTCGCGTGCGGAAAGCTTCATTTGCTCCCTTTCGGCGTCGCCCTCGACGTTCCTGCCGGTATGAATTCGGTTTGCCGGTGGGGCGCGCCGGGTATCCGACTAAGGCGATCGCGACACGGCTCGAGTCACGGGACCGACGGGTGACGGCTAGGGCATTGACGCGGCGCGATATGATGATTTGTCCACCCCGCGGGCGAGGGAAGGCGCCCTCTGAGGTGGATGTGCCCCCGCCGAGGATTGGAGATAAGTGCCCATGAAAGCGTGGATCACAGGCAATCTGGCTGGCATGGGGACGTTTCGCTGCACAGCCTGCGAGTACGCGGTAACGCTCGACGGCGCCGACGAGCTGCCCGTGTGTCCCAGTTGCGGCGGCACCGAGTTCGTGCGCGCGTCGCTCTTCACCACCGTCGCCGCGACGATGGCGCAGGTCACGCCCACCGCCGAGGACATCCTGTGGCTCGACGAGCTCCGCGAGGGCCTCGCGCTACCCGGCGAGTACATCGCCTTCCTCGACGGCGAGGACAAGGCGACGGCGTTCACGCTTCAGCGTGAATGGACGCGCATCGGCCGCAGCCTGGCCGCCGACATCCGCTTCGACGATCCGACCGTGTCCCGGCGTCACGCCCTCATCGTCCGCCAGCCCGACGGCCTGCGCGTGCTCGACGACCGCAGCCTCAACGGAGTCTTCGTCAACGGCGAGCGCGTCGAGTGGAGCCCGCTGTCAGACGGGGACGAGATCGTAGTCGGACGCCACCACCTCCACTTCATCCGGGTCCACGCCGTATCGGGCATGCGCGACCTGGAGCCCGGCGGTCCCGCCACCGGCGTGCCGACCATCGGCTCCGTCTAGGGGCCCGCGCCCTAAGCGCCTCCTAAGCGCCTCAGCTAGCCGGCGCCGCCGCGGCGGTGTCGGCGGTGTCGGCGACGTCACCCTCGCCGTCCAGGCGCTGGCCGTCGCCGCCGAGCGCGACGGCGGCCTTGGCCGTCACCAGGTGGTAGAGAATCAGGAGCTGGACGAGGGCCAGCGACTCGGAGCGCTGGAGGTCGTTGCCGATGGTGAACTGACCGAGGCGCTCCGAGCGCAGGTGCGAGGCGAAGTGAAGCTTCTCCCACACAACCTCCTCGATCTCGAGCGCCTGCTCTTTATCGATGTCCCCCGCGATCTTCACCACGACCTCGGAGTCGCCCTCGGTCATCGTGATGCCGCGCTCGCCGTCGCCGATCACCCCGGAGAGGTCGGGATGGGGCAGGCTGTCGCGAAGTCGGAGCTCGGCGTCGAGCGAGGCACCGTCGCCCGCTCCCTCCTGGAAGGAGATGACCACGTCCGCGTAGCGCTCCTGGGGCCGGATGAACTCAGCGGAATCGGGCTCGCGCCGATCGAGATCGGCGAGGACCGCGTCGGTCGTGTAGCCCCGGCGCGAAGTGTCGCGGCGCACCTTCCACTTGCGCCGCAGCTCCTCGGGAGGGGCCAGGTAGACGCGCACGTCGTAGCACTCGCGCATGTTCTCGTCGTGGTAACCGAGCAGCCCCTCGACGATCGTGAACGGCTTCGGATCGACGTAGACGGGCGGACCGAAGCTACCGTCGGAATGGACGTAGACGGGCTTGAGGATGGCCTGGCCCTGGCGCAGGAGGCGCAAGTGCTGGGCCATGATGTCGAGGTAGTTGCACTCGGGGTGCAGGGGCGTGATCTTCCGCTCGGCCCGTTGCTTGCGGTCATAGCGGTGGTAGTCGTCGGTGGCGACGGCGGTCACCTGGTCCTCACCGAGGATGCGGACGAGGCCGCGGGTGAGGGTCGTCTTTCCCGCCGCCGAATCGCCGACGACGCCAAGGATGATCGGGCGCAAGGGTTCCTCCTCCAAGCTAGGTTGTCTGTTCGTCGGCGGGCGCTTGTTCCTGGGTGTCGTCGAAGACCGAGCTACTCCGGATATCGTCGGCTTCGATCGTCACCAGGTCCTGCTTCGTGAGGCGCCGGTCCGCCTCGAAGAGGCGGCTGGCCTGGCGCAGTCGCGCACGCTCGACCGCGTTGCGGATGCTCCGACCGTGGGCAAAGCGAGGCCGCTCGAGCCGGCGGTCGATGTAGTCACGGAAGGCGGCCTCGGCGGCGTCGTCGAGCTCGTACCCCTGCTGTGCGACCATCATCTGGGCGATCTGCATGAGCTCAGGGGCGTTGTAGTCGGGGAAGTGGATGTGATGGGCCACCCGCGACCCCATGCCGGGGTTGGCCTGGAAGAACTGCTCCATCCGATCCTGGTACCCGGCCATGATCACGACGAAATTCTCCCGCTCGGCCTCCATCTCCTGAAGGAGGATCTCGATCGCCTCCTGCCCGTAGTCGCGCTCGTTCTCGACCCGGTGCAGGTAGTACGCCTCGTCGATGAAGAGGATCCCGCCCAGCGCCCGCTTGATGATGTCCTTGGTCTTCGGCGCCGTGTGCCCGACGTACTGGCCGACGAGGTCGTCGCGGGTGACGGAGACGAGGTGGCCCTTCTCGACGTAGCCGAGCCGGTGAAGGATGGCCGCCATGCGCAGCGCGACCGTCGTCTTCCCCGTCCCCGGGCTGCCGGTGAAGCTCATGTGTAGCGTCGGGCGCTGCGAGCTCAGGCCCATCTCGTCGCGCAAGCGGTCGATGACGAGCAGGGCCGCGATCTCACGGATGCGCTGCTTGACCGGCTTCATGGCGACGAGTCCCTTGTCGAGCTCGGCGAGGACCTCGTACACGCGCGAGTCGCGCACCACGGCCTGGACGTCGGCTCCGTCGTCGGTGACCGCGTCCGCGAAGTCGATGTCGTCGAGGGCGGAACCCGACTGCGCGCCCTTCTCCGCGCGCACCACCTTGCCGCTGAACTCATCCTCTGAGAACGAGGGCGAGCTCCGGTCCCGGTACGGAGTGGCCTCCGCGTGTTCGGCGGGGTCAATCGGCCTGCCCGTGGTGTCAAGCCCTCCGGTGCTCATCGCCTGCTCGCCAGTCTCGTCGTCGCCGACGCGTGGTGGGTTTCGTCCTCCGCGAAGAGGTCGGTGTCCGGTCGGATCCGGGCGCGATAGGTGGTCCTGCCCAGAACCTGATCGTGACTAACCAGCGTATGGGCGCGTTGTAAAGAGTACAAGCGAAATGTCCCGAGGTTTTGATCGGAATTCACTTATACCCGGCAGGGCGCGCGCGTACACCCTCCGGGGCCTTAAAGGCCGAGGCCCGCGAGGTCATCTCCCGCGGGCCCACAGTCAGACGGCTCGGCTCGCGCCCGGGCTCACGTCGCGGCCGTTACCGCTTCGCGCTCCTGCTCCATGTCCTCGGTGTACTCGCCGCGGCGGGCGGCCGCAGTCAGGCGTGCGCGGTGCTGGAGCGCGGCCTGCGCCGCCGCCACGTTCGCGTCCTCGCCGCGCCACGTCTCGAGCGAGAGCCCGAGGAGCGCGCGTCCATAGGAGTAGGTGAGCTGCCACGGCAGGTCGCCGGCCCGGTTCATGGCGTTCAGGTGAGCGCTCGCCAGCTCGTCGCTCTGGCCGCCGGAGAGGAAGGCGATCCCCGTCACAGCGGCGGGAACCGTTTCCTTGAGCGCGCGCAGCGTGTCCTCGGCCACTTCGTCGACGCCGGCCTGCACGGCAGCGTCGTAGCCCGACATGACCATGTTGGGCTTGAGGACCATGCCCTCGTAGGCGACGCGCTGGAGCCAGAGCTCGCGGAAGACAACGTGGAGTGTCTGCACCGTCACCTCGAACGAACGGTCGATCGTGTGGTCGCCGTCCATCAACACCTCCGGCTCCACGATCGGGACGAGTCCCGCTTCCTGGCACAGGGCCGCGTAGCGTCCGAGGGCGTGAGCGTTGGTCCGCCGGCAATAGCCCGTCGGGATCCCGTCGCCGATCGTGATCACGGCGCGCCACTTGCAGAACTTGGCCCCCATCTCGCGGTACTCGGCGAGACGCTCGCGCAGGCCATCGAGACCTTCGGTGATCTTCTCGTTGGGCGAGCCGGCGAGCTGCTTGGCGCCGGTGTCAACCTTGATGCCGGGGATGATGCCGCGCTGGTGGAGATACTGCGGGAAGGGGGTGCCGTCCGCGGTCGTCTGGCGCATCGTCTCGTCGAAGAGGATGATGCCGCTGATCTGCTCTTCGATTCCGTCGGCGGTGAACAGCAGCTCGCGCCACTGGCGCCGGGACTCCTCGTTCGGCTCGACCCCAACCTGCTCAAGGCGCTTGGACATCGTCGGCTTGCTCTCGTCGGCGGCAAGGATGCCCTTGCCCGGCGCGACCAGCTGGCGGGCGATCTCTTCGAGCGCTGCGACGTCTGTGCTCACGGCAGCACCATCCCTTCCATAGCTCGGACCATTGGCGGCAACCGTAGCGGCCGCGTATCCGAATAGCTAGCGATGTTTACGAGGCTCAGATAGAGCTGGCGCTTAACCTACCCAATACGCCGTGCTTGACCTCTCCCGGCCCACGCGCCACCATCCCGCACTGTGAGGATCTACGAGCTTCCCGTCACGACGCACCGGGAAACGATCGAGCAGTTCGGCGAGCTGGGCGACCGCGGGGGCAGCGCGGACGCCGCCGCCGAAGCGTGGACGAAGGCCGGCTTCGGCGACGACATGTCGGCGCGGTGGCTGAAGGCGCACTGCTTCGACCCCGAGGCTGCGCGGGCCCTTGCCGAGCTCGGCGTCCTACCCGAGCAGGCGGCGACGCGGACGCGCGACGGCGGCGACGGATCCCTCGAGACGATCGCCTACAAGGTCGCGGCCGGGGATCTGACGCCGCGCCAGGGCGCGGTTCGCAGCCTCTCGAGCCG
>JAXDGF010000286.1:0-14649 GCA_034665165.1 Solirubrobacteraceae bacterium | reverse complement strand
CGTGGGCGCGGAGCTCATCGGGCGTCACCACGGCGCCGTCCTTGAGCGCGACGGCGGCGCCCACCTCTTCGCCGAGCTCGTCGTGGGGGACGCCGACGACGGCGGCCTCGCGCACGGCCGGGTGCTCGTAAAGGATCTCCTCGATCTCGCGGGGATAGACGTTGTAACCGCCGCGGATGATCATGTCCTTCTTGCGATCGACGATAAAGAAGTAGCCGTCCTCGTCGATTCGAGCCATGTCGCCGGTGTGGAACCAGCCGCCGCGGATCGCCTCGGCGGTGGCGTCGGGGCGGTTCCAATAGCCCTTCATGACGTTGTGTCCCCGGATTACGATCTCGCCCACCTCGCCGCCGGCGACGTCGTTGCCCTCGTCGTCGACGACCTTCATCTCGACGCCCTCGATCGGCGTCCCGATCGAGCCCGCCTTGCGCTCGCGGTCGGGGTGGTTGAAGGAGGCGATCGGTGAGGTCTCGGAGAGGCCGTAGCCCTCGAGGACCTTGCAGCCGAACTTCGCTTCGAAACCGTGCATCACCTCGACGGGCATGGCCGCACCGCCCGAGGCGCAAATCTCGAGAGTCGAGGTGTCGTACTTCGAGGCGTCGGGGTAGTGGAGCATCGCGTTGTACATCGTGGGTACGCCCTCGAACACGCTGACGCGGTCGCGCTGAATGATCTCGAAGGCCTTGCCCGGGTCGAAGCGAGGGATCAGACTCAAGGTCCCGCCCCCGGCGATAGTGGCGTTGAGAGCGCAGGTCTGGCCGAAGGCGTGGAAGAGCGGGAGCGCCCCGAGCGTGACCGTCTCGGCGCCGGCGCCGAAGAGTCCGCGCGCGACCTCGCAGTTGCGCGTCAAGTTGGCGTGGGTGAGCTCGGCGCCCTTGGGCGTCCCCGTCGTCCCCGACGTGTAGAGGATCACGGCGGTGTCGTCGTCGGCGGTGTCGGCGACCTCGGCGCGGGGCTGCGCCGTGCCCAACAGCTGCTCGAACTCGCCCGGGGCGACGAGCACGCACTCGACCCCGGCTTCCTCGGCTCCGCCCTGCGCATCCTCGGCGAACCCATGCCACGCGAGGAGGAGCTTGGCTCCGGAATCGCTCAGGTAGAACGCGACCTCGCGGCGCTTGAGGAGAACGTTCATCGGCACCACGATGCCGCCCGCCCGGAGTACGCCGAAGTAGGAGACGGCGAAGTAGGGGACGTTCGGGAGCATGATCCCGACCCGGTCGCCACGTCCGACCCCCTTCTCGGCGAGCACCCCGGCCATGAGCTGGGTGCCGGCGTCGAGCAGCCCGTAGTTGACCTCGACATCGTCGAGCTTGACCGCCACGTGGTCGGGATCGCGGGCCGCGGAGTCGGTGAGGATCGAGGCCAGGTTCATCGGACGAGAAAGCCTAAGGGTTCGCGCAAGAATTAATGGCGGAATTTGACGAGTGGCTGGGCGTGTCTTACGCCGCGCTCTCGCCACGATAGTACTGGTAGTACGTGAGGGCGAGCGGGTGGCGTCAGGCGCGTCCAGACGCCGTCAAAACCGTCAGTAATTCTTGCGCGGGCCCTGACGCCTGGCGCGGTGCCCGGGGGGCGCTTTGGGCGTAGTACTTCTGGCCACGGGGCGGATGGAGGAGCTGCGATCGGGGTAGCGCTCCCGGCGACGGACGAGATTGTCGTCGAACAACCATTTACGCGAGGTGACGAGATGAGATCCGGAATCGGCAGTGTCATATACGTGGTCGTGGGCCTGATCGTGGCCTCGGCCCACCATTACTTCGCCCACGTGAACACGCTCAAACCCTTGATTTCGGCGCTGCTCGCCATCGCCCTGTGGCCCTTGATCCTGCTCGGCATCAACCTGCACGTGAAGTAGCGCGGTGGCGGGCGAACGCGGCCGTGCGCGAGAATCTCTGTCGCGTGAATCTGTTCCAAACGGAAACCCGCCAGCCCGCGATCGCCCCCTGAACTCGTGGAGGTCCCGATCCGCGGTGACATGATCAGGCTGGGCCAGCTCCTGAAGCTCGCGGGCGTGATCGACAGCGGCGCCGGGGTCAAAGCCTTCCTCGCCGCCGATCCGGTCTGGGTGAACGGGGAGCGGGAGGCACGGCGAGGGCGCCAGCTTCACCCCGGTGACGTCGTGCGCGTGGGCGAGCACGAGTTGCGCGTCGTCACTGGATCAGTCGGGCCATGATCAGGGCGCTGCGCCGGCTCCCGTCGCGGCGAAGGTAGTGATTGCGCCCCAGTCCCTCGACCTCGAACCCGGCCGAGACGTAGAGCGCGATCGCGCGCGCGGGCACCCAGATACGCTCCCGAATGACGATGGCGCGCGTTCTCTTCGTCTGCCTCCACAACGCCGGACGCTCGCAGATGAGCCAGGCTCTCTTCACGCGGGCAGCCGAGGGCCGGCACACCGCGAGCTCGGCCGGCACGGATAGCGGTCCGCCGACCGGCTCGCCGGTCCGGTGGCCCGGGGCCGCGCAAGCCACCACGCCCCTCGCACGGGCGGGGCGTGCTGCGTTCCATCGTATGTCGATGAATTCGCAGCACACCCCTGCCGCCGCAGGGAAAAAAATGGGCCGGGCCGCGCCAGAAGCGCAGACTGGCCCAGCCCGTCAGCCGCCTGCCTGAGACGAACGCCCGCCGCCGTGCGCCACCCGCAGGACGCGCGCGGCCTGGGCCGACGCCTCCGCCTGCGCGGTCTCGACCTCGACCGTCTCGACCTCGGCCGTCTCGACCTCGGCCGTCACGGCCTCCGCGGTCTCGGCCGCGGCGATGAGGGCTTTCAGTGCCGTCACCTCGATCTCGACTGTGTGCGCTTCGCCCTCGACCACGACCGCGTCTTCGGGCTCGGGGTCGGCCGTAGACACGAGCCGGGGCGTCGTCTCGGCCGGCGCCGTGTGCATTCCCTCGGCGGCCCTGATCTGGGCTCGGAACTCGAGCTGGGTGCCTGTCTGACCCCACTCGACCGCGAGGCGGCCCTCGAGCCGGTAGCCGACCCACGCGATCAGCACCATGAGGCCGCCGGCGATCACGAGCGGCAGGGTCCAGACCGAGCTCGTGATGAAGAGGCCGCCGACGAGGAGCAGAGCCAGGCCGGTCACTGTGAGCCGCACGCGGGGGCGGCACAGCCATTCGCAAAGCGCTACGGCGCCGTCTCTGAGGTAGCGAGGCCAGGGCGAAGGTGCGCGCCGGGCCACCGCGCCCGCGGCCGGAGCGCCCGGGCCTCCGTTCGCGGCCGGAGCGCCTGGGCCTCGATTCGCGGCCGGAGCGTCCGCCTGCTTCGCCGTGCTTACGTCTTCTGAACTCATCGGCTCGTTGTTCGACCTTACCCGTGGGGACCCTGCCTTACTCTCTCCCGGTGGCCGTAGACGTGCAGACCGAGACGGCTTGCCCACACCTACGAGGTCAAGGAGCCGGCGCCAACCCCGGCCGACCCCGTTACCCGGCCCGCTCGGCCGAGGCGAGGCCTCGGCGCGCGAACAGGGCCAGGAGCGAGGCGGCTGCGGCGAGCAGCGCGAACGCCAGGCCGACCTCGACCGGGCTGGAGGCGAGGAAGCCGCGCCCGGCCTGGAGCACGGCCGTGGCCGGGTTCAGGCGCGCGACCGTGTGGATCCAGCCTGTCAGGAGCGCCAAGGGCACGTAGACCGGCGCGAGGAAGAGCACGATGAACACGGGCATCTGAATCAGCGCCCCGGCCTGCTCGGTGCGCAGGAACATGGCGAGGCCGCATCCCCACATCGAGGCGACGAAGTTGAAGAGGATGCCCAGTCCGAGCAGGCCCACCAGGTCCGTCCCCGTGCCGTCGACGTTCATCCCCACGGCCAGCGCTGCGACCGTGACCACGGTGCCCGTGATGGCCCAGCGCAGGAGGCCGCCGATGGCGTAGCCGGCGATGATTCCGCTGCGCCGCGGGGCGCTCAGGAGCAGGCGACGGGCGAATCCCGACTCGAAGTCGCGCGCGACGGAAAAGCCCGTAAAGACGCCGCCGAAGGCCGCCGACTGCAGGAATACGAAGACAAACTCAAACCCCGTGTACCCCGGCCCGTAGTGGAAGTTGGGAACGTCGGCGAGCCTCGAGAGGCCCCCGGCGAAGGCGACGAGAAAGAACAGGGGAAAGATGATCGAAGGCAGGAGGATGGCGGGGCTGACGACCAGGTTGTGGATCGAGCGCCAGGCCACTGCGCGGGCTACGTAGAGGAAGCGCCTCACGTGCGCACCAGCCTTGACTTCATCGCGACCCCGGAGAGCGAAAAGCTGATGACGAGGAGCACCAGCGCGAACCCGAACCCGAGGCCGAGGGCCTGGGCGTCCCAGCCTTTGATGATCAGGCTGCGCAAGGCCTCGATCAGATAGGACACGGGGTTATAGGTCGCGACCTCGCGAAACCAGTCGACCTTGATCAGGTTGCGCGGCAGGCTCGAGGAGCTGAGAAACAGGGTCACGAACAGGAGCGGGAAGATGCCCTGGACGGCCTCGCCGGTGCCGAACCGGAGTGCCAGCAGGGCGCCGAGGCTGCCGAAGGCGAAGGAGACGAGGACGGAGAACGCGAGCACGACGAGGGCGCCCGCGATCCCCGTGGCGATGCCGACCCCCGTCGCGATCCCCACAAGTAGGTAGACGACGGACTGGAGGCAGGCGAGGACGAGCGCGCCGCCGAGCTCGCCCACGAGCAGGGCCGTGCCGCTCAGAGGCGTCAGGGCGAGGCGATTGAAGAACCCGGTCTCGATGTCGCGCGCGAGGTCCGTCCCCGTGGTGATGGCGACGAACAGCGCCCCCTGGATGAACGGGATCGCGAGGGCAAAGGCGCGGTAGTTCGAGGTGGGGAAGCCATGAATCTTCGTCGCGGCCGAGAGCGAGCTGCCGTTGATGGCGAAGAGGATCAAGGGGAACACGAGCGGGAACACGAGCAGCGCTCGCTGGCGCAGCGTCCGGCTGATCGAGCGATGCGCGACGGCGCCGATCTGCACGAGCAGGCCCGGCGGGCGAGTCGCTTCAGCGCCCACGGCGACCCCGGCCCCGCCGGCCGGGAGCGGGCGCTTCCTCGCCTCCCACCTCGGCCGTCCCTTCCAGCTTGCGCCCCGTCTTGGCCAGGAAGACGTCATCGAGCGAGGGCTGATGCAGCTGCAGCGATGCGACGCGCAGGTCGGCCTGATCGAGCGCGCGCACGATCTCGGCGAGCTGGGCCTCGCCTCCCGGCAGCTGGACGGTGACGCTCCCGCGGCCGTTGCGTGCCGGCGTGCCCCACCGGGCGAGCAGCTCCGCGAGCTGGTCATCGGCGTTCACGTCAACGGGAGAGACCTCGACGCTTGGGCTCCCGATCTCGGCCTTGAGCTGCGCCGGGGTCCCTTCGGCGACGATCTTCCCGTGGTCGATGATCCCCACCCGGTCGGCGAGCACGTCGGCCTCCTCGAGGTACTGGGTGGTGAGAAAGACGGTCATGCCGTCGTCACGCGCGAGGCGAGCCACCTCCTCCCACAGCGCGGCCCGGCTCTGCGGGTCGAGCCCGGTGGTGGGCTCGTCGAGGAAGAGGATCCGCGGGCCGTGGACGAGGGCGAGGGCCAGGTCGAGGCGTCGCTTCATGCCGCCCGAATAGCCGCCCACGCGGCGGTCGGCCGCCTCGGTCAAGCCAACCCGCTCCAGGAGCGCCTGCGCCCTCCTCGTGCGCTCGGCCTTGGCGATGCCCTGGAGGGTGGCCTGCAAGTGGAGGTGCTCGCGACCGGTGAGGATGGGGTCGAGCGCGGCCTCCTGCAATGCCGCCCCGATCGTCGAGCGCACCTGCGAGCCCTGGCGCACGATGTCGAAGCCGCCCACGCTGGCGCGCCCGCTCGTCGGCGGGAGCAGGGTGGTGAGCATGAGGACGGTCGTCGACTTGCCGGCGCCGTTGGGCCCGAGAAAGCCGTAGATCTCGCCCGGCGCCACCGCCAGGTCGATGCCGTCGACCGCACGCGGGCCCTTGCGGAACTGGCGCACGAGCTGCTCCACCTCGATGGCTGCGGTCCGATCGCTCACGCGAGCCACAGTATCTAAAACGTTGATGTTGTCAACTATCGAGAAGGTCAATAGACTCTTGACCCGAGATGACAGCTGTCGCCCCCAGGCAGGAGTCGCCGGCCGACGAGGCCTGGGCCGTTCTGCGCCAGCTCCTGTGGGCCGAGCGTCGCCGCTTCCTGGCCGCCGCCTCGGAGGTGGATCTCCACCCCGCCCAGGCCGGAGCGCTGCTCCACATGGAGCCCGACGTCGGCCTGCCCATGCACGAGTTGGCGACCATTCTGGCGTGCGACAACTCGAACGTCACCGGCATCGTCGATCGCCTCGAGGCGCGCGGGCTGGTGGCCCGGCGCCCGTACGCCCAGGACCGCCGCGTCAAGCACCTCGTCCTCACACCGGCGGGCGCGGAGCTGCGCGAGCTCGTCCGCGCCCGCATGGCGGAGGCGCCGGAGGCGGTCAAGCGCCTGCCCGTTGCCGACCAGCGTCTGCTGCGCGACGTGCTCCGCCGGGCGCTCGAGCAGTAGTGACAACGCAGTTCGCCCCGGGCTCAGCTGATAGCGAGCCCGAGGCGAACTTTTCAGCGCTAGCCAGCCGAGAGGGTCAGGCGGGGATGGGCACCTCCTCCTCGACCGGGCGGGTGACAACCTCGCCTTCGATGTCCAGATGGGGGAGCCGGCGGTTCAGCCACCGCGGGAGCCGCCAGTTGAGGTCCCCAAGGGTGTGCATGATCGCCGGCACGAGCACGGTGCGGACGACGAGGGCATCCACGGCGATGGCGGTCGCCATGCCGAGCCCGATCATCTTGATCGTACGGTCCGTGCTCACCACGAAGGCGAGGAAGACGACGACCATGATGATCGCGAGCGCGGTGATCGTCCGGCCCGTGATGGCCTGACCTCGGTTGACCGCCTGGGCGTTGTCGCGGGTCTTCAGCCACACCTCGTGCATACGGCTGACGAGGAACACCTCGTAGTCCATCGACAGTCCGAAGAGCACCGCGAACATGAGGATCGGGGCCAGGGGCGAGATCGGTCCCGTGTGTGAGATCCCGACGACCGAGCCGAGTAAGCCCTTCTCGAACACCGCGGTGATGACCCCGAAGGCCGCGCCTGCCGAGAGCAGGTTCATGACCGCCGCCGTGGCGGGGATGAGCACGCTCCGGAAGACGAGCATCAGGAGCAGGAACGACAAGGCCACGACGGCCCCCACGAAGAGCGGGAGCTTCGAGGCCAGCTGCGTCGCCTCGTCATCGGACAGTGCCGTCTGGCCGCCGACGTACACGGTCGTTGACGCGCCGTGCACGGCGCGCGGGATGACCGTGCCTCGTAGGTGGGCGATCAGGTTCGAGGTCGAGGCGTCCTGCGGGCTGCCGGCGGGGTAGGCCTCGGCCACGGCGACCGCCGGATGTCCCGGTCCGGCGGGCAGGATCTTCGTCCCCGTCACGCCAACAACGCCCGGCGTATGGGCCACCGCGGTGACGACGCCCGCGAACGCAACCCGGTCGCTCGCGCTGTGCACCGGTGCGACGAGCTCGAGCGGCCCGCTGAATCCGGGCCCGGAGCCCCGGACCAGGAGCTCGTAGGCGTGGTGTGTGGTGGTGGTAGTAGCGGTCGGATCGGTTCCGTAATCGGCCGAGCCGAGGCGCAGCGATGAGGCCGGAATGGCGAGGCCGACCATCACCGCGAGGGCGGCGAGCCCGAAGCTCAGGCGGTGCGTCTGCACGAGCTCGGCCCAGCGGGCCCAGCGCGTCGATGCCTCAGGCGGGTCGGTCACGCCCGCGCCCAGCGCCTTGCGTTGCCTGCGCGTCAGGACGCGGCGGCCCAGCACTCCGTTCAACGCCGGGAGCAGCGTCTGGGCCGCCATCATCGGGAACAGGACCGAGATCGAAGCTGCGACCGCGGCACCGGAGAGGACGCTGACCCCGACGATGAACATGCCGCACAGGGCGATGCACACGGTGATCCCGGCGAACAGGACTGCGCGCCCGGCCGTGGCTGACGCGTTGATGACCGCGTCCTGGGTGGACATGCCCTGGCGCAGTCCGGTCCGCGTTCGAGTGAGGATGAACAGTGAATAGTCGATGCCGACCCCGAGGCCGATGAGGAGGCAGAGCTGTTGGGTGAAACCGGCCATCGAGATCGTGTTCGACAACGCCCCGACGAGCGAGACGGCGGCGGCGAGTGCGATTCCGGTCGAGAGGAGCGGGAGCAGGGCGGCGAGTAGCGAGCCGAACACGAGCAGGAGCACCACGATCGCGGCGCCCACACCGATCAACAAGCCGCTCTGCGACGACGGGTTGGTCGAGGCCGCCACCTGGCCGAGAACGTCGACTTGCAAGCTCTTACTGTGGGGCGCGCGAGCCGTGTTCACGAACCTGGTGGCCTCTGCCCCCGAGATCGCATTGGCGTCCTTGGTGAAATTGACGGTGGCGAAGGCGCTAGTGCCGCTGGCACTGACCTGCTTGGCGCCCGCGCGACTGTACGCGGAGGTGACGCTTGCGACATTGGGTAGCAGTGCCACTCTGGCCAGCATGGGCTGGATCTGAGCGCGAACTCGTGGCGCGGTTACGGGTCCGCCGTGGGTGGCAAAGACGATCTGCTCGGAATCGCCGGCGGCCGCGGGTGACGCCCGCTTGAGCAGGTTCTGGGCGGTCGCGCTCTGGGTTCCCGAGAGGCTGTTACCACTCGAGTAGTTACTCCCGGCGCTCGAGGAGATAAGCACCGAGGCCGCGAGGACCACGATCCAGATGGCAATGACGGCGACGCGATGGGTAACACACCATCGTGCTAGGCGACGCATGAAGTTGCTCCTTGGTTCGGCCCCCGCTCGTCGGGAGCTTCGCGACCCAAGCTACGCGGCCACCACCCCGCTGTCGTCGGCCCACGGGAGGCACTTCACTACTCCTCGAGGCGCCCCGGAGGCGGAGCTTGTGAGCCGGTTGACTACGCCCGGAGAATGAGCCGCGAGTACCTCTCGCGGCGCACGCTAACGCTCGACGATCCCGCTCTGATAGGCGATGACGACGAGCTGCACCCGGTCGCGCGCACCAAGCTTCATCAGGATCCGCGACACGTGGGTCTTGGCCGTCAGGGGACTGAGGTGGAGCGCCTCGGCGATCTCGGCGTTAGTGAGGCCACCGGCGACGAGGTCAAGAACTTCGCGCTCGCGCGCCGTCAGCTCGCCGAGCGACTCGTGCTCGGTTGCCGTCGGACGCCGCGGCCGCGACACGTAGGTGTCGATGAGCCGGCGCGTGACGCTCGGGGCGAGCAGCGACTCACCCCCGGCCACGACGCGGATGGCGTGGACGAGGTCGGCGAGCTCGCCTCCTTTAAGGAGGAAGCCGCTCGCGCCGGCGTCGAGCGCCCCGAACACGTACTCGTCGAGCTCGAAGGTCGTGAGGACGAGGACGCGTGTCGCGCCGAGCGCCGGATCGGCGGTTATCTTCCGCGTCGCCTGGAGCCCGTCCATCTCGGGCATGCGGATGTCCATGACGACGACGTCGGGTCGCTGCGTGCGGACTTGCTCGAGCGCCTCCGACCCCGTCGCCGCCTCGCCGACGACCTCGATATCGCTGCGCGAGTCGAGCAGGGCACGAAATCCGGCTCTCACCATCGGTTGGTCCTCGGCGAGCACCACGCGGATGGCAGTCACCGGCGCTCACCGGCGCTGAGCGGAAGCACGGCGTGGACGCGCCAGCCGCCGTCGTCGCGCGGCCCGACGTCGACGTGGCCTCCCAAGGCCGCCGCGCGCTCAGCCATGCCGCGGAGGCCCAGCCCCGGGCTCACGCCGGCACTCGCGGCGGTGCCGTCGTCGGTGATCTCGATGTCGAGTGCGTCGCCGGTGGCCCGAACGCCGACGTGTGCGCTCGAGGCCTCGGCGTGGCGCACGACGTTGGTCAGCGCCTCCTGGACGATCCGAAAGGCGGCTCCTCCGATGGCCGACGGAACGCTGGCGCCGTTGACATCGACGTCGACGTCGGCGTCCAGCCCGGCGGAACGGGCCCGGTCCACGAGCCCGGGAAGCGCCTCGAGCGCGAACGCCGGTGCCGTGGGCGCCGCGTCGCCCTCCTCGCGCAGGAGGCTCAGGGTCGCACGCAGATCACGCAGCGCGGTGGCCGACACGTGCTTGATGTCCCTGAGGGCCTCGTGGGTGTCCTGAGCCTCGTCGAGATCAACCGCCACGCCGGCCCGCACGTTGATGGCCACCAACGAGTGCGCGAGGGTGTCGTGCAGCTCCCGAGCGATGCGCAGACGCTCGTCGGCCACGCGCCGGCGCCCCTCCTCCTCGCGCTCTCTTGCCTCGCGCTCGGCGCGCTCCTCGGCGGCGGCGCGCAGCTCCCGGCGCGAGCGCAGGGTGTCCCCGAAGGCGAGCGCAGCGAACACGAGAGAGACCCTGATCGCGACGGAGCCGGTGTCGAAGGTGCCATCGACGATGACGATGATGGCGATGACGCCGATGGCTGTGACCGCTCCCACCACCACGGATCGCAGCCGGTCGCCCAGCAGGGCGACGGTGTAGAGCTCCACGAGTACCAGTGCGGTCGCGGTTTCGGCGCCGTCAAATGCGGCCACGGACAGGATCGCGCCCAGCTCGACTCCGACGAGCGCAGCCAGGGGCGCGCGGGTCCGCCACGCGAGTGGTGCGGCGGCGGCGAGGGCGAGAACGATCCAGGCGGGGGAGAGGTCACCCTTCGCGCGCACCTCGCCTTCGACGATGAGTGCCACGGCGCCCGCTACGGCGAGGGTAACGTTCCAAAGTCCAAGGCGCCGGGTAAACATGGCTCTGGAACGCTACTCGGGCCGTTGCCGCGTGTCATCGGCCGTGCGGACGGCGCCAAGGTACTCCCGTGGGAGTAGCTTCCGCGCTACTTGTTTCCCGCCAGCGAGCCACGCAGGAAGTGCGCGATGGCGTCGGCGACGAGCTCATCGAGCTGGCCGGCCTCGACGATCCCGGCCCTGACGAGGGCGGCGACGCCCTGGACGCTGGCAAAGAGGACGAGACCGATCCGCTCGGGGTCGACCGGTTCGAGGACGCCCTCCGTCTGTCCTTGCTCGATGAGCTCGAGGATGACCGAGAAGGCCCGGTCGGCCGCCTCGTGTAGCTGCCCGGAGTGCGCTTGCTCCTTCTTGCCGGCGAACATGAGCTCGAGGAGCGCCGCGTCGCGGGTGGCAAAGCGGACGTAGGCCACCGCGGTCGCCCGCAGCCGCGCCTCGAAATCGGGCCCAGCGCCGTCCGCCGCGCTGCGCAGCTCGGCGCCCAGGCGCGCGAACCCGTTCTCGGCGAGCGCATCGAGTAGGGCTTGACGGTCCGAGAAATGCCGCCGCGGCGCGCCGTGGCTGACGCCGACCTGGCGCGCGAGCTCGCGGAGCGAGAGATCCTGCGCGCCGCGCTCGCGGACGGTGCGCTCGGCCTCGTCGAGTAGAACCGCTCTGAGGTTGCCGTGGTGATAGCGCCGCTCACTCATCGGCGCTGACCCTAGCAAGCGAAGTTGTCGTTGACAGCATTGTTGTCATCGACTACATTATTGCCCATGACTACTTCGAGCCCCACATTCATTCCTGAAATGACCGGCCGGACCGTGATCATCACCGGCGCCAATAGCGGGATCGGGCGGGCCGCGGCGCGGGCGCTCTCGGGCGCGGGTGCCCGCGTCGTCCTCGCCGTTCGCGATGTCGAGAAGGGCCGCTCCACGGCGGCGAGCCTGCCCGGCGAGACCGAGGTCCGCCGGCTCGATCTCGCGAGCCTCGCCTCGGTGCGCGAGTTCGCGACGGCGTGGGAGGGTGACATCGACCTCCTGGTCAACAACGCCGGCGTCATGATCCCGCCGCTGAGCCGGACCGCCGACGGTTTCGAGCTCCAGTTCGGGACCAACCACCTCGGCCACTTCGCCCTCACCAACCTCCTGCTCGAGCATGTCACGGGGCGGGTCGTCACCGTGTCCTCGACCGGGCACCGCGTAGGGGTCATCGACTTCGAGGACCTGAACTGGGAGCGGAAGCCGTACAAGCCGTGGCGCGCCTACGGGCAGTCGAAGCTCGCCAACCTCCTGTTCACCACCGAGCTCCAGCGCCGGCTCACCGCCGCTGGGTCCGCCGTCCTGGCCACCGCCGCCCATCCAGGCTATGCCGCCACGAACCTCCAGTTCCACAGCGGCCGCCGGGTCTTCGACGTCTTCAGCAATGTGGCCAACCGCCTCCTCGCCCAGGACGAGAACGGCGGCGCCCTGCCCACGCTCTACGCCGCCGTCGCCGGCATCCCGGGCGACAGCTTCGCCGGACCGGGAGGGTTCATGGAGCAGCGCGGCGCGCCGAAGCTCGTCGAGCGCTCGCGCGCGGCGAAAGACGCCGACGTCGCTCAGCGCTTGTGGGTTGTGTCCGAAGAGCTGACCGGCGTCCGCTTCCCGCTCGGCGTCGCCGCGACCGCGTAAGCGCCCGCTGTCACTGGACAAGCCCGCGGCGCGCCGCATAGGATCATCGCGGCATCCAGCCCAGTCGATCCCAAGGAGGGCCGTACGTTGCAGTACGCCAAGCAAGCTCGCGGCATGGTGGCCGCAGCCGCGACAGCGGCGCTAACGGCTGGAGCGATCGCGGCGGCAACGAGCTCCGCCCACCCGATCCGGGCCCGCGCCGCGGCTGCCACGGTCCACGTGATCGAACACGCGATCACCGACACCGAGATCCCCACCGGAGGCGGCAAGGACGTGAAGGGCAACATCCTGACGTTCAACAATCCGGTCTTCAACGTCGCCAACACCAAGCAGGTTGGCCACGACGAGGGCTTCTGCACCCGGCTCGCGCCCAAGCAGGGCATCTGGGAGTGCCTGTGGACGACGTTCCTCGAGGGCGGCCAGATAACGGTTCAGGGTCCGTTCTACGACACCCGTAACAGCGTGCTCTCGATCACCGGCGGCACCGGCGCCTACCGCAACAGTCGCGGCCAGATGCTCTTGAAGTCGCGCAACGGCGGCAAGGAGTACGACTTCATCTTCGAGCTGAGCTAGTCATCACGCAGCTCGGGCGACGAGCCCGAGGCGAAGTCGCTCGCGCGACGGGTGGGACGGTGCCAGTTGACCGCCGGGCGATAAGGTGGTACCCGGCTGTAAATATTCGTACCCGGGCCTTGAACCGGTGGATCGTCCCCTATTGAGGTCGTCTGACCAATCCCGGTGGGACGAGAGGATGGTCATGATCAAATCTCGATGGTGCAGGATCATTGGTTTGGGCGCCGGCCTGGTGTTCATCCTGGCGGCGGCGTCCGTCGCGGGAGCGGTGACGGTAGCTCCCCTCACGCAGGTCTCGAGCCTCAGTCCGTTCTCGGCATGCCCAGGCGGCCCGACCGCCGGGGGAACGAACCACCCCAACTCGGAGATCGAGCCCGCGGTCGCGGTCAACCCCCTGAACACGAGCAACATCGTCGGCGTCTTCCAGCAGGACCGCTGGAGCAACGGCGCCGCCCACGGGCTGGTGAGCGGCTTCTCGCTCGACGGCGCCCTTAGTTGGTCCGAGTCGACCGCGGCGTTCTCAGCTTGCGAGGGCGGCTCGTATGACCGCGCCTCGGATCCGTGGGTCAGCGTCGGTCCCGACGGGAAGGCCTACTGGGCGAGCCTCTCGGCGAGCGCGGACGAGGTTACGTCGGCGGTCCAGGCAAGCACGTCGACGGATGGCGGGGCGACTTGGACGACCCCGGCGACGATCATCTCCGAGACGACGAACCTGCACTTCAACGACAAGGAGTCGGTCACGGCCGATCCGTACCACGCGGGGGTCGCGTACGTCGTCTGGGATCGCAGCCAGTTCCCGAGCGACAGCGCATCGCTGAACGCTCTTGGACACTCCTTCGCATTCCGCGGCTCTCCGTACTACTCGGAGACCACCGACGGCGGAGGGACGTGGTCGGCTCCGCGGCAGATCGGGCCCAACCAGAACATCTTCACGATCGGGAACCAGATCGCCGTTGAGCCTGACGGCACGCTCGTCGACATCTTCCACTTCGGCAGGGGCTCGGGCCGCGATGCCCCGAACGCCTCGTTCACCGGTGTTCTGCGCTCGACCGACGGCGGCGACCACTGGAGCTCCCCGATCGTCGTGTCGACCGACCCGGTCGCCAACGATGTGGATCCGAATAACGATGTCGCCATGCGGACGGGCGCCGACGTCGGTGGCGGGATTCCCGACGTCGCCGTCGATCCGAGCTCCGGCAAGCTCTACGCCGTGTGGGAGGACAGCCGCTTCAGCGGCGGCAGCCACAACGACATCGCCCTCTCGACCTCGACCGACGAAGGCCGTACCTGTCGACGCCGGTCAAGGTCAACCAGACGCCAGTCCCGGTGGAGGCGTTCACGCCGATGGTCGATGCGCTCCCGAACGGCGATGTCGGAGTGACCTACTACGACATCCGCAACAACACGGGCGCCCCGGGCTGCCGACCGACTATTTCATCGTC
Organism: Solirubrobacteraceae bacterium; assembly: GCA_034665165.1. GTDB lineage: Bacteria > Actinomycetota > Thermoleophilia > Solirubrobacterales > Solirubrobacteraceae > Palsa-465. Next base: position 237 of record JAXDGF010000286.1, on the reverse strand, counting down.
ACCTCGACGAACGGCGGCTCGACGTGGACCGAGAGCCGCCTCACGCCGACGTCGTTCGACGATACGCTCGCGCCGAACTCACGCGGCTACTTCCTCGGCGACTACATGGGGCTGGCCAACGACGGCACGTCGTTCCGCCCCTACTTCGTGCAGACGAGCTCGGTCCTTGACCCGACCGACGTCTGGACGACCAGTGTGACTCCGTAGCCGTCGCGCCCGCCGGCCCCGCGCCCGCGG
>JAXDGF010000285.1:0-2599 GCA_034665165.1 Solirubrobacteraceae bacterium | reverse complement strand
CGCTCCCTGGGCCGAAGAAGGCTTCGCGGGTATCGGGGTTGTCGTAGAGCAGCAGCATGTAACGCATTCGTCGTTCTCCTTGGGGAGGTTGCCAGTTGCAGGCGTTCTCGAGGCCCTTAGGGTGCGCCTCAGAATTAGTGGCGGAATTTGACGAGTGGCTGGGCGTGACTGGCGCCGCCCGCTCGCCACGACAGTATTGGTGATACATGAGGGCTGAGCTCGTTGGCGTCAGGCGCGTCCAGACGCCGTCAAAACCGTCAATAATTCTTACGCGCGCCCTTAACTCGTTCCTGAACGCTCTATTTCGTGAGCGCACTCTGGGCTGCGCCTGCGTTCAGCTCGACGGCCCGCCAGCAGTACCAGGCCACAACCGTGCGGTACGGGCGGTAGGGATCCCCGAGCGGTTCGAGCTCGCGTGGAGTCGGCATCGGGACGTTCCACGCCAGGCCGTAGCCCTGACGAACGCCGAAGTCGCCCACCGGCCAGACGTCGAGGCGACGGAGACGGAAGATGAGGAACATGTGCGCCGTCCACGGCCCGATGCCTCGCACCGTCGAGAGGCGCGCGACGATTTCGTCGTCCGGCCGACGAGCCAGGCCGCGGGGCGAGAGGACGACGGTGCCGTCGAGCACCTTGGCCGCGAGGTCACGGAGCGAGCGGACCTTATTGGCAGAGAGGCCAACGGCCCGCAGCGTCTCATCCGAGAGCGCAAGCAGCGCTTCGGGCTCGACGTTCTCGTCAAGGGCGGCGACGAGCCGGCCGTGGATGGCGGTGGCGGCCGCGCCGGCGAGCTGCTGGTAGACGATCGCCTCCACGAGACCGGCGAAATGCGACCCCGTGCGCCGGCTGACGCGCATGGGGCCGGCTGCCGCGATCAAAGCGGCAAGGACCGGGTCGCGGGCGGCCAGGATGGCGGCCGCCTCAGCGTACGACACCCGCCCGGGCCGGGGCTGTGCGGTCGCGCTCAAGACGAGATCGACCTTACAGGGCGCGCGGTCCGGTCCGGCCGGGGGCCGCGCGGCGCACCCGGCTCAGTTTGATCGCCAGGCGACGCGGAGCGAGGTCAGGTCCAGTAGCGTGCGCCGCCGCGGCGTCGCAGCACCGAGGCGGGCCGGCGCATCTTCGGGTGCGTCTCCCTCTCCGGGGTTACCCCGGGGATTGCCTATTACCTAGACCAGTGCATCGCGAGCCGTGCCGTGCATCCGTCCGGAGGCACTTCGCGGCACGCGCGACAGGAGCAGTCGGGGCGCGGCGCCGCGATGATTCTGCCCGTGTACGACGAAGGCGAACGTGCCGCGCTCGCCGGCGAGCTCGCAGACGCGTTTCTCACCGCCCCGTGGAAGGCGGACATGGTCGCCGAGAGCGGTGCGGCGCGGCTCGATCGCTGGCCAAGCTGGATGGAGGGTCTCGCGCTTGCCGTCGTGGCGGTCCACCCAGCAGCGCCGGTAGACCGGCGTGCGGCGCTCGTCAGCTTGATCGAGGCGTTTCTGGCCGAGCACCCGCCTCGCACCGGCGAGTCCGAGCCTCCTCGGATCCTTCGATTTCTCTTCGACGATCGCGCGTCGGGTGGGATCGTCACGCCACGAGGGCTGGAGCACGATTGGCCCGTTGCCGAGATCGAGTCCGTCGCTGCGCTGGCGGAGCGGCTCGAGCTGAGCGATGGCCAGCTCGCATGGCTCGCAGACGTTCGCAGCTTGGAGCGGTTGGTAGCCGACGAGAAGGTGCGGAACTACCGCTACCGAGCGGTGCCGCGCAGAGACGGGCTACCGCGCATGATCGAGGCGCCGAAGGCGCGCCTCAAAGAGATCCAGCGGTGGGTGCTGCACGAGGTCCTCGATCACGTCCCGGCGCATGAGGCGGCCCACGGCTTCACTCGCGGGCGTTCCGCCGTCAGCCACGCACGGCTGCACACACGCCAGGACGCAGTTCTGCGCCTGGATCTCAAGGACTTCTTCGCATCGATCGCCGCCGGTCGGGTGTACGGCCTGTTCCGCGCGTTGGACTATCCACCTCCAGTCGCCCACGTCCTGACCGGCATCAGCACGAACACGATCCCGCAAGCAGTGTGGAGTGACATACCGAAGACTGCGGACCCGCGGCTTGTCCAGCCACGATTCTGGCTCGGCCGACAGCTGGCGACGCCGCACCTCCCGCAAGGAGCTCCGACCTCACCCGCGCTGGCCAACCTCGCCGCCTTCAGGTTGGATCGGCGGCTGACCGGCCTGGCCGACGCGTCAGGCCTCCAATACTCCCGCTACGCCGACGACCTTACATTCTCCGGTCCGGGCCGACTGCGGCGCCGCCGCGAGTATTTCGAGGACCTGGCGGCGAGCATCGCCCGCGAAGAGGGCTTCACCCTCAACCGCCGTAAGTCCACGTTGCACAGCGCCGGAGCCCGCCAGTCCGTCTGTGGCGTCGTCGTCAACGTCCACACGAACGTCGCCCGCACCGAGTACGACCGGCTCAAGGCGATCCTGCACAACGCGATGCGCGACGGCCCGGCGAGCCAGAACCGCTCCGGGATCCCGGATTTCGAGGCCCACCTTCGCGGACGGATCGCCTGGGTCGGCTCGTTGAACCCGCAGCGCGGCGAGAAGCT
>JAXDGF010000284.1:0-7440 GCA_034665165.1 Solirubrobacteraceae bacterium | reverse complement strand
AGGGCGGAGGCTTCGCCTCCGTTGGGAGTTCGCCCAGAGGGCGAACGTCCCGGGGGAACGCTTCGCTGTTCCCGGCTAAGGTGCTCGATCGGCCTGGTCTTTCCGCGCGCGGTTCTCGGCCTCCAGGACCGCCGCCTGGTTCTCGTTGAGCTCGCGCCCCTCGCGTACGAACTCGAGCAGGAGCTCTAGCTGTTCCTTGGTGTAGCGCTCGTAGATGCGCTGGGATTGCGTGATGTGGGCGCCGTAGAAGTTCTCCGCGCCGCTTAGCACCTCGGGGGTGAGCTCGACGAGCACGCGGCGGCGGTCTTGTTCATCGCGGCGGCGCCGGGCGTAGCCGGCCCGTTCGAGGCGGTCGAGGGCGGCCGTCATCGCCCCCGTCGTCAAGCCGGTGACCTCGGCCAGCCGTCCCGCGGTCACCGGGCCTTCGCGCTGGAGGACGTCCAGGCAGCGCATGTCGGTGCGGCCCAGGCCGAGGGCGTCCGCCACCGCTTGGTCGAAGCGGTCGGTGGCGTTCTGGGAGCGCCTGACCTCATCGATCAGTTGCTCGAAGATCTGGCGTTTTTGTCTTGACAATCTGATCTCTTGATGATTAAGATACTTCTCGACTAAGGCATTATACGACTGGAGGCGTTGATGGAAGTTGCGATTGAGGCGGTGGACGTTCGTAAGACGTATCCGCCCGCGGTCACGGCGCTCGACGGGCTCAGCCTAGCCGTCGAGGCGGGCACTATCTTCGCGGTGCTCGGGCCCAACGGTGCGGGCAAGTCGACGACGGTTCGGGTCCTGACCACGCTGACGAGGCCCGACAGCGGCAGTGCCCGCGTCGGGGGGATCGACGTGATGGCCGACCCGGTCAGGGTGCGCCGGGCGATCGGCGTGGTGGGGCAGAAGCACGGATCCGATCCCGAGGCCACCGGCCGCGAGAACCTCGTCCTCGGCGGGGAGTTCTACGGCATCAGCGGGCGCTCGTCGCGGGCGCGCGTGGCGGAGGCGCTCGAGCGCTTCGGGCTTCTTGACGCTGCGGACCGTCCCGTGAAGACCTACTCGGGCGGGATGCAGCGTCGTCTGGATATCGCGATGGGCCTGCTCCATCGCCCGCAGGTTCTCTTCCTGGACGAGCCCACGACGGGACTCGACCCCGAGGCGCGCGTGGAGCTGTGGCAGGAGATCGAGCGCCTCGCGAGCGAGGAGCTGATGACCATCCTCCTCACCACCCATTACATGGAGGAGGCCGACCGGCTCGCCTCGCAGGTGGCGATCGTCGATCGGGGGCGCGTGGTGGTGTCGGGCGCGCCCGAGGAGCTGAAGAGTGATTTGGACGGCGATGCGATCCAGATTGAGCTGGCCGCCGGCGATGCCGACGCGCTTCTCGCCTTGGGGCGCGTCGACTCGATCGGAGAGGTGACGGTCGACGGTCGGATTTTGCGCGCGCGGGCCCGGGACGGCGGGGCCGCCGTGCCGGCGGTCCTGGCCGCGCTCGACGCTCACGGGATCCGGGCGCTGTCGGTCACCGTCGCGCGCCCGTCGCTCGACGACGTCTACCTGCGTCACGCCGGGCGGACCTTTCACGAATTCGAGGAGGTGGCGGCATGACCGCCCTGAGGCAGACCTGGCAGGTGTTCCTGCGCGGCGTGCGCGTGCTCCGGCGCCAGCCTGCCTACCTGGGCATGACGCTGTTCCAGCCCATCATCTGGTTGCTTTTGTTCGGGGCCCTATTCAAGGCGGTGACCAAGATCCCCGGCTTCCACGGGGCCTACATCATTTTCCGCCCTCCCGGCGTCGTCGTCATGCTCGCCGTGTTCTCGGCGGGCTGGGTCGGGATGGGCTTGATCGAGGACATCAACGGCGGGGTGATGGACCGGATGCTGAGCTCGCCGGTGTGGCGGGGCGCGCTCAACCTCGGCACCGTCGCCTACGGAGCCTTCACGATCGCGATCCAAACGGCCATGATCGTCGTCCTCGCACTCGTGCTGGGCGCCGACTTCAAGGGCGGCGTCGGCGGCGTGGTGCTGCTCGTCGTCGTGGCCTCGCTGCTCGGGGCGGCCTTCGCCTCGCTCTCGAACGGAGTGGCCGTCCTCGCCCGTCAGCGCGAGACGCTGATCGGCGCCGTCACCTTCGTCCAGCTCCCGCTGACGTTCCTGTCTTCCGGGCTCATGCAGGGCAGTCTGCTTCCGAGCTGGATGCGGACGGTGGCTCGCTTCAACCCGGTCAACTGGGCGGTGGAGGCCGGGCGCTCGGCGGCGATGGAGAAGATCGACTGGGGGCTGGTCGGCAGCCGGGTCGGCCTGCTCGCGGCGCTCGCGGTCGTGTGTGGGGTGTTCGCCACGCGGGCGTTCGGGAGGTATCAGCGGTCGCTGTGAGGGGGCGGTGATCCGGGTTACCGCGCCGTTTCGGGCCGCCGGGCGCGCGGGGCCGGCGGGGGCCGGGGGGGCCGGCGGGGGCCGGGGGCCGGCGGGGGGGTGGACGCTATTGAGCCGATATATGCGGCTTAACTGCGGCCACGTCGTCGCGTCCGACCCCGACCGCGCGGCTCGCCATCATTGCTCGATGTCGATGTGCCTCACCTACTTCGCGTCTTCCCGACCGCTCGAGCGCGACGAGCTCCTCGGGGCGCCGATTCGGTATCCGCGCCCTGAGCGGCTCGGCGCGCCGCTCGACGCGGGCGGTCCCAAGGCCAACGAGGCGGCGGCGAACCTGGGACTCCACGCGGTCGGCGATCTCCTCCACCACCTGCCCCACGACCGCCGCGAGGCGCGCACAATTGCGCAGCTCACGCCCGGCGAGAGCGCCACGATCGTGGTCGAAGTGCGGGCGATCTCCTCGCGTCCGGTCCGTCGCCGCGGCATGCGCCCGCTCGTGGAGGCGACCGTTGCGGACGCCAGCGGGACGGTCAAGGCGACCTTCTTCAACCAGCCCTGGCTCGTCCAGAAGTACCCGCCCGGCACGCGGATCGTCCTCCACGGCAAGGTCGAGAGCCGCGACCGCTTCCGGGTCCAGGGGCACGCACCCACGACCGAGGCGGCGGCCTCCGTGGACGGAGTCGCGCACTATCCCGCCACCGAGGGCGTCTCCTCGACGCAGATCCACGCGCTCGTGCGTCAGCACGCCACGGCCCTGGGGGACGTCGTCGAACCCTTGCCCGGCCTGCTGCGGGCGGCCGAGGCGCTCCCGACCCGTCCCGCCGCGCTGGCCGCCGTGCACTTCCCCGAGGAGGCGAGCGATCAGCAGGCCGGCCGTCGCCGGCTCGCCTTCGACGAGCTCCTGCTCGTCCAGCTCGCGCTCCTGCGCCGGCGCGCGAGTCGGGCCGAGAGCGCCGCCGCCCCGGTGCTCGACCGCCCCCGCGAGCTCACGGCACGCTGGCTCGAACAGCTGCTTCCTTTCACGCTCACGGCCGATCAGAACCTCGCCCTGGAGGCGATCGACGGCGACCTCGCGCAGTCCCGGCCGATGCAGCGACTGCTCATGGGCGAGGTCGGCTCGGGCAAGACCGTGGTCGCGCTCTACGCACTCCTCCGGGCGATCGAGCACGGCGGGCAGGGAGCGCTGATGGCGCCCACGGAAACGCTAGCCGAGCAGCACTTCGCGACGATCCAGTCGCTCCTCGGCGGCGAGCCGGTGACGCTCGCCCTGCTCACGGGCTCCACCCCTGCGAGCCGGCGCGGCGACGTGCTGCCAAAGCTCGAGACGGGCGAGCTCTCGCTCCTCGTCGGCACCCACGCCCTGATCGAGGAGCCGGTTCGCTTCGCCCGGCTCGCCGTCGCGGTGGTGGACGAGCAGCACCGCTTCGGCGTGCGCCAGCGGGCCGCGCTCGACGCCAAAGGGGGGGAGGGGGTCGCGCCCCACGTCCTGCACATGACGGCCACCCCGATCCCGCGCACCCTCGCGCTCGCCCGCCACGGCGACCTCGATTTCACCGTCCTGCGCGAGCTTCCCAAGGGCCGCCAGCCCATCACTACCCATGTCTGCGGCACTGAGCGCGAGCGCGCGCGGGCGTACGAGCGCATCCGAGAAGAGCTGCGCGCGGGGCGCCAAGCCTTCGTCGTGTGCCCCCTCGTCGAGGAATCCGACCTCCTACAGGCCCGTGCCGCCACCGCCGAGTACGACCGACTTGCGGCCGGTGAGCTGCGCGACTTCCGGGTCGGCCTGCTCCACGGCCAGCTCCGGCCCCGCGAGAAGCAGGCTGCGATGGCAGCGTTCGCCGCCGGGGAGTGCGACGTCCTCGTCGCCACCTCCGTGATCGAGGTTGGGATCGACGTGCCCAACGCCACCGTGATGCTCGTCGAAGACGCCGACCGCTACGGGATCTCACAACTCCACCAGCTCCGGGGGAGGATCGGGCGCGGCGCTCACGCCTCCCTATGCCTTCTCTTCGGCACGAAAGGATCAGCCCGGCTGCAGGCGCTGGCGGCCCATGGCGACGGCTTCAAGCTGGCCGAGATCGACCTCGAGCTCCGTCGTGAGGGCGAGCTCATCGGCACCCGCCAGCATGGAGAGCAGCAGTTCAAGGTCGCTGAATTGCCGCGCGACGCCGCGCTGCTCGAACGCGCCCGCGCGCTCGCGGAACACATCTCGCGCGCGGACCCGTCGCTCTCGGCGCCCGAGCACGCGTTGCTGGCCGACGCACTCGATGCCGTCTCGGGGGTCGAGACCCGGGCTCCGATCCCGGCATGAGGGTCATCGCCGGTTCCCGCGGTGGCCGCGTCCTTACCGCGCCGCGAGGCCGCGCGACGCGTCCCACCAGCGACCGCGTACGCGAGGCCGTGTTCTCGATCCTCGGCGATATCTCGGATGCGGCCGTGCTCGATCTCTACGCCGGGTCGGGTGCGCTGGGCATCGAAGCGCTCTCGCGCGGCGCCGCGTCGGCCGTGCTCGTCGACTCCGCCCAGGCCTCCATGTCCGCCATCAAGCGCAACCTCGACGACCTCGGCCTCGAGGCCGTGGTCCAGCGAGCAGACGTCCCCGCCTTCCTCCGCGCGGCATCTCGCAGCGCACCTCAATACGATCTCGTCTTCCTCGATCCCCCATACCGACACGCCAGCGAGCTTGGGGCCGAGCTCTCGGCGGCCGTGGCTCCGATGCTCGCACCGGGCGCTCGCGTCGTGGCCGAGAGCGACCGACGCGCGCCACTCAAGCTCGACCTCCCGTTGCTCGACGAGCGCCGCTACGGCGACACCCTGATCCTGATCCATGGCCCCCGATAACCGAATCGCGGTATGCCCGGGCTCCTATGACCCGGTCACCAACGGTCACCTCGACGTCATCACCCGGGCGTCGAGGATGTTCGACCAGCTCGTGGTTGCGGTCGTGAACCTGCCCGTCCGCAAGGGCACCACGCTGTTCTCGGGCGAGGAACGCGTCCGGTTCCTCGTCAACGCCACCAGTCACCTCGACAACGTCTCGGTCGAGACCTTCGCGACACTCGTCGTCGACTTTGCCCGCGAGAAGGGCGCCAAGGCGATCGTGAAGGGCCTGCGCGCCATCTCCGACTTCGAGTACGAATTCGAGATGAACCAGCTCAACAGCATGCAGGCACCCGAGATCGAGTCGATCTACCTGATGGCGTCGCCCAAGCACAGCTTCCTGCGCTCGAGCGGGGTCAAGGAACTGGCCGCCTTCGGTGGCAAGATCGACGGCTTGGTGCCCGAGGAGGTCGCCGAGCGGTTGCTGGAAGAGCTGGCACGGCCGCCGGGGGACGATCACAAATCCGGTTAAGTTCAACGAGAATCCCCTGGCCAAGTACAGTTTGCAGGGTGTAAGCCCTGCCGCACACGCGGGGCCGCGCCACAGTTGCAGGAACGGCACGACCGCCGACGAAACAGAGGTTCGTAATGGACGTCCTGGTTCTCATCGACAAGCTCGACGATCTCGTCCACAACGCCAAGCAGGTGCCGCTTACCGATCAGGTGCGCGTGGACAAGGAGGAGATCTACGACATCCTCGACCAGATGCGCGCCACGATCCCCGAAGAGATCAAGCAGGCGCGCTGGATCGTCAAGGAGCGTCAGGAGATGCTCGCTGAGGCCAAGCGCGAGGCCGAGCGCATCGTCAAGGAGGCCCGTGAGCGCCAGGAGCGTCTTGTTTCCGAGGAGGAGATCACCAAGCAGGCCGAGCGCGCCGCCGAGGACATAATCGAGGACGCCCGGGGTCGCGAGCGCGAGATCCGGCTCGGCGCCGAGGACTACGCCGACGAGATCCTCAACACACTCGAGGTCAACCTCTCGAAGTTCATCGCCGCCGTCCAGCGCGGCCGCGACCGGCTCGCCGGTAAGGACGAGCCGGCCGAAGTTTCGTAGTCGCCCCGGCCGCCCAGGCCGCCCAGGCCGCCCGGGCTGTCGCGCGGGTTCGTCCGCGTCGCGGGCTACCTTGCCGTCCCAGTGACGGCCTGTCGCGACGATTCCTGTCCATGCGGGAGCGGTGCCGCGTACGAGGACTGCTGTCTGGAGCGGGAAACGGGCCTGCGGCGACTGGTCGACGAGCTCGAGGGCATCGTGCTGGAACTCGGCTGGGAGGTCTCGAAGCAGCATCCCGAGTGGTATCGGGCCCGCTTCGGTGAACTCTACGACGGCGGAGTCGATGCCTTCGGAATCGGTGGGCCCGACCTCGCGGCGCGCCTTGACGCCGAGCTGTGGTTCCTCCTCGACTGCCCGCTCGACGGCGGAGGGGATACGCCACTGCACGGAATCAGGCAGCGAGCGAGCGGGCGGTCGGTCGAGCTCCTCGCGCGCTCGGAGCTGCGGGCCTGGCGGATCGAGTCCGTCGATGGCGCCGGCGTGCTCGGGGCGCTGTGCCCGCTAGGCAGCGGGCGGGCGCGGCTCGAGACGGCGCGCCGCCCGCTCGGCGAGCTCCGGCCTGGTGCCATCGTGGTCGCTCGGTCGGTGCCGATCGGACCGGGCCGATGGGCGTTGCTGGGCCGTGCGCCGGTCGTCGACGGGGACGCCTCGGCGGACTTCGACGCGCTCTTTGCCGTGCTCGATTCGCCGCGGGGTGAGTTCTGGCACGTGCACGGCGGCGTGCTCGCGCGGGCGGCGTGGGCGTGGCCCGAGGACCGCGAGCACACACTCGACGGCGAGATCGTCGAGGGGTCCTTGGCGACGTTCCGGCTTGCTGACTCGGCAGCGGCGGTCGCAGCGCTCGAGCAGGACGCCGAGCTGTGTGCCGATAGTTCCGATCGGTCAGCGGGCGTCCGGCGGTGGACCTGGAGCTGGGATCCGCCGCGGAGGCGGTCGTGGCGGGCCGAACGCGGAGCCCGCTACACGCTGTGCGACGAGGACGCCGCGGTGCCGCCGTTCCTGGCTTGCCTTGTTCTCGATCTGCGCGCCGCAGACGGGCCCGATGTCTCCGTGCTCGCGCCGACTCCGGCCCGCCTCGCGATAGCAGAGCGGCTCCTCGCCGCTCGTCTCGGCGACGCGCTCGGGCCGGTCATCGCGCGCGAGGTCGATC
>JAXDGF010000283.1:0-2530 GCA_034665165.1 Solirubrobacteraceae bacterium | reverse complement strand
GTTCCCCGGACAGATCGATTTCGCGGACTGGCTCCCGAACCCGCCGTGATCCTTCGACTCTTGGGCGCGGCGCCGGTTGAGTTTCCGTCGACGGGCGGTCAGTGTGGCCGTCCGAACGAAGGCAGGGGGACGTATGGCTCGAGGGCAGTACGACGTCATCGTGGTGGGAGCGCGTTGCGCGGGTTCGCCGACGGCCATGCTTCTGGCCCGCATGGGGTACCGGGTGCTCGTCGTGGACCGGGCAACGTTCCCGAGCGACACGCTCTCGACGCACGTCCTGCACCCGACGGGAGCCGCGGCGATGAAGCGATGGGGGCTCCTCGATCGACTGGCGGCGACCGGGTGTCCTCCGATCGACACCTACGCGTTCGACTTCGGTCCGTTCACCATCTCGGGCGCACCCGGCACCGCCGATTCCCCGGTGTCGTACTGCCCCCGCCGCACGGTGCTCGACAAGTTGCTCGTCGACGCGGCTTCCGAGTCTGGTGCAGAGATCCGCGAAGGGTTCACGGTGGAGGACATCGTCGTCGACGACGGCATCGTGGTCGGGATCCGCGGCCACAGCAAGGACGGCGAATCCGTCACGGAGCACGCGCAGGTCGTGGTCGGAGCCGACGGCCGGTACTCGCACGTCGCCGCGGCCGTCGGTGCGCACCGGTACAACGAGAGGCCGCAGATTCTGTGCGGCTACTTCTCCTCCTGGAGCAACCTGCCCATCGACGGTCGCTTCGAGGTGTACATCCGACCGGGGCGCGGATGGGCAGCGGCGCCCACCCACGACGGCTTGACGCTCGTCGTTGCCGGTTGGCCGTACGCGGAGTTCGAGGCGAACAAGAGCGACGTCGGAGGGAACTACATGAAGATGTTCGATATGGCGCCCGAGTTCGCGCAGCGAATGCGCGGCGCCAAACGGGAGGCGCGTATCGCGGGTACGGCCGTCGAGAACTTCTTCCGCAAGCCCTTCGGTCCCGGGTGGGCGCTGGTCGGTGATGCCGGTTACAACAAAGATTTCATCACAGCTCAGGGGATATCCGACGCGTTTCGAGACGCCGAGCTGTGCGCCAACGCGTTGGACGCGTCGCTCTCCGGGGCTCGCGCCTTCGACGCCGCGATGAGCGAGTACCAAGCCACACGCGACGAGCACGTGCTGGCCATGTTCGAGTTCACCTGTCAGCTTGCGACACTCGAACCGCCGCCGCCCGAGATGCAGCAAGTGCTCGGTGCCGTGCACGGCAACCAGGACGCGATGGACGGCTTCGCCCGAGTGAACGCCGGAGTAACTTCACCGGCCGAGTTCTTCTCCGAAGAGAACGTCGGACGAATCTTCGCCGCGGCCCGCTGACGCCGCGTACTGGACCTCAAGCGGTGGTGTTGGCACCCATGATGGCTTTGGTCTCGAGGTATTCCTCGAAGCCGAGCGGGCCCCATTCGCGGCCGTTGCCGGATTGGCGGTAACCGCCGAACGGGGCGTTGAAATCCGGGCCGGCTCCGTTGACGTGGACGTTGCCGCTGCGGATGCGGCGGGCCATCGCATTGGCGCGAGCGCCGCTGCCGGAGATGTACCCCGAGAGGCCGTAGAGCGTGTCGTTCGCGATGCGAACGGCATCGTCGTCGTCGTCATAGCCGATCATCACCAGGACGGGGCCGAAGATCTCTTCGCGGGCGATGGTCATGTCGTTCGCCACGTGGGAGAACACCGTCGGTCGCACGAAGTAGCCGGTCTCGAGGCCTTCGGGTTTTCCGGGACCGCCGATCTCGAGCTTGGCGCCCTCGCCGATGCCCTTCTCGATGAGCTGCTGGATGCGGCTGTACTGCGTCGCCGAAACGACCGGCCCGATGTTGCTGGTTGCCTCGCGGGGATCTCCGACCACGACGTTCTTGGCGGCCGCGGCTGCGATCGCCGCGGCCTCGTCCATCCGAGACGCGGGCACGAGCATGCGAGTCGGCGCATTGCACGACTGGCCCGAGTTCGTACACATCGAGGACATGTCGCGCGCGATGACGGCTTCGAAGTCGGCGTCGTCGAGGATGATATTGGCCGACTTGCCGCCGAGCTCCTGGGCCACACGCTTTACGGTCGGTGCCGCGGCGCGGGCGACTTCGATACCGGCACGGGTGGAACCCGTGAACGACACCATGTCGACGTCCGGATGTGCGGCGAGCGGCGCACCGACGTTGATGCCGTCGCCGTTCACGAGGTTGAACACGCCCGCCGGTACGCCGGCCGCGTCCATGATCTCCGCGAACAGGATCGCGTTCAGCGGCGCGACCTCGGACGGCTTGAGCACCACGGTGCAGCCGGCGGCCAGGGCCGGCGCCACCTTGGCCACGATCTGGTTCAGGGGGTAGTTCCAGGGGGTGATGGCCCCGACGACGCCGATCGGCTCCTTCACCACCAGGCTGTGGCCGACCTGCTCCTCGAAGGCGAAATCCCGCAGCACCTGGGCGTAGTTCCCGACCTGGGCGGTGGGCAGGCCGACCTGGATCATGGCCGACAGCTTGAGCGGCATGCCGACCTCGGTGGCGATGA
>JAXDGF010000282.1:0-16725 GCA_034665165.1 Solirubrobacteraceae bacterium | reverse complement strand
CGCCGGGCGCGCCGGGCGCGCCGGCCAGCGGCCCCCCGAGCGGGAGCCGGCTCGTTACCGACGCCGAGGAACCGCCGTCGCGGGGTACGCAGCCGGCGGCTCGCTCTATCTCGTCCAGACGATTCCGGCCGCTGAGCACACGGCCGACATCTACAAGCTCACGCGCTTGGATCCCGCGTCGCCGCGGATCCTCGCCACGCGGCGATTCTTCAGCAGCGTGGATGACACGCTGCTCGCCGGAGGATCGCTGTGGGTGACGACGAGCGTCGGTAGCGCGACTTCGCTGTGGAGGCTCGATCCGCAGTCATTGGCTGTTCGATCGCACGTCAGCCTGCCCGTAGCGGGCCGCACCGAGCGGATCACGGGGTCGCTCGCCACGGCCGGCGGCGCGCTCTGGGTGGGGGCGGGAAACCTGGACCGAGTGTCGCTCGCGACCGGGAGAGTGGTTCGAGTGGTCCACCCGCGCTACCCGGGTCCGGTGCAGCTCGCCGCCGACGGCGCCGGCAGGGTCCTGGTCGCCAGCCTGGGCTACAAGCACCCCACGTACATCGCCAGGCTCGACCCCCAGACCGGTGCGCTCCTGTCGCAGGTGACAGTTCCCCGCAGCGCGTCGCAGCCTGCGCTCGGGGGCGTGATCGCGGGCGGCGCCTGGGTGGAGAACACGATCGGCTCACGTACGACCGCGTGGCGTCTCGATCTTGCGACTTCGAAAGCCTCGACACCGAACACATGGATGGACTCGAAGCGGATCTCGGTACGGGTGCTTGACGGGGTCCTCTGGGTCACCGAACCGCATGGGCAGGCCAACGTGAACTTCTGCGCCGATCCTCGAGCCGGCAGGCCGCGGGCTCCGATGATCGTCCTCCCTGGCGAATCGGTGCTCCTCACGGCCGACCGGTCGAGCGTCTACTACACCTACGTTCCCGTCAACGCTCACGCGGCCAAGATCGGGCGTGCACCGATCGGCCGCGCGTGCGCTGCGTGAACGACGCTACCCCTGCTGGTCGGACGGCAGTCCGTTGCACTTGCCGCTGCCGGAGTCGCTGTAGGTTGACGGCGTCCCCGCCGGGGCGGCCGGATTCAGGAGCGCCGACTCGAAATCCCAGTTGTAACCGTCGGGCTTGAGCGTGAGCTTGATGTCCCCGTAGTACTGATCGGACCACGCCTGCAGGTTGGGCGTGCTCGGGGTGACGGTGTCGAGCGATTCCCCGCCCGTCCCGACGATGAACTCGCGGATACCGTTCTTGGGGTCGTAATTCCCCGCCGGGTCCATCGGCGCAAAGCGCGAGTACACGTGGTCATGGCCGTTGAGGACGAGCGTGGCGTGGTGCCGATAGAGCAGCTGCCACCAGGTATCGGCCGCCTGGCCCTCGGCGCTGTCCGAGGTGCTCGGGCTGGCGGTGGAGCTGAACGTCGGCTGATGCCAGTAGGCCACGGTGCACCGGGAGTGATTCTGATTCAGGTCCTGCGCCAGCCACGCGGTCTCGCTCGCGAACCACGATCCGGTGGGGCTGCATCCCCCGGGCTCCTTGTTGCATTCGGCGTTGAGCGAGATCAGGTGCCAATCGCCGAGGTTGTACGAGTACCAGCCGTTACCGGTCGTCCCGAACGGGCCCGCCTGGCCGTACTGCTGGGGGGTCGGCTGGGTGACGGTGGACGAGACGGCGGTGTCGAGCTCGGAACCGTCGGCGCTGTGCTGGATCCCGTTGTAGTAGTCGAAGTAGCCGTAGCCGCGCACCCCCGGCTGGCCGTGGTTGTCGTAGAACTCGTGGTTGCCCGGCGCCGGACGCTGGAGGAACTTGAACGCGCCCCAGTACTTGTCGAACGAGCTCTCGAAGTCCTGGTAATAGCCGTTCTGATACTGCTCATCGCCGAGGATGGCGACGAGCGCCGGCGACATCGCCTCGATCTGCTGGGCGGTCGCGTTCTGCGCCGCGTTGCGCGTGGTCGGAGTGGAGCCCCCGGTGCACACATCGGTGGCCTTCTCAGTGCCCTGGGGGGCGCCTGCTTGACAGGAGATGTCGCCCACCGCCGCGAGGATGGGGGCGGGACCCGCTGAGTTGTAGGGCCAGGGGTTGTCGGTCGGGCCGAACCAGCCGGCCGGATCGGCGAGGACGGTCCCGGCACCCGCGGCCAGAACTATTAGCGCACCAGCCGTAATCACGGCCATGCGTCGGGACATCCTGAAGCCCACCCCCAGCTTGCGCATCTCTTCTCCTCTGCGTTGTACCTGTTATCGGTGCGAGGCTATGAGATCCGATCCGCCCAAACGTGACCCGCGTGTGAACGGGGTCGACGATCCAGGTGCCGGCACGCTCCCGCCCCCCAGCGGGATAGGCTTGCGCGCGAGGACAGGGACATGAGCTTTCTGAAACCGGTCGTGCCCGACTACGACGCGCTCGAATGGTCGAGGAAACCGTTCGCCGAGCGGGCCCGGATGGCGTGTGAGAGCTTCGCCGTCCAGGGCTTCGGGTCGCCCTCGGCGGTGTACCTGTTCTACGCCTTCAAGATCCTCCTCTACGTCGCCGGGTGGTGGTTCTTCTGCTCCTTCACCCCGGGGCTCGGAAACCTCGACCACCTCGGGCACTGGTGGCTGTCGAAGCCGGCGTTCGAGAAGGCCATCCTCTGGAGCATGATGTTCGAGGGCCTGGGGCTCGGGTGCGGGAGCGGACCGCTGACGATGCGCTTCATGCCGCCCTTCACCGCCTTCATCCACTTCCTGCGCCCGGGAACGACGAAACGCCCGCTCTTCGCCCGCCTCCCCGTCCTCGGTGGCTATCGGCGCACGTGGCTCGACGTCCTTCTCTACGCGGCGGTCAACGTGCTCCTCGTCGCCGCGCTGGTGTCAAAGACGATCCCGACGAGCCTGCTCGTCCCCATCGTCGTCCTCTACCTGGTCCTCGCGCTCGCGGACAAGACGATCTTCCTGAGCGCGCGCGGCGAGCACTACTGGACCGCGGTGGCGTTGCTCGCACTCGCCTCGAACTGGATCCCCGCCGTCAAGGCGCTGTGGCTCGCGCTGTGGTTCTGGGCCGGATTCTCGAAGCTCAACCACCATTTCACCTCGGTTGTGTGCGTGATGAACAGCAACGCTCCGGGGACGGCGCACCTGCCCTGGCTGCGCAAGCGCTTCTACAAGCATTACCCCGATGACCTGCGTCCGTCGCGCGTCGCCAACATCGCCCACGGAGGTGTCGTGCTCGAGTTCGGCGTCCCGCTCGTCCTCTTCCTGGGCAAGGGGGGGACCGTCACCACCGTCGGCCTGATCATGATGGTCTTCCTCCACGCTTTCATCACCAGCAATGTCCCCGCCGGGGTGCCGCTCGAGTGGAACGTGATGATGGTCTACGGCGGGTTCTTCCTCTTCGACAAGCACGCCCACGTGAGCATCTTCTCGATGTCGCCGGCCTCGGCGGCCTTGCTCTCGGTCATGGTCATCGTCATACCCCTGCTCGGGAACCTGTTCCCGCGCCGGATCTCCTTCCTCATGGCAATGCGCTACTACGCCGGCAACTGGCCCTACAGCGTGTGGCTCTTCCAGGGCGAGAGCTACCGCAAGCTCGACCTCGTCAAGAAGGCGGCCGCGTGGGTCCCCGACCAGGTCACGCGCTTCTATGACCCGACTACCGCGATCGCACTCGCGAGCAGGGTCGTGGGATGGCGGCTCATGCATCTCCAAGGCCGGGCCCTGTCCGAGCTCGTGCCCCGGGCGGTCGAGAACTTCGAGGAGTACACGTGGGTCGACGGCGAGCTCGTGTGCGGGATGGTGCTCGGATACAACTTCGGCGACGGCCACCTCCACGACGAAGAGCTACTCCACGCCGTCCAGCAGCAGTGCGGCTTCGAGGAGGGCGAGCTACGGGTGATCATGCTCGAGGCCCAGCCGCTGGGCCGGAGGACGGTCAACTACCGCATCCACGACGCCGCGACAGGCGAGCTGGCCGCGGGTGACATCGACGTCCACGAGCTGCGCGAGCGCCAGGCGTGGGAGACCGCCGCGGGACCGGCGCTCACGCCCGTCTAGCGGGGGAGCTACGCGCTCGCGCGCGCGACGCTCACGCCCGCCAAGCGGGGAGCTACGCGCTCCCGAGCCCGACACCGACGGCGACGATCAGCGCCCCGCCGAGCGCGACCTGGAGCAGGCTTACCCGCAGCGAGACGTTGAGAAAGCGCTTGCGGATGAGCGAGATGGTGATGAGCTCGATCCCGACCACGATCCCGGCGACGACGAGGGCGGTATTGACGTCGTGGATGAGGAAGGGAAGCGAGTGGAAGGTGCCTCCGAGCGCCGTCATCCCGCCGGTAACAAAGCCGCGAGCGATGGCCGAGCCCCGTCCTGTCTGGGTCCCGTCGTCGGAGAGCGCCTCCGAGAACCCCATGCTGATCCCCGCGCCGATCGCGGTGGCAAGGCCGACGAACAGGGCCGCGTGCGAACCGGAGAGGAGCGCGGCGGCGAAGATGGGCGCGAGCGTCGAGAGGGTGCCGTCGATGAGCCCGACGAGGCCGGGCTGGACGTAGCGCAGGACGAACCGGCGCTCGTCCTCCTCTGAAGGCGAGAGCTTCGCCGCTACGCGCTCGATCGCGTCGGTGACACCTGCCATCGGCGTAGTATGGCGAGCCCGCTCAGGTGAGCTCGAGTCAGCCCCGCGCGGTGTCCCGGGGACCGCGGCGGGCCTCGAGCCGGCGCCGTCGGAACCGGCGCTCCGCGACCACGGTGCCGACGAGGACGAGCGCGACCGGAACCGCGAGGATGGCGAGCATGCCGAGCCCCGGGGTGACGATGATCGCGAAGATCATGAGCACGAGGGCGCCGGCGCAATCCTCGAGCACATCGCGGCGGCGGCGGCGGAAGTGCATGACGCGCCGGCGCCGCTCGAGCCTGATGGCGCGGTCGAAGTCCTCGGCATAGGTGAAACGCTCGGTGCGAGCCGGACGGGAGCGGCGCGGTGCGGATCGGGGGGAAGGTTGGGCGCTCACTCAGACTCCAAGAACAAACACGATGACCCATGCGACGCCGGCTGTCTGCATGAACCGGTCGCCGAAGATCACCGTCTCGGGGGCTCCACCCTTGCCAGCGGTCACGAGCAAGCCGTAGCGAAGCAGGGCGAGGCTGAAGGGGATGATAGTCAGCTCGCGGGACAGCGAGACCCCGTCCGCGAAAGCCCACAGCGAGTAGGCGCAGAGCGCGCCGGCGCAGGCGACGCCGATCACGAGGCGCAGGAATTCGGGCGTGTACTGCTCGAGGACGCGGCGCGAGCCCCGCGCGCGCGGGTCGAGGACGTCGGCGTAGCGCTTGCCGGCCGCGACGAAGAGGGCCGAGAAGGAGACGACGAGGATGAACCAGCGCGAGATCGGGACCTGAGCCGCGACGCCGCCCGCGAGCGCCCTGAGCACGAAGGCCGCGGCGATGGCCGCGATATCGGCGATGGCGATCCGCCGCAGCCACGTCGTATACGCCACGTTCATGGCCGCATAGGCGCAGGCAACGAGGCACAGGCCGTCGCTCACGGCGAGAGCGAGCCAGATCCCGAGGGCCACCGCGATCGCCCCCGCGGCGGTGGCGTGATCGGCGGCGATCGCGCCCGAGGCGATCGGCCGGTGGCGCTTGACGGGATGGCGCCGATCCTCGGACGCATCGCGCGCGTCGTTGATCAGGTAGGCACCGCTCGCGAGCAGGCAGAAGACGACGAAGCTGAGCGACACGCGCTCGAGGACTCCGGGGTGCCCCAGCGTCCCCGCCGCGGCCGGAGCCGCGAACACGAGCGCGTTCTTGGCCCACTGCCGAACTCGCACGGCCCGCAGCCACGCGGGTACACCGCCCCGCCGGTGAATGTGCTCTACTGGGGGCGAATCGCGTTCGCCCGCGCCCGTCGGCCGGCTCCGGGACGGAAGCGTCTGTGTTGTCGGACTCGCTGTCGGCATGAGCAGATGACTTCGACAAGCGTTTCTGCCCGGACCTCGATTTGCCTGCGTTTGTAAGTGAGATTTCTCTCAGACGAGCCCGAAAAGCAGGACGATGGTGACCCGACGCGAACGTTTCCACTTGGCGCTCGCCCACTGACTGCGCAACCGGCAGGGTCCGCCAACGACGCTGTGCCCGTCCACGACATCGCCCTCCGCCAGGCCCGCCGCCGTCCGCTGCCGCCGCGGCTGAGCCCGGCGCGCCGCGCGCGGCGGATCGTGACGATCGGACTGGGCCTGTGCCTGGTTCCGATCTCGATCTCGTACCTGTCGGCGATCACGAAGCCGTCGAACTCGACCTTCACCATCAATTCCTTCGAGTGGCTGCGCGACAACGGCGCCGCCGGCCTCGCCGTCCAAGCGGAGAACATCTATTACTCACTGAACGCGCCCTCCACCGGCGGTCCCGGGATCCGGAAGCTGGCCATCAAGCATGCCGGCGCGACCGCGAGCGTCCACCCGCCCGACGTCGTGCCCGTGATCTCGCCCCCGCTGCGCGGCGAGGGCGTCTGGGTCCCCAGCGAGACCTGGACGGGCGCCAACGCCCCGGTGCAGATCACGCAGTTCCGCAGCGACCCGAACTACCCGAGCATGGTCGCGGGCGTGGCCTGGATCGATACCGCACGGACGTGGGTCACCCTCAACCCGGGCCAGCTCGAGCCGAACGTGACCTTGCCCCGCGGCCCGATGGAGGTCCCGACCGCCTCCCGGGGTCGACTGCTCGCGACCTTCAACAGCGCCTTCAAGCTCCAGGACTCGGCGGGCGGCTTCGCCGTCGGCGGGCAGACCTACGCTCCGATGAAGAGCGGTATGGCCACCCTCATCGGCTACGCGAACGGGCACGTCGACATCCAGCCGTGGCAGTGGGGACCCAGGGTCCCGGCCGGAGTCCAGTTCGCGCGCCAGAACCTGCCCCTGATCGTCGAGAACGGCCAGCCCAACCCGAACCTGTCCGACGGCCCCGCCTGGGGGGTCACGGTG
Source organism: Solirubrobacteraceae bacterium (assembly GCA_034665165.1). GTDB lineage: Bacteria > Actinomycetota > Thermoleophilia > Solirubrobacterales > Solirubrobacteraceae > Palsa-465. The sequence goes on along the minus strand of JAXDGF010000282.1, from coordinate 9,783 downwards.
GGGAACGCGATCCGGGTCTGGCGCTCCGCGGTCGGAGTCGACAAGAACGGCAACCTCATCTACGCCGCCGCCGACAACCAGACCGTGGGCTCACTCGCGCAGATCCTGATCCGAGCCGGCGCCGTCCGCGCCATGGAGCTCGACATCAATTCCTACTGGGTGAGCTTCATCACCTACGCCCAGCGCTACGCCGGGTCCCCGAGCAACCTCCTCCCCGACATGACGCGCAGCGCAGACCGGTACCTGAGCCCGGACGACCGCGACTTCTTCGCGGTCTACGCGCGCTAAGGGCCCGCGTCAGAACCCTAGCCCCGTCTACGGTTGCGCACCGCCGCTGGGCGGGGCCCCGCCCGTGGTAGGCGGCTGAGTGGTGCTCGGTGGCGCGGGGGCCGGCGAGGTCGACTGAGCGCCGAGCGTGGAGAAGAAGCTCCAGATCGCGCACGAGGCGCAGATGGTGGACGCCGGTCCCGGGTCGGGCGGGGTCGCGCCCGGCCATTGGTGACGCCCGGCGATGATCCGGATGTGCTCGACGGTCGCGGCGCGGGAGCACTTCTTCCACTTGAACATCACCGTGTGGGTGGCAATCGGACGACTGGTCGCCGATCCGGAGCAGCCGTCCCACCCCGCCCACTCGTCCACGAAGGGAGGAAGCCCATTGACGGTCGCGTGCGCCCCCTTGCCGCGGTACGGGGCGATCCGATCTGAGGTGCCGTGGATCTCGAGCAGAGGCACGGGGCGCTTGAGGTGACAGGCCGGGAGCTTGTCGTAGTCCCCGGCGACGGCCGCGATCCCGGCCAGGTGGGTGGAGAGGTCGCAGCCCAGGAGCGCGACCATGCCGGCGCCGTTGGAGACGCCGGCCGCGTAGACGCGGCTCGAGTCGATGCAGAGGTTCGACTCGAGCGTGCTGATGAGGGCGCTGATGAAGGCGACGTCGTTGGGCTGGTTGCTCGCCCCGCTGATGTTCCAGAAGTGGCCGGCGGCGTTCGGGTAGGCGACGATGAAGTCGTCGGTGTCGGCCAGGCTGGAAAAGCCGCTGTAGGTCTCCATCCCGGGACCGGTTCCGTAGGCCCCGTGCAGGGCCAGAAGCAGGGGCGCGGGCGTGCCGGCGGGGATGCCCGCGGGAACGTGGACGAGGGCTTGGCGCACGATGCCCCCGCTCTGGACGCTGACCGTGAAGCTCCCCGCGGTCGGTGCCGAGCACGCCGCGGCCGGCGCCGCGCCCGAGCCAGCGGCCCGGGCGGGAAGGGCCGCAACGAGCGCAAGCGCGAGCACCGCGACCAGGCAGAGAGCGGGTCCCCAGAGGGACGGACGGTGGGGTTGAGGCATGAACACGAAGTCGTCGTCGATTAACAACAGGCGTGGGCGGCGTTTGTTCCGCCCACGACGAGATCCTCACCCGGTCAGAAAATAGAGCTTGAGCCGGACCGCCGGAGGTATCCCGGCCTGGGCGCTCACGTCGACTCCGTTCTGCCGGACCCAGAGCGAGGCCGGGATGCAGGCGGCGCCCTGGCGGCCCGGAGGGCACGGATAGCGTCCGATGAGGGCGTACCGCACGGCGCCCGAGCGGACCGCGCGCCGGAGCTGGCGCAGGCTCACGAGCGGCTGCGCCGCGAAGCTCGTGAGCGGGAGGATCGGCCTGGCGTCGTGGATCAAGAGCGGCGCGAGCTCGATCGAGTTGTCAGCAGCTACTTCGTAGCGCAGGCCCTTCGTGCGGGGGAGCAGATAGCGCGAGATCGCCACCTCGACCTTGCGGGGCTGGACGGGCAGACCGACCGAGTCCGACTTGGCCTGGCGCACGACCCGGTCTGACTCCTTGACCGGGAAGGCGAGGAAGGCGGCGAGAGCGAGGACGCCCGCGGCGAGCGCGACGGGGCGCGCCGCGCGCCCGGCCACGGTCGCGGCGGCGGCGGCGAGGACGGCGGCACCGGCGATCGCCGCGGAGCGGGCGACCGACGCGGACTGGAGCGTGGACGTGTACCAGCACACGCCCGCGAGGGCCACGGCCAGCAGAAGCACGGACGCGCGCGCGCGACGGCCCTCCCACAGGGTGCCGGCGAAGGACGTGCCCGCCCGAGCTCCGGGCCGCAACGACTCGACCAGCGAGGCGAGACCCAATCCGATGGCAGCGGCCACGGCCGGCGTGACCATCTCCAGATAGCGGGCGTGGAGGAGCGTCACGTAGCTGAGGAGCGCCACTCCGGTTCCCAGCCAGATGACGACGGCCAGCGCGAAGGCGAACGCGAGCCGGCTCCGAGCCGGCTCCTCCTCGCTCGCGCGCCGGCGCCACTCGACGACGAGGGCGGCGCCCCCGAGGGCGAGGGCGGCGAGGAGCATCACGCCAAAGAGCCGTCCGAGGCTCCCGACGCCGCTGAAGAGGCGAAAGACGCCGGGCGGATCCGAGTAGACCCCGCCCGTGGGAAGGGTGCCGGCGATCCGGCCGATGCCGTTGAAGCTGAAGATGGCGTCGAACACGGTCCCCGTCTTCGATCCGATCGGGAAGGGATGGCGCCCGGGCGCGAGCGTTACGACCGCGGCCCAGGAGAGCGAAACGGCGGCGAGCGCGAGCCCGGCGAGGCCGAGGTCCGCCGCCTTCCACCGCCGCGGGATGGGCGCGGCCACGGCGTAGAGGACGATCAGGGCAGGGACGGCGGCGAGGCCCTCGAGGAGCTTGACGTTGAAGGCGAGCCCGAGCGCGACCCCGGCGAGCACGAGCGAGCGCCGGCTGCCGGCCTGCGCCGCTCGCACCGTCAGCCACAGCGCGGCGACGACGCACAGCATCATCAGCGAGTCCATCGTGTCGCTGCGCGAGGTGAGGACGGAGACGGGTGTCACCGCGAGGGCAGCGGCGGCGGCAAGGCCGGCGCCGCGACCGGCGACGCGGCGCACGGCGTCGTAGAGCACGGGCACGGCGAGCGTCCCCCCGACCACCTCGGGCAGGCGCAGCGCCCATGAGCTCCATCCGAACGCCCTCACACTCGCGACCTGGAGCCACAGGTCGAGCGGCGGCTTGTCGACGGCGAGCACGGCGCCGGGATCGAAGGCGCCGAAGAGGAAGTTGTGCCACGACAGCCCCATGCTGTGCACGGCGGCGTCATAGAACGGGTTCCCGACCACGTCGCCGAGCTCCGCGAAGCGCAGGGTGGCTGCCAGCGCGGTGACGGCGCAGATCCCCCAGGGGACCGCGCGAACGAGCCGAGCCGCGATAGCTCCAGCCCGCGTGGCCGGGTAGAAGCGCGGCTCGGGAATGGCCAGGCTCTCGGCCCGGTTATCGACGCTGGTCATCCGATCCCAAGTGTTTTACCCAACGGGATGCGCCGGATCAGCCGCCGCCCTCGTCTTGCCCCCCGGGACGGACCGGCGGGCCGCGCCAGCGGCGCGCGAGCGCCCCTACTCCGAAGCTGATGGCCGAGAAGAGCACGACGAGCCCGACGAGAATGGCGACCACGCCGAGGCCGGGTGAGAGCACGAGCACGAGGATGGCCACGAGGACGGCGAGGGCGACATCGACGACGAGCCGGCCCCGGTTGTTCACAGCGGCAGGCGGCGGAATACCGGCCGCGGCAGGTGGCGCAGGACGGCGAACAGGGGGCGCAGGGTACGCGGGACCCAGATTGTGTGCGCCCGGCCGGCGAGCGCGCCGACGGTGGCGTCAGCCACCGCCTCGGCCGTGGTGGCCAGGGGCGCGCGGGGCAGCCCTTCGGTCATGCGCGTGGCGACGAATCCGGGCCGCACCACGAGCACGCGCACGCCGGTCCCCGCGGTGGCGTCAGCCAGGCCCTGGGCGAGCGCATCGAGACCGGCCTTGGCGGCGCCGTACACGGCGTTGCTCGCCCGGACCCGCTCGCCGGCGACGGTGGAGAGGACGACGAGGGTGCCGGAGCCCTGAGCACGCAGGGCGCGTAGGGAGTGGAGCAGCAACGAGCCGGTGCCGAGGAAGTTGACCCGCATCACCGTCTCGGCGACGGCAGGGTCGGCGTCGAGACCCTCCTGGGCCCCGAGGACGCCGACGGCGAGGACGACGAGGTCGAAACCCCCGGACTGCTCGAAGGCGTTCGCGATGGCGCCGGCGTGCGCACCCGTGTCGGCGGCATCGACGATGCCGATCGGCCCCACCTCGAGCCCCTCGCGCGCGAGCTCGTGCCCGGCCCACTCGAGGCGGTCGCGGTCGCGCCCGAGCAGATAGGCGTGCACGGGGCCGTCGACGGCCAGCCGCCGCGCGATCGCGAGCCCGATCTCCGAGCTGCCGCCGACGAGGAGCAGCCGTCGCGGCGCCCGCGCGTCCGCGCCCGTGGCGCTCACAGGCCGCCGATCGTCACGAGGCCGGTGCGCAGAGCGAGGTCAGAGCGCCACAAGCCGTCAGGATCGGCGCCGGCGCGAATCTCCTGCCACTCGGCCAGGCGTGGGTACATGGCCTGGACGGTACCGGGGCGCAAGCGGGCGTCCTTGCTCAGGTAGACCCGCCCGCCGGCGCCGGCGACAAGGTCATCGAAGGTGTCGAGGAGGCGGTAGAGGCCGGCGGCCGCGCGCGGGAGGTCGAGGGCCAGGGTCCAACCCTCGAGCGGGAACGAGAGCGGGGCGCCGTTCTCGGGGCCGAAATCCTTGAGCACGGCGAGGAAGCAGGGGACGCGCGCTCGGTGCAGGCCGGAGACGACGGCGTCGAGAACTCGCTCCTGGCCGGTCGGCACGACCAGCTGGTACTGGAGAAAGCCCTCGCTCCCGTACAAGCGCGGCCACGCCGACAGCGCGTCGAGCGGAAACATGTGCGCGCCCAGTCCCTCGACCTGGCCGCGTGCGTGGCGGGGGGCACGCCGGTAGCGAAGCTCGTTGAAGGCACGGATCGTGCTCGCCCGCACGATCCCCGCAGGCCAGCGCTCGGGCACGGTCACGCTCGCGCCCACCGTCGCCCGGTCGTGGCGCGCCGTCGCCTCGACACGAGCCTCGGCGGGCGCGTGGGCAGCGCGGGTGACGATGCCGCGGCCCGCGCGCGAACCGAGCAGGTCGAGCCACGCGACCCGGTGCGGCCCGCCGGGGCCGGCGAGGAGGGCGAGGGCCTCGTCGAGGTCGCGCGTACGGTCGGTGTCGACGGACAGGAGCGCGGTGGCCACCGGTAGGAGCGCGATCTGGGCCCACACGATGAGACCGGTGAGGCCCATTCCCCCCGCCGTGGCCTCGAACAGACCGGACGGGTCGCCGGGCTCGAGCTCGAGCATCTCCCCCGTCGCCGTCAAGAGGCCGATCCGGCGCACGTGAGTGGAGAAGGTGCCGACGCTACCGTGGTTCTTGCCGTGGATGTCGCTGGCGATGGCGCCGCCGACGGTCACGTGCTGGGTTCCGGGGACGACCGGGACCATCCATCCACGCGGTACGACGCCGGCCAGAAGCTCGCCGATGCTCATCCCGGCGTACGCGGTCACCGTTCCTTCCTCGGCGTCGAGCGAGAAGCCGCATAAGCCACTCATTTCGAGGACGTGACCGCCGCTGAGCTGGGCGGCGTCACCGTAGCTGCGGCCGAGGCCACGGGCAATCGCGCCTCCCGAGCGCACCTCGGGCTGCTGCGAGCGCCGGCACCCGGCCAGCGCCTCTGCCAGCTCGGCCTCATCGGTCGGGCGCAGCAGGCTGACGCTCGCACTGCCGGCTCGCCCCCATCCGTGCACCCGTGCGGTGTGGGCGACGATGGTGTCCGCGTCAGTGAGTGGCATGGATGGTGATCGCGAAGGTGACGACCCAGGCTATTGCCCAGAATCGCAGCCAGCGGTCGCCGAAAACGAGATCCTCAGGGGCCTCCCCGTCACCCCGGCGCAGCAGCATGCCGTAGCGCAGCAGGCAGCCGGCGAAGGGGACGACGGTCGTCAATCTCCAGGGAACGCCTTCGACCAGGGGGCCCGCGACCGCCCACAGCAGGTAGGCGGCGAAGGCGAAGATCATGCTCGCGGTCAGGGCGAGGCGCAGTTGCGATTCCGTGTACATGTGCAGGACTCGCCGCCGTCCCGCCTGCGCCACGTTGGCGCGGCGGAGCTCGGCGTGGCGCTTGCCCGCGGCGACGAAGACGGCGCTGAAGACGACCACGAGCACGAACCAGTGGGAGAGGTCGACGGGCGCGGCGACCCCGCCCGCGATCGCGCGCAGGACGAAGCCCGCGGCGATGGCGAGGATGTCGGCGATGACCACGCGGCGCCACACCGTGGTGTAGGTGAGCGTGACGGCGAGATAGGCGGCGCCGACGAGCGCGAGCATCGGCTCGACGAGCGCGCAGGCGACGAGACCGACGATCATGAGCGCCGCCCCGAGCGCGAGCGCCACCCGAGGAGTCAGCTCGCCCGCCGCGACGGGGCGGCGGCGCTTGCGGGGATGGCGGCGATCCTCGGCCGCATCGCGGACGTCGTTGACGGCGTAGATGCCAGAAGCCAGGAGGGAGAAGGCGACGAAGGCGACCCCGACGCGCACGGGGACGTCGTCGTGCGCCAGCGCCCCGGCCGCGGCCGGCGCGGCGATTACGAGGGAGTTCTTGATCCACTGCCGGGGACGCATGGTCACCAGCGTGGCCAGCAGTGGCCCGCGCCGGCCCGTGGCAGTCGCCACCGGGCCCACCGCCTGGGGCTCGGTGGCCGATCGAGGTGCGGAAGTTGCGGTTGCGGAAGTTGCGGGGCTCAATGCGCCAGTGGGGGCCAACGGCGTGGGGACCTGAGCTCACGCAGCATGAAACCACGCAGCTCCGTGCACCGATCGCCGGGTAGCGTGGGCTTACTACCTCAATCGGAGATGTACGTGCGGTGAGTAGGTTCTCACGTTTTCCCAGGGCACGCCCTTTGGCACAATTGCGCCGATGGCGGGAATCACCCACGAGCCTGTGCGCTCGCCACGCCCGCCGCTCGCTCGCCGGCGACGCGAGCCCCCTACGCCGACGACCCAGCGCGTCCGTCGCGTCTTCCTCTTCGCCGCCGGCATCTGCCTCATCCCCGTCGTCATCTCCTACCTGAGCATGCTCACCCAGCGGTCGGACTCGAGTCTCGGAATCCGCACCGTCGAGTGGCTCACGAGCAACGGCGCGCGCCCCATCGTCAACCGGGTCGAGTCGATCTACTACTCGCTGACGGCGCCCGCGACGGGCGGACCCGCGCTGAAGACGCTGCCGCACCAGATCGCGGTCGCGCGCCGCGTGGTCGAGCCCTACGCCCCGAAGGCGCTCCGCCCCGTGATCTCGCCGTCGCTCGCGGGCGAGGGCGTCTGGCATCCGACCTTGGTGGGCGGAGGCTCGCGGCCGCCGGTGCTGGTGACGAGCTTCCGCAGCGACCCCGCCTATCCGCAGCTGGTGGCGGGGGTGGCGTGGATCGATCACACGCGCACGAGCGTAATCCTCTACCCGGGCCTGCAGGAGCCCGCCGTCACCATCCCGCGCGGACCGATGGAGGTGCCTCCGGGGAGTCGCCGGCACCTCGTCGCCACCTTCAACAGCGGCTTCAAGCTCCAGGACTCGGGCGGCGGCTTCGCGCTCGGTGGCCACACCTACGCGCCGCTCAAGAACGGCTTCGCGACCGTGGTGGGGTACACGAATGGGCGCACGAATGTTGTGTCCTGGACCGGCGGGGCGGACGTGGGACCGACCGTCCTCTATGCCCGCCAGAACCTGCCCCTGATCGTCAATCACGGGCATCCGAACCCGAACCTCAGCGATGGACCGCAGTGGGGGGCGACGCTCGGGAACGCGGTCCGCGTGTGGCGCTCAGGACTTGGGATCGACCGCCACGGCAACCTCATCTACGCCGCCGCCAACTACCAGACCGTCGGCTCGCTGGCCAAGATCCTGATCCGCGCCGGCGCCGTCCGCGCGATGGAGCTCGACATCAACTCCTACTGGGTCAGCTTCATCACCTACCGCCACCCGAACGCGGCCGGTCCGGCCAACCTCCTGGCGGCCATGAACCGCTCGCCCGATCGCTACCTGACCCAGGACGACCGCGACTTCTTCGCCGTCTACACGAAGTAGGCGGCGCGGTTAGCGACGGCGGGTCTTATCGCGCTCGCGGTCGCGTTCGAGGAGGAGCGCGAGGGTCGGGCAGGCGTCGACGGCGCGGCGGGCGTGGGCCTCGAGCTCGGCCCCGATCGGGCGCTCGTCGATGATCGGATAGCCCCAGTCGTCCAGGGTGATGCGCTCGGGCAGCAGTTCCGCGCACATCCCGTGGGCCTCGCAGGCGATCCAGTTGACGCGCAGTCGGGTGCCGGCCATGGGCTCTAGGCCGCGCGCCGGGTCGAGGGTGGAGCCGCGGTCGGGAGCACGTGGCGCTGGACGCAGGCGGCGCAGGCGCCGTGGCGGGCGTGGTCGGCGAGCTCGGCGGCGAACTCGTGGGTCGAGCTGACGATGAAGCGCGCGACGCCGTCGGGGTGCGCGCAGCCGCCGCGCCCGTTCGCGAGCGCGGCCCAGCGGACGATCTCGGGCAGCGCTTTCTTTCCGGTACCGCCGGCGCGCACGTGCTCGAGCGCCGTGGCGATCGCGTCGAGTCCGTGGATGCACGGGCCGCACTGTCCCGCGCTCTGGCCCGACAGCCACCGAGCCAAATGGGCGATCTCGGAGACGGCGCAGGCCGAGCTCGGCAGCGCGAAGAGGACTCCGGACCCGAGCGAGGCGCCGGCGTCGTGGAGGCCCTCGCGGCTGAGAGCGAGGTGAGAGCCGGGCCCAGCCGGCACCCACGTGCCGGCGTAGCCGCCGAGGAGGAAGGCCCGGATCTCGGTCGTCGCACCGCCGGCGGCTTCGATGAGCGAGGCGATCTGAGTGCCCGTCTCGATCTCGAACACGCCGGGATACGCGACCGCTCCGCTGACCGTGACGAGCGTTGATCCGGGCTCATCGGCGGCGCCGAGGGCGCGGAACCAAGCGCCACCGTGGCGGGCGATGAGGGCCATGTGGGCGAGGGTCTCGACATTGCTGACGAAGGTCGGCCGCCCCCGGACGCCGCGCTCGTAGATGGGCGTGGACATCCACATCGGCTTGGCCGGCCCGCCGCCGAGGAAGTTCACGACCGCCGACTCCTGACCGGTCACGTAGCCGGAGGGAACGGTGACGACCCGGACCCCGCGCGGCAAGTCGGTCCGCTCTCGCAGGGCGCGATCGACGGCGTGGACGGCCCGGGTCGCGGACTCGTCGACGGCGATCAGAACCTCGCTCGTCTCCGCCACCCGAGCCGCGGCCAGGGCCCCGTCGATGACGAGATGGGGTAGGCGTTCGAGCAGAAGGCGGTCCTTGCGGCTCACGGGCTCGCCCTCGCAGCCGTTGGCGACGACGACGGCGCGGCCGCGCGCGGTGGCGGCGGCCGTGAGCTTGGCCGCGGTCGGAAAGGCAGCCCCGCCGCGGCCCCGCAGTCCCGAGCGCTCGAGCTCGGTAACGAGCGCGAGCGCCGAGTCCCCGCCGCGCCGGGAGGGCGCGGGGAGGTGGCCGTGGATCTCGAGATGGCGGTCCAGGGGTAGCGGGCCACTGCCCGTCATCCCGGCGAGCAGCCGCGGGAGGGTGGTGGCGGGGGCGGAGACGCTCATCGGGTGGGGTGGCTTCGTCGTTCGTGGCCGGGCGTCATGGGGTGCGAGCCGGGGAGGGGTGCAGGAGCGAGGCGGGCGTGCCCGAGCGCCGTGCCCATCCGGTGCCGAGCGGTCCGCTGGGCAGCCACAGGGCCACCCCTCCGGTGAAGCAGACGGCGAGGCCGAGGGCCGTGCTTCGGAGCCCTAGCCGGCCCGGCCAGCCCGACGCGGTGCGCGCGCACACGGCGAAGAGCACCGCCGCCAGGCAGCCGCCGCTGA
>JAXDGF010000281.1:0-2539 GCA_034665165.1 Solirubrobacteraceae bacterium | reverse complement strand
CCCGAAGCTCGTCGGCCGCCGCTTGGGCAGCGGATCGGGGATCGGTCACACGAGTCACGAGGATGCAGCCTAATGCCGCTCATTGAGATAGCACTGGTGGCGACGAAGATCGAGTAGACCTCGCCGCCAGTGCTATCTAATGCGGCGGGGCCCCAGCGAGCGCTTGCGCGGAGCGCAGATGTCCTGGGTGAGATACTTCTCCGATGCCGACCGCCACAGCGTCGATGACCGTCGAGGACACCGTCCAGCGACGTCGCGGTGACCTGATCGAGCTGTCGCACTCGATCCACGCCGAGCCGGAACTGGCGTTCGACGAACACCGCAGCTGTGCCAAGACCCAGGCCCTCGTCGCCGAGCGCGGGTTCGCGATCACCAGCGAACCCGGTGGTCTGGACACCGCGTTCCGCGCCGACTTCGGAAGCGGGTCGCTGGTCATCGGCATCTGCGCCGAATACGACGCCCTGCCCGGGATCGGTCACGCCTGTGGCCACAACATCATCGCCGCGTCGGCGGTCGGCACCGCACTCGCGTTGGCCGACGTCGCGGACGAGCTGGACCTCACGGTCGTGCTGATCGGCACCCCTGCCGAGGAGGCGGGCGGCGGCAAGGTTCTGCTGTTGGAGGCGGGCACGTTCGACGACATCGCCGCGACGGTGATGCTCCACGCAGGTCCACTCGACATCGCCCGCGCGCGCTCGTTGGCGCTCTCGCAGGTGGCGGTCGGCTACGTCGGGCGAGAGGCCCATGCCGCCGTCGCTCCGTATCTCGGGCTCAACGCCGCCGACGCCATCACGGTCGCGCAGGTCGCGATCGGACTGCTCCGCCAGCAGTTGGTGCCCGGGCAGATGATCCACGGGATCGTCACCGACGGCGGACAGGCCACCAACGTCATCCCCGCCCGCACCGAGATGGAGTACACGATGCGTGCCAACGACGCCGGGTCGCTGCGCGAGCTCGAGGGCAGGATGGCCGATTGCTTCCTTGCGGGCGCGATCGCCACCGGTTGCGACTATCACGTCAGGGAGACGGAACCTCCCTACTTCGAGTTGACGCCCGACCAGTGGCTGGCCGACGTCTTCCGCGCGGAGATGGTTCGGGTGGGTCGATCGCCCGTGGGCGCCGAGATCGAGGCGGCCTTTCCGCTGGGGAGTACCGACATGGGAAACGTCACTCAGGTCATGCCCGGCATCCACCCGATCGTCGGCATCGACGCCAACGGCGCGTCGGTTCACCAGCCCGGGTTCACCACCGCCGCAGCGAGTCCAAGCGCCGACAGGGCCGTCGTGGAGGGCGCGATCATGTTGGCGCGCACCGTCGTCAGCCTTGCGGAGACCGCGAAGGAGCGAGACCGGGTGCTACGACTGCAGGCGGCGCGCGCATGAGCGTGAGCGATTACACCGGGGCCTGGCTCGCCGATCATGCCGACGACCTCGTGACGTGGCGGCGACACATCCACGCCCACCCGGAGCTGGGTCGCCAAGAGTTCGCGACGACGCAGTTCGTCGCGTCGCGTCTGGCCGACGCGGGCCTCAACCCGAAGGTTCTTCCCGGCGGAACGGGCCTGACCTGTGACTTCGGCCCGGAGGACGGCCCGCGGGTGGCGCTTCGCGCCGACATGGACGCCCTGCCGATGATGGAGCGCACGGGGGCGCCCTACACATCGCTGGTGCCGGGCGTCGCGCACGCCTGCGGCCATGACGGCCACACCGCGATCCTGCTGGGAGCGGGTCTGGCGCTCGCGTCCGTGCCTCAACTCCCGACCGGGGTGCGGCTCATCTTCCAGGCCGCCGAGGAGCTGATGCCCGGCGGCGCCATCGACGCGATCGCCGCGGGCGCGCTGAGCGGGGTGTCGCGCATCTTCGCCCTGCACTGCGACCCGAGGCTCGCCGTCGGGAGGGTAGCCGTCACGCCGGGCCCGATCACCTCCGCCGCCGACCAGGTCGAGATCACCCTGGCGTCGCCCGGCGGCCACACGTCCCGACCGCACCTCACCGGTGACCTCGTCTACGCCTTGGGCACTCTGATCACCGGGGTACCCGGCGTGCTGTCGCGTCGGCTCGACCCGCGCGACAGCACCGTCATGGTCTGGGGTGCGGTGAACGCCGGCATCGCCGCCAACGCGATTCCGCAGTCCGGAAGCGTGGCCGGCACGATCCGCACGGCCAGCCGCGAGGCCTGGGTATCGATGGAAAGCCTTGTCCGCGAGATCGTTTCATCGATGTTGGCGCCACTGAACGTGGAGTTCGGCGTCGAGTACCGGCGCGGGGTGCCGCCCGTGGTCAACGAGGCGATCTCCACCCGGATCCTCGTGCACGCCATCGAGGCGATCGGACCCGACGCGTTGGCCGACACGCGTCAGTCCGGCGGCGGCGAGGACTTCTCCTGGTACCTCGAGGAAGTGCCCGGCGCGATGGCGCGACTCGGGGTGTGGTCGGGGCGCGGTCCGCAGCTGGACCTCCACCAACCGACGTTCGACCTCGACGAGCGGGCGCTCGCCGTGGGCGTGGAGGTGATGGCCAACATCGTCGAGAATTCCGCG
>JAXDGF010000280.1:0-2806 GCA_034665165.1 Solirubrobacteraceae bacterium | reverse complement strand
GCGCGACCATCCCGTCCGAGATCGTCGTCAGCACATCGCCGTGGGTCTGCGTTTTCTGCTCGACGGTTCCTGAGTTCACAGCGAGTCGGATTCTGGTAGCACCGGAGACTCTCCAAGCTTAACGGCTCGGCGCTATTGCCGGGTTAGAACGTTCGTTGGTTCCTCGCTTAGCCTAAGCCTAGGGCAGTTCCTTCGTAACGCTAGGGCCGACTTTCGTCGTCGTCCCACCGCTGGTCCATTCTGCTATCAGGCTGCCGTTTACCGCGCCGATCCGCACAAGGTCGTCAGGCGGGTTCGCCTGAAGCTGGTCGCACAGGACTTTGATCTCGCCTGCGGCAACTTCAATGATCGATTGGTTATGCGATCGAGCGTACCCGCTTGCCTTTGTCAGCGCACACAGTGGCATTGACGTCCGCCTGCCCCTCGAGGGTCGAGTCTGGCTAGCTCCCTGTCGGGGATCTACGACGGATCACAAATAGCGGAGCGCCACACTCGGGGCAGTAGCCTGACCAGCCGGGACGACCGTTGGGGAGAGTTATGGCCTCAGCGTCCGCGACGATGACCTTCTCGCCGCACACGCAGCGACCTCGCGGTTCGGTCTGCGGCTCGTCTTGGCTGGGGTCCACCATGCCGAGAAGCATATGGCCTCGCTTCATCCAAGCTCACGATCACTGTGATCTTCCGAGCTCGCTCGCGCCGGCGAGCCGTCGTCGATGGCGCGGTTTTGTGGCCGTGGCGCCGCTCGGGGCTCGCAAAGCGCCACCGCGCCCCGGGCCGTGCTGCGTTTTCGTCAAATATCGGGCAAAACGCAGCACGCCCTCCCGAGTTTCCCTCGCCGCACGCCCGGCCGCCCCAAACCGGGGCCTCATTTCAAGGGTTTCGCACACCCCCACCTCACGCCGCCACCCTGAGCGCCGGCGGCGCGAACACCAGGAAGTTCCCGTCCAAGTACGCCGCTCGTCTGCCCGGCAGGCAGCCGACCCAGTGGCGCGCGTAGCTGACCGCCGTCGGCCCGATCTCCATCACCACCCAGGCATCGCGCGCCTGGCGGACGAGCGTGGCGCAGCGATCGTCGCCGGGAAGGAGGATGAGCGGGTGGGCGAGGCGGGCGCCGGTCAGGACTGCCACGGTGACCGGCCCGATCAGAACCGGCTCGTGGCCGTGGCGGAAGGCGGCGCGGGAGTCGAGCCAGCGCACGAGACCCGCGTCGAAGAGGCCAGTCCCGGCGTGAGAGGTCATGTAGCCGTTCACGGGCACCAGTAAGGTCGCGAGCGCCGCGACAGCCACGACTCCGGCGACGAGCGACGCCCCCCACCGGGTCAGCCACGCGCTCGCGTCCCGCGCTCTGACCCCGAGTTCGGCGACGACCGCCACCGCGGCGGCGACCGCGGCCGCGATCAGCAGCAGCCGCACCGGCGGCGCGTTGGGAAAGCCGAGCGGCGCGTCGCGATCGATGTTGACGGCGAGGGCGCCGAGGAGGACGAGCGCGGACAGGACTTCGGCCACCGCCCCACGGCGCGAGACCCCGCCACGAAGCGCGCCCGCCCCACAGCGCGAGACCCCGCCACGAAGCGCGCCCGCCCCACGGCGCGAGACCCCGCCACGAAGCGCGCCGGCCCCCCGCGCCGCCAGCGCCACCACCACCGCCGCCGCCAGCATGCATGGGAGCAGGTACCGGGTGGCCCCGATCGCGAGCTGCGTGCTCGAGGAGATTCCGGTGTACGGCGACGCCGCCCATATCAGGAGCGTCGCGACCACAACCAGAGCGCCCCACTTCGCCGCCCCACGCGTCGCCCACAGGACCGAGGCGACCGCGCCGACCACCAGGATCACGCCGCCGGCGAGGACCCGCCAGTACGCGTCGGTGCGGGCGTGGAGGGTAGCGTGGAAATTGTTCAGCAGGCTGACGTCGACGGCGCGGAAGGGCGCCGGGATGGGATCGCCCCACGGGGTCGTCGACAGGGGCCAGAAGGGCGAGCCGTGGTCGATGAGATTACGTACGTACCAGACGCCGCCGATCACGGCCGCCACGACCGCGGCGAGGACGAGCAGCCGGGCCACGCGCCGGAGCTCGCGGCGGCATGCCCACCCGCCGAGCACGAGCGCAAGCGCGGCGAGCGGGGCGCCCGTCGTCTTCGTCCCCACGCACAACCCGACCGCGATGAGTGCGACCGCGAGGAGTCCCGGGCGCTCACGCCCCGCCACCCCCGCCACCGCTGGCGCCCCCGCCACCGCCCGCCGCCCCGCGGCCCCCGCCACCGCCCGCCGCGCCGCCACCCCCGCCACGAGCGCGGCCGCGCACGCCAGCCACGCCATCTCGGGGAGATCGTTGTTCGGCCCCGGGAGCTGGATGACGACGATCGGCAGGGTCGCGAGCGCCGCGGCAGCCAGCCATGCAAGTCGCCCCGACACGCCCATCTCCGCCAGCCCGGCCCGCACCGACGCGCCCAGGAGAACCAAGGCGCCCGGGGTCACGAGCATGGCGGGCACGAGCGTGTGGCCGATTCCCGTGAACCAGGCCACGAGCACCTCCCACGTGAGCGGGTAGTTCTGGATCGGGAGGCCGTCGTTGACGGCCACGAGCGAGCCCGGGCGGCCGTTGTGGGCCCAGTCGACAGGAAGCGCGAGGTGATACGTGAGCGCGTCGAGACCGAGCCCGGGGTGGCGCAGGATCCACGCCACGTAGCCGACGAAGGCGCCGGCCACCGCCACGCGCGCCACCCGCCCGGCGGCAGGGAGGCCGCCCCACCACGCAGTGAGCTGGTCCCCCGCCGAAGGTGGCGAGGCCGCCACCAGGCGCCGGACC